>NZ_JBEXPB010000049.1:0-47201 GCF_040611795.1 Streptomyces sp. NPDC006529 | reverse complement strand
GGCTACAACGTGGTCAACATCGGGATCAAGCAGCCGGTCTCGGCGATCCTGGAAGCGGCGGTGGAACACCGCGCGGACGTGATCGGCATGTCCGGGCTGCTGGTCAAATCCACGGTGATCATGAAGGAGAACCTCCAGGAACTCAACCAGCGCAAACTGGCCGCCGACTACCCCGTCATCCTCGGCGGCGCCGCCCTCACCCGCGCCTACGTCGAACAAGACCTCCACGAGATCTACGAAGGCGAAGTCCGCTACGCCCGCGACGCCTTCGAAGGCCTGCGCCTCATGGACGCCCTGATCGCGGTGAAGCGCGGCGTCCCGGGCGCCGCCCTGCCCGAGCTGAAGCAGCGCCGCGTCGCCAAGCGCGACACGCCCCTGGTCGTGGAGGAGGAGCCGGACGGCGGCCCGGCCCGCTCCGACGTCTCCGTCACCAATCCGGTGCCGGTCCCGCCGTTCTGGGGGACGCGGGTGGTCAAGGGCATCCCGCTCAAGGACTACGCGTCCTGGCTGGACGAGGGCGCCCTCTTCAAGGGCCAGTGGGGGCTCAAGCAGGCCCGCGCGGGCGGGCCGACGTACGAGGAGCTGGTCGAGAGCGAGGGCCGGCCGCGGCTGCGCGGGCTCCTGGAGAAGCTGCACACCGAGAACCTGCTGGAAGCCGCCGTGGTCTACGGCTACTTCCCGTGCGTGTCCAAGGGCGACGACGTGATCATCCTGGACGAGCAGGGCAACGAGCGGACCCGGTTCACCTTCCCCCGCCAGCGCCGCGGCCGCCGCCTGTGCCTGGCCGACTTCTTCCGCCCCGAGGAATCCGGCGAAACCGACGTCATCGGCCTCCAGGTCGTCACCGTCGGCTCCAAGATCGGCGAGGCCACCGCCAAATTGTTCGCCGCCGACGCCTACCGCGACTACCTCGAACTGCACGGCCTGTCCGTCCAGCTCGCCGAAGCCATGGCCGAGTACTGGCACGCCCGCGTCCGCGCCGAACTCGGCTACGCCGGCGAGGACCCGTCCCGGGTCGAGGACATGTTCGACCTGAAGTACCGCGGCGCCCGCTTCTCACTCGGCTACGGCGCCTGCCCCGACCTGGAGGACCGCGCCAAGATCGCCGACCTCCTCCAGCCGGAGCGCATCGGGGTCCACCTCTCCGAGGAGTTCCAGCTCCACCCCGAACAGTCCACCGACGCCATCGTCATCCACCACCCCGAAGCGAAGTACTTCAACGCACGCTGACGCGGACCGACGTACACTTGTCGGTCCCATACAGGCCGGTCGCCTGTTTCCCCGGGACATACCGGACGGGAGCGGTGACCGGCCTTCTCGTCCCCTCAGAGAGGTGTGCCGGATGACCAGCACCGTTCCCGCGCCCGTCGCCCGTACGGCCGACGGACATGCCCTCCAGGCGGTGCTGCTCGACATGGACGGCACGCTCGTCGACACGGAGGGGTTCTGGTGGGACGTCGAGGTCGACATCTTCGGCGAGCTGGGCCACCGGCTGGACGAGTCCTGGCGCGACATCGTCGTCGGCGGCCCCATGAGCCGCAGCGCCGCCTTCCTGATCCAGTCCACCGGCGCCGACATCGGCCTCGCCGAGCTCTCCGTCCTGCTCAACGAGCGCTTCGAAGCCCGCATCGCCGACGCCGTGCCCATGATGCCCGGCGCCGAGCGGCTGCTCTCCGAGCTCGCCCGGCACAACGTCCCCACCGCCCTCGTGTCCGCCTCGCACCGCCGGGTCATCGACCGGGTCCTGCGCTCGCTGGGCCCCGACCGCTTCGCGGTCAGCATCGCCGGGGACGAGGTGCCCCGCACCAAGCCCCACCCCGACCCCTACCTGATCGCCGCACGGACGCTGGGCGCCCACCCCTCGCGGTGCGCCGTCGTCGAGGACACCGCGACCGGGGTCGCCTCCGCCGAAGCCGCCGGCTGCCGGGTGGTCGCCGTACCGTCCGTGGGCCTCATCCCGGCCGCCCCCGGCCGTACCGTCGTCCGCTCCCTGGAGGACGTGGACCTGACCTTCCTGCGCTCCCTCATCACTTTGATGAACTGACCGCGCACGCTGGGTTTCCGAACGGAATGGGGGTCAGGGGCAGCTCCCACCGCAGACCGTCCGGTACGGAGCCCCGGAGGCCGAAATTCCATCCTTGCCAGGGCAGTTGTCCGGGTGACCTTCGTCACCGGGACGACTGCCCTGCGGCGTCTCCGGAGCCCCCGAGGGCTTCCCATGTGTCCCGATTGATCAGCTCCTGACCGAATCCGCGCGGACATCGGTGTGAGCCGCCGTACTCCCGCCCTCACGGTGCGCGTACACCCCCGCCGCGACCGATTCAAGCCATCCCTTCCAGGCCCACTAATGTCGACGCGGGCACTGCGCCGCACCTCAGCCGCCCCGTGCACACACCCCTGTGCCGGAGTCGCGTGGACCGATCGTCACACCACCGGCCCGATCGTTCCGCCCTGAACGGGCGACGCACGCAGCGCCCTTTTCACCGCTGTGAACAAGTGCCGGGTTGAGGGAGTTTTTCGAGGATGAACCGCAAGACCATGGTGCTGACGGCCGCGGCCGGCCTGCTCACCCCCGCGCTGACCGCCTGCGGCAGCACCAGCGGAACCGGAGCGGGCACAGGAGCGATCGTCGTCGGCACCACCGACCGGTTCGAGGCCGCCGACACGGTGCCCGCCCCGTTCGACCCCGCCTACGCCTACGACGCCGGGACCTGGAACGTACTGCGCCAGACCGTCCAGACCCTGATGCACACCCCGCGCGGCGGCGGACAGCCCGTCCCCGAAGCGGCCTCCGACTGCCGCTTCACCGACGCGGGCAACGAGAGCTACCGCTGCACCCTGCGCACCGGGATGAAGTTCGCCAACGGCGACCCGCTCACCGCCAAGGACGTCAAGTTCTCCATCGAGCGCGTCCTCGCCATCAAGGACGAGAACGGCCCGGTCTCCCTGCTCTCCACCCTCGACACGGTCGAGGCCAAGGGCGCGGACACCGTCGTCTTCCACCTGAAGACCCCGGACGCCACCTTCCCGTACAAGCTGTCGACGCCCGCCGCCGGCATCGTCAACCAGAAGACCTACGACGCCAAGAAGCTCCGCGAGGGCTTCGCCGTCGACGGCTCCGGCCCGTACACGATGAAGGCCGAGGTCAAGGACAACCACCTCGTCCGCGCCGTCTTCAGCAAGAACCCGAACTACAAGGGCGACATCAAACCGCAGAACGACAAGGTCGAACTGCGCACCTTCACGGACTCCGCCGCCATGGGCAAGGCCCTCACCGACGGCTCCATCCACATGGTCTCGCGCACCCTGTCGCCCGACCAGATCCAGGACTTCGCCGCCAAGCCGCCCAAGGGCGTCAAGCTCGTCCCGCTTCCCGGCCTCGAAATCCGCTACATCGGCTTCAACACCGAGGCCCCGGTCGTCAAGGACAAGGCCGTGCGCCAGGCGCTCGCCGCCGCCGTCGACCGCAGCGCCCTCATCTCCAAGGTCTACGGCAAGTCAGCGCAGCCGCTCTACTCCCTGGTCCCCACCACGGTCAACGGCCACGTCAACTCCTTCTTCAACAAGTACGGCGAGGCCAACACCGCCAAGGCCGCGAGCCTGCTGAAGGAAGCCGGCATCAAGACCCCGGTCAAGCTCACCCTGAACTACACCAACGACCACTACGGCGACGGCACCGCCGCCGAGTTCGCGGCCCTCAAGGCCCAGCTGAACTCCACGCAGCTCTTCGACGTCACCGTCCAGGGCAGCGACTGGGCCGCCTTCCGCCCCGCGCAGAAGAAGGGCGACTTCGCCGCCTTCGGCCTCGGCTGGTTCCCCGACTACTCCGACGCCGACAACTTCCTCGCCCCGTTCCTGGAGCAGGACAACTTCCTGGGCACGCCGTACGCCAACACCACGGTGCGCTCCAAGCTCATCCCCGAATCGCGCCGCGCCGTCGACCGCAGCGTCGCCGCCCCCGCGATCGCGGAGATGCAGGACATCGTCGCCGACGACGTCCCCGTCCTGCCCCTGTGGCAGGGCAAGCAGTACGTCGCCGCACGCGACGGCATCACCGGTGTGGAGTGGTCGGTCAACTCCATCTCCGACCTCCAGCTCTGGGAACTCGGCCGCGGCGTCAGCGGCTGAGCACCACGGCGACCGCCGGCCCGCGGCACCCGCGGGCCGGCGCCCACAAGACGGTTCGACTGTGAAGGACGTTCGTGATGAGACGTAACCAGTGGCTGACCGCCCCGCTCGGGGCGGTCACCGCCGCCGCGCTGCTCAGCGGTTGCGGCGCACAGGACGGCGGCGCCGCCGGCAACGGCAAGGGCGTCGTCATGGGCATGTCCGCGGACGTGCGCTCGACGGACCCCGCGTCCGGCTACGACCCCGGCTCCTGGCTCCTCTTCAACAACGTCTTCCAGTCGCTGCTCGCCTTCCCCAAGGGCGGCACCACCCCCGAACCGGACGCCGCCCGCTCCTGCGCGTTCGAGGGCAGCGACAGCAAGGTGTACAAGTGCACCCTGCGCGACGGGCTGAAGTTCAGCAACGGCGACAGCCTCACCTCCCAGGACGTCAAGTACTCCTTCGAGCGCACGCTGAAGATCAACGACGCCAACGGCCCCGCCGTCATGTTCGCCTCGGTCACCCGCATCGACACCCCCGACGACAAGACCGTCGTCTTCCACCTCAAGGCACCCGACGCGACTTTCCCCAGCAAGATCGCCTCGGGCGCGGGCTCCATCGTCGACCACCGCGAGTACCCGGCCGACAAGCTCCGCACCGACGGCAAGGCCGTCGGCTCCGGCGTCTACACGCTGGACTCCTTCACCACCAAGAGCGCCGCCTTCTCCGTCAACGGCGCCTACACCGGCACGGCCAAGGCCAAGAACACCGGCATCACGATGAAGTTCTTCCACGAGGACGAGGGCGCCCTCAAGACCGCCCTCGAAGCGGGCGACGTCGACTTCGCCTTCCGCGGCCTCGCCGCCAAGGACATCGCCGGCATGGCCGCCAAGACCGGCGACCAGAAGGTCCTGATCGTCCAGGGCGCCGGCGCCGAAGTCGAACACCTCGTCTTCAACATGAACGACCCCGTCGTCGGCAAGCTCCCCGTCCGCAAGGCCATCGCCTACCTCGTCGACCGCGAGGCCCTCGTCAAGAGCGTCTACGACGGCACCGCCACCCCGCTCTACTCGATCGTCCCCGCCGGCATCGGCGGCCACAGCACGCCGTTCTTCGACCGCTACGGCGGGAGCCCCCAGCCCGAGAAGGCCAGGGCCCTCCTCAAGGCCGCCGGCTACAAGGACAAGATCAAGCTCACCCTCTGGTCCACCCCGTCCCGCTACGGGCCCTCCACCGACCAGCAGTTCCAGGCCATAGCCAAGCAGCTCAACACCAGCGGCCTCTTCGACGCCGAGGTCAAGTCCGTCGAATTCGCCCAGTACGAGAAGGACATCCAGGCCGGCAAGTACGGCGTCTACGTCAAGGGCTGGGTCCCCGACTACCCCGACGCCGACAACTTCACGCAGCCCTTCTTCGGCCCCGACAACGTCCTCGGCAACAACTACGACAACAAGGAGATCACCGGGGCCATCATCCCGGCGACCTCCGCCAAGGCCGACCGCACCGCCACCACCGCCGACTTCACCCGCCTCCAGGACATCGTCGCCGACGAAGTGCCCATCCTCCCGCTCTGGCAGGGCAAGCAGTACGCGGTCGCCCGCCCCGACATCGCCGGCCTCCAGTGGTCCCTGGACGCCTCCACCGTCTTCCGCTTCTGGGAGATCAGCAAGGGCTGACCCGCCCAGGGCCGACCCGCCCCCACCCCAGCCGCCCGGCCGCCCCGCCTCAGGGAGTCACTGCGCTCCCGGGCGGACCAGGCCGCTCTCGTACGCGTACACCGCGGCCTGGACCCGGTCCCGCAGCCCCAGCTTCGTCAGCACATGACCCACATGCGTCTTCACCGTGGTCTCGCTCACGAACAGGTCCGCCGCGATCTCCGCGTTCGACAACCCCCGCGACACCAGCTTCAACACCTCCACCTCACGCTCGGTCAGCGTCCCCAGCGTGTTCGGCACGGCCGCCTCACCCGACGGCAGGTGCCCCGCGTACTTGTCCAGCAACCGCCGCGTGATGCTCGGCGCCAGCATCGCCTCGCCCGCCGCCACCACCCGGATCGCCTGCACCAGCTCCACCGCCGGCGCGTCCTTCAACAAGAACCCACTGGCCCCCGCGCGCAGCGCCTCCACCACGTACTCGTCCAGATCGAACGTGGTCAGCACCAGAACCTTCGCCGGACCGTCCCGCCCCGGACCCGTGATCTGCCGCGTCGCCTCCACCCCGTCCATCCGCGGCATCCGGATGTCCATCAGCACCACATCCGGCTGCAGCGCCCGGACCTGGTCGATCGCCTGCAGACCGTCCCCGGCCTCACCCACGACCACCAGATCCCCCTCGGCCTCCAGAATCATCCGGAAGCCGGTGCGCAGCAGGGGCTGGTCGTCGACCAGCAGGACGCGGATCGCCACAGGGTCTCCTTCGAAATAGGTCGGTCGGCAGGACGGCCCCGGACAACCGCGGCGGCCCGCCAGGACCCGGCCCATTCTGCCCTGACCCACCGCTCACGCCTGCGGCGCCCGCTCCACCTCCGCCCGCGGGGTGATGACCAGCGGATACACCGGGGGAGTACCACCGAACTCCGGACACACCGCCTGGTGATCACACCACCCGCACAGCTTCGTCGGCCGCGGGCGCCAGTCACCCGTCTCCGTCGCCTCCCGGATCGCCTCCCACAGCGCCAGCAGCTTGCGCTCCATCCGCTCCAGGTCCTCCACCACCGGGTCGTACGTGATCACATCACCACTGCCCAGATACACCAGCTGCAGCCGCCGCGGCACCACCCGCTTCAACCGCCACACCACCAGCGCGTAGAACTTCATCTGGAACAGCGCGCCCTCCGCGTACTCCGGCCGCGGCGCCTTCCCCGTCTTGTAGTCGACGATCCGCACCTCACCCGACGGCGCCACGTCCACCCGGTCGATGATCCCGCGCAGCCGCAGCCCCGAATCCAGCTCCGTCTCCACGAAGAACTCCCGCTCCACCGGCTCCAGCCGCGTCGGATCCTCCAACGTGAACCACCGGTCCACCAAAGACTCCGCCTCCGTCAGCCAGCCCGCCAGGGCCTCGCCCCCGTCATCCCCCGGAAACAGCTCCGTCAGCTCCGGCCGCGCCTCCACCAACCGCTCCCACTGCCCCGGAATCAACGCCTTCGCCCGCGGCGCCGTCCGCTCCACCGCCGGATGATCGAAAAGCCGCTCCAGCACCGCGTGCACCAGCGTCCCCCGCGTCGCCGCCGCACTCGGCTTCTCCGGCAACTTGTCGATCACCCGGAACCGGTACAGCAACGGACACCGCATGAAATCGCTCGCCCGCGAAGGGGAGAGCGAAGAAGGCCGCGCTGCTTCGGCCGGACCACTACCGGGGCTCGTCGTCATACCGAAACCCTACGACCCGCCGCCGACAGCACCGGCATACCATCGACGCCGACCCCCCTCGCACTGCATGATCGGAGCACCACACCGCGCCACCGCGCCCCCCACCCACCAGGCCGGACCGCACGGACAGCACCACACGGACAGCACCGACCGACCGAAGGACACCCGTGGCAGACACCGACGAAAACGGCGAGCACACAGGCCGCCGTTCCGGACCTGGCGGCGGAATCCTCATGGGACGCCCCTTCGGCGTACCCGTCTACGTCTCGCCCAGCTGGTTCCTCGTCGCCGCCCTCATCACCTGGATCTTCGGCAACCAGCTCGAACGCGTCCTGCCCGACCTCGGACCCGCCCGCTACCTCGTCGCCCTCTTCTTCGCCGTCGCCTTCTACGCCTCCGTCCTCGTCCACGAACTCGCCCACACCATCGCCGCCCTCCGCTTCAAACTCCCCGTCCGCCGCATCCAGCTCCAGTTCTTCGGCGGCGTCTCCGAAATCGAAAAGGAATCCGAGAGCCCCGCCCGCGAATTCGTCCTCGCCTTCGTCGGCCCCCTCCTCTCCCTCCTCCTCGCCGGAGCCTTCTACCTCGGCATGAAAGCCGTCGACCCCCCCACCGTCCCCGGCGTCCTCCTCGCCGGCCTCATGATCTCCAACCTCCTCGTCGCCGCGTTCAACCTGCTCCCCGGCCTTCCCCTCGACGGCGGCCGCATGCTCCGCGCCGTCATCTGGGGCCTCACCAAAAACCCCATGACCGGCACCATCACCGCCGCCTGGGTCGGCCGCGCCATCGCCGTCGCCGTCCTCTTCGGCCTCCCCCTCCTCACCGGCACCGGAATCATCAGCGGCGCCGGCACCCAGGACCTCGGCGGCATGGACACCGTCATGAACGCCCTCCTCGCCGCGATCCTCGCCGGCATCATGTGGACCGGCGCCGGAAACAGCCTCCGCATGGCCCGCCTGCGCCAGCACCTCCCCGAACTGCGCGCCCGCACCCTCACCCGACGCGCCATCCCCGTCGAATCCGCCACCCCCCTCTCCGAAGCACTGCGCCGCGCCAACGACGCCGGAGCCCGCGCCCTCGTCGTCGTCGACGGCCACGGCGACCCCACCGCCCTCGTCCGCGAAGCCGCCATCGCCTCCGTACCCGAACACCGCCGCCCCTGGGTCGCCGTCAGCACCCTCGCCCAAGACCTCACCGACGGCATGAAGGTCTCCGCCGAACTCGCCGGCGAAGACCTCCTCGACCGCCTCCGCGCCCATCCCGCCAGCGAATACCTCGTCCTCGAACCCGGCGGCCGGATCTACGGCGTCCTGTCCACCCTCGACGTCGAAAAGGCCTTCGTGAAGGCCATGGCACGCCCCCACCCATAGAGCCAATACACTGGTCACATGTCCGAACCGACCGGTGCCGCCCGCCGACGCGGGCCCTTCAAGGTCGGGGACCAGGTACAGCTCACCGACCCCAAGGGCCGCCACTACACGTTCACGCTCGAAGCCGGGAAGAATTTCCACACCCACAAGGGTTCCTTCCCGCACGACGAGCTGATCGGTGCTCCCGAGGGCAGCGTTGTCCGCACCACGGGCAACGTCGCCTACCTCGCGCTGCGCCCCCTGCTCCCCGACTACGTCCTGTCCATGCCCCGCGGCGCCGCCGTGGTCTACCCCAAGGACGCCGGCCAGATCCTGGCCTTCGCCGACATCTTCCCCGGCGCCCGCGTCGTCGAAGCCGGTGTCGGCTCCGGATCGCTGAGCAGCTTCCTGCTCCGCGCGATCGGCGACCAGGGCATGCTCCACAGCTACGAACGACGCCCGGACTTCGCCGAGATCGCCACCGCGAACGTGGAACGCTACTTCGGCGGCCCCCACCCCGCATGGCAGCTCACCGTCGGCGACCTCCAGGACAACCTGTCCGACACCGACGTCGACCGCGTGATCCTCGACATGCTCGCCCCCTGGGAATGCCTGGAGGCCGTCTCCAAGGCACTCGTCCCCGGCGGCATCCTCTGCTGCTACGTGGCCACCACCACCCAGCTCTCGCGCACCGTCGAATCCATCCGCGAGTTCGGCTGCTACGCCGAACCGCAGCCCTGGGAATCGATGATCCGCAACTGGCACGTCGAAGGCCTCGCCGTCCGCCCCGACCACCGCATGATCGGCCACACCGGCTTCCTCGTCACCGCCCGGCGCCTCGCCGACGGCGTCGAAGCACCCCTGCGCCGCCGCCGCCCCTCCAAGGGCGCCTACGGTGAGGACTACGACGGCCCCGGCAGCCGCTCCGCCGAACGCACCGCCGAGACCGAGCGCACCGCGCCAACCGACCGCGGCTGACCCACCCGCCGCACGGCCCGCACAACGCACCGGCGCCGGTGCGCAGTTCCCCGCTCACCGCGGGAACCGCGCACCGGCGCCTCTTCGTTGGACCACCACGGGCACCACCACGCACAACCACCACACAGGACCCCCGCGCAGCGCCACGACGGACCCGCCCGTTCCACCCCCGTGTGAGGTGTGGCACGATGCTGGCTCCCCGTCAGCGCCGCCCTCAGGAGACGCCCCGCGTGCCGCACACCCCCGCCGCCCCGGACCAGGCCCACACCGACGCCCGACCGGTGCACTGGATGGCCACCGCGGTGGCGCTGGCCGTCGTCATCGGCGCCGCCGCCCTCCTCCAGCCCGGCCCCGCCGCCGCCTCCGCCCCGCAGAACGCCGCCGCCGGACCCGCGGCCACCCCCGCCACCGCACCCGACCCGGCCGCCGTCGTCTTCCCGCTCGACTGCCACGGCGTACCCCAGCGCGTCATCGCCACCGCCCAGGGCGACCTCGACGGCGACGACCGCCCCGAAACCGTCGCCGCCGTCCGCTGCGAAGCCGGCTCCGGCACCCCGCCCCACGCCCTCTACGTCCTTACTGCGGCCCCGGCCGCCGACACGCCTCCCAGAGTCGTCGCCACCCTGCTCGCCCCCGGCGACCGCAAGACCGTCACCGACCTCGCCCTGCGTGACCACACCGTCACCGCGACCCTGCGCGGGTACTCCTCACCCCGGGTACCGGGCTACGCACCCGACGTGAAGCAGCAGTCCAAGTGGCGCTGGACCGGCGGAAAATTCAGCCAGGAGCTTACGGACCCGGACCCGAAACGGGTTTGATTCCGCAACCCCCGCTATTGCGCGTCGGGACCGTAGACCTCGACCCTGTCCGAAACCCGGCGCACGTGGATGCAGTCCCCCGGACATTCCTTGGCCGAATCGACCACGTCCCGCAACAGCGGCAGCGGAACCGGAGTAGTCGCCCCCGCCTCCTGCAACAGCTCGTCGTCCCCGCTCTTCACATACGCCAGACCATCGATGTCCAGCTCGAAGACCTCCGGTGCGTACTGCACACAGATCCCGTCCCCGGTGCAGAGGTCCTGGTCGATCCAGACCTCCAGCAGCTCCCCGCCCTCGCCGGCACCGCCCGTCTGAGCCTCGTGCTGCACGGTCATATCTCCTGCCGTTCCCTGTCTTCGGTGATCCACTCCGGTCACAAGTCGCAGCAAGTCGCGCGAGCCCTGACGGGTGTTGAACAGTTCGACCTTACAACCGGCTGCTTTCCGATGTTGAAGGGTGGGTATTTCCTTGGCGTGAGGGAGTACGCAAGGGTGAAGATCGGACACACCCCTACCGTCTTTGTGATCTAGGGGTTTCAATCACCACCAGCCCAGGTAGGGTCAGGAAGCGTCCAGCTCCCCTTGGAGGAGGTGAGGACCGTGGCAGCCCACGACGATGACATCACCCGCGGCATCCGGCCGGGGCGAGGGTCCGATGACCCCGCCGGTCAGGTTGCCTATCTCGAGCAGGAAATCGCCGTCCTGCGACGTAAGCTCGCCGACTCTCCGCGACACACGAGGATTCTCGAAGAGCGGATCGTCGAGCTCCAGACAAATCTGGCCGGTGTGTCCGCACAGAACGAGCGGCTCGCCAATACGCTCCGTGAGGCCCGCGACCAGATCGTGGCCCTCAAGGAAGAAGTCGACCGGCTCGCACAGCCCCCCGCCGGCTTCGGAGTCTTCCTCCAGTCGAACGACGACGGCACGGTCGACATCTTCACGGGGGGCCGCAAGCTCCGCGTGAACGTCAGCCCCAGCGTCGAACCCGAGGACCTCAGGCGTGGCCAGGAGGTCATGCTCAACGAAGCCCTCAACGTGGTCGAGGCCATGGCATTCGAACGGGCCGGGGACATCGTCACCCTCAAGGAGATCCTCGAGGACGGCGAGCGCGCCCTGGTGGTCGGGCACACCGACGAGGAAAGGGTGGTGAGGCTCGCCGAGCCGCTCCTGGACATCATCATCCGACCCGGCGACGCCCTCCTGCTCGAACCCAGGTCCGGCTACGTCTACGAAGTGGTGCCCAAGAGCGAGGTCGAGGAACTCGTCCTCGAAGAGGTCCCGGACATCGACTACGAGAAGATCGGCGGCCTGGGCGACCAGATCGAGCTGATCCGCGACGCCGTCGAGCTCCCGTACCTCCACCCCGACCTCTTCAAGGAACACGAACTGCGCCCGCCCAAGGGCATCCTCCTCTACGGCCCCCCCGGCTGCGGAAAGACGCTGATCGCCAAGGCGGTCGCCAATTCCCTGGCCAAGAAGGTCGCCGAGGTCACCGGCCAGCCCGCGGGGAAGTCCTACTTCCTCAACATCAAGGGCCCCGAGCTCCTCAACAAGTACGTCGGCGAGACCGAGCGGCACATCCGCCTCGTCTTCCAGCGTGCCCGGGAGAAGGCGAGCGAGGGCACCCCCGTCATCGTCTTCTTCGACGAGATGGAATCCCTCTTCCGCACCCGCGGATCCGGAGTCAGCTCGGACGTGGAGAACACCATCGTCCCCCAGCTGCTCGCCGAGATCGACGGCGTGGAAGGCCTGGAGAACGTCATCGTCATCGGCGCCTCCAACCGCGAGGACATGATCGACCCGGCCATCCTGCGGCCCGGCCGTCTCGACGTGAAGATCAAGATCGAGCGCCCGGACGCGGAAGCCGCGAAGGACATCTTCGCCAAGTACCTCAAGGCCAGCCTGCCCCTGCACACGGACGACCTGTCCGAACACCAGGGCTCCCCGGCCGTCACCGTCCACAGCATGATCCAGACCGTCGTCGAGCAGATGTACGCCGAGTCCGAGGAGAACCGCTTCCTCGAGGTCACGTACGCCAACGGCGACAAGGAAGTCCTCTACTTCAAGGACTTCAACTCGGGCGCGATGATCCAGAACATCGTGGACCGTGCGAAGAAGATGGCCATCAAGGCCTTCCTCGAGCACAACCAGAAGGGCCTTCGCGTCTCCCACCTCCTCCAGGCGTGCGTGGACGAGTTCAAGGAGAACGAGGACCTGCCCAACACCACCAACCCCGACGACTGGGCCCGCATCTCCGGCAAGAAGGGCGAGCGGATCGTCTTCATCCGCACGCTCGTCACCGGAAAGCAGGGCGCGGACACCGGACGCTCCATCGACACGGTGGCCAACACCGGCCAGTACCTCTGACACAGCGGGGCGGCTGCGGGTCCCCCCACCGGGGCACCCGCAGCCGACTGCTTTTCGGCCGCGGCCGGCCAAGCCGATGATTGAAATGATCTCCCCACCAGCGCGGAGCCGCTCTAGGCTCTTCCGTACCGCCGCATCCGCAGTGCGGGGACGGGCACCGCACACGCACCGGAGCACCAGCGGTACTTGAGCGCCGCTTCCGATCGGAAGCGCCGCCGGGCAAGGAGGGCCGCATGACCGTACGGCGAGTAATGGGGATCGAGACGGAGTACGGGATCTCCGTCCCCGGTCACCCGAACGCCAATGCCATGCTCACCTCGTCCCAGATCGTCAACGCCTACGCGGCGGCGATGCACCGGGCGCGACGCGCCCGCTGGGACTTCGAGGAGGAGAACCCGCTGCGGGACGCCCGCGGCTTCGACCTCGCCCGCGAGGCCGCCGACAACAGCCAGCTCACCGACGAGGACATCGGCCTCGCCAACGTCATCCTCACCAACGGCGCGCGCCTCTACGTCGACCACGCACACCCCGAATACAGCTCGCCGGAGATCACCAACCCGCGCGACGCCGTCCTCTGGGACAAGGCCGGCGAACGGATCATGGCCGAGGCCGCCGAACGGGCCGCCCAGCTGCCCGGCGCCCAGCCGATCCACCTCTACAAGAACAACACCGACAACAAGGGCGCCTCCTACGGCACGCACGAGAACTACCTGATGAAGCGGGAGACCCCCTTCTCGGACATCGTGCGCCACCTGACGCCCTTCTTCGTCTCCCGCCAGGTCGTCACCGGCGCCGGCCGCGTCGGCATCGGCCAGGACGGCCGCGAACACGGCTTCCAGATCAGCCAGCGCGCGGACTACTTCGAGGTCGAGGTCGGCCTGGAGACCACCCTCAAGCGCCCCATCATCAACACCCGTGACGAGCCGCACTCGGACGCGGAGAAGTACCGCCGCCTCCACGTGATCATCGGCGACGCCAACCTCTCCGAGATCTCCACCTACCTCAAGCTCGGCACCACCGCCCTCGTCCTCTCCATGATCGAGGACGGCTTCATCAGCGTCGACCTGGCCGTGGACCAGCCGGTGCGCACCCTGCACCAGGTCTCCCACGACCCCGACCTGCACCAGCTGATCACCCTGCGCAGCGGGCGCACGCTGACCGCCGTACAGCTTCAGATGGAGTACTTCGAGCTGGCCCGGAAGTACGTCGACGAGCGGTTCGGCTCCGACGCGGACGACCAGACCAAGGACGTGCTGGCCCGCTGGGAGGACGTGCTGGGGCGGCTGGAGACCGATCCGATGAGCCTGGCGGGGGAGCTGGACTGGATCGCCAAACGGGAGATCCTGGAGGGCTACCGCAGGCGCGACGGACTCGACTGGGACGCGGCGCGGCTCGGGCTGGTGGACCTCCAGTACTCGGACGTCCGCCCCGACAAGGGCCTCTACAACCGCCTGGTGGCCCGCGGCAAGATCAAGCGGCTGCTGGACGAGCCGGCCGTCGAACGGGCTGAGACCAAGCCCCCCGAGGACACCCGGGCCTACTTCCGCGGCCGCTGCCTGGAGCAGTACGCCGACGACGTGGCCGCGGCCTCGTGGGACTCCGTGATCTTCGACCTCCCGGGCCACGACTCGCTCCAGCGCGTCCCCACGCTGGAGCCGCTGCGGGGCACCCGGGCCCACGTGAAGGAACTCCTGGACCGCTGCCGCACGGCGGAGGACCTGGTCCGGGTCCTTTCGGGGCGCTGAAGGGGCCTGAAAGGCCCCCGGTCCGGGAATCATGAGAAGACCGGACGTTATGCCGGAGCTTTTCCGACAACTGCGGGGACGAATGTCGGACCCTCCTTGTAGGGTCCGACGTAGGGTCTGATCTTGAGGGATCCCGAATTCCCGGGTCTCTCGACGTGAGCGTGCGAACCGAGCGGGGTGAGGTAGACATGGCGACCAAGGACACCGGCGGCGGACAGCAGAAGGCGACGCGCTCGACCGAGGAGGTCGAGGAGACGACCGCCGAGGCGAGTTCGGACGTCCAGGAACGGCACGAGAAGCTCTCGGACGACGTCGACTCGGTACTTGACGAGATTGACGATGTCCTTGAGGAGAATGCTGAGGATTTCGTGAGGTCATTCGTGCAAAAAGGTGGCCAATAAGGCCATCCGGCCTTCGGATCGAAGCCATGGACGGTGCGGGCCAAAGGGTCCGTACCGCCCGGCCGCACATGGCAGCCCCAGTGCGAGGAGAGCGTCCGCACGGCGAATTCACCGACCGGGCGGGATGTCACGGCTCTGCCGAGAGAGTCCGGCGGAGCAGGTGGATGACGATCATCGGACGGGTAGGGTCCGAGGCGAACGCTGCTTCGGCCCCACGTAGGAACGGGCAGCTCAAGGATCGGCCGGACGTCATACGGCGTGCAGCCGCTTACGTGGAAGGAAACCTGTGGAACCCAACACTCGTAGCACAGGGCGTCTACCGGCAGCCTTCCTGACGCCGGGGTCGTCGTCCTTCATGGACTTCCTGGGCGCGCACTCGCCCGAGATGCTGCCGGGCAACCGCAAGCTGCCCGAGGGTGTCGTCGAGGCGCCGCACGGGACGACCATCGTGGCCACGACCTTCCCCGGCGGGGTCGTGCTCGCCGGTGACCGGCGGGCGACCATGGGGAACATGATCGCCCAGCGGGACATCGAGAAGGTGTTCCCGGCCGACGAGTACTCCGCGGTGGGCATCGCGGGTACGGCGGGTCTGGCCGTGGAGATGGTCAAGCTGTTCCAGCTGGAGCTGGAGCACTTCGAGAAGGTGGAGGGGACGACCCTTTCGCTGGAGGGCAAGGCGAACCGGCTCTCGACCATGATCCGGAGCAATCTGGGCATGGCGATGCAGGGGCTGGCCGTGGTGCCGCTCTTCGCCGGGTACGACGAGGCCAAGGAGAAGGGCCGGATCTTCTCCTACGACGTGACGGGCGGCCGCTCCGAGGAGCACGGTTACGCCGCCACCGGGTCGGGTTCGATCTTCGCCCGGGGGTCGATGAAGAAGCTCTACCGGCCCGACCTGACGGAGGAGCAGGCCACCACGCTGGTCGTGCAGGCGCTGTACGACGCCGCCGACGACGATTCGGCGACCGGTGGGCCGGACCTGTACCGCCACATCTATCCGATCGTCACGGTCATCACGGACGAGGGATTCCGCAGGCTGACGGACGAGCAGTCGCAGGAGCTCGCCCGCAAGGTCACCAACCGTCGGCTGGAGCAGCCCGACGGTCCGCGCGCCGCCCTGCTCTGACCATTCGCCGCCCCTCAGGAGCCCAGAAGAAAGGGACGGACAGCCGGTGTCGACTCCGTTCTATGTGTCACCCCAGCAGGCCATGGCCGACCGGGCGGAATACGCCCGCAAGGGCATCGCACGCGGCCGCAGCCTCGTCGTGCTGCAGTACGCCGACGGCATTGTGTTCGTCGGCGAGAACCCGTCCCGTGCGCTGCACAAGTTCAGCGAGATCTACGACCGGATCGGTTTCGCGGCCGCCGGCAAGTACAACGAGTACGAGAACCTGCGGATCGGTGGTGTGCGGTACGCGGATCTGCGCGGGTACACCTACGACCGTGACGATGTGACGGCCCGTGGGCTGGCGAACGTGTACGCGCAGACGCTGGGCACGATCTTCTCCAGTGCGGGTGAGAAGCCGTACGAGGTGGAGCTGGTGGTGGCCGAGGTCGGTGCGACCGCGGCCGGGGACCAGATCTACCGGCTGCCGCACGACGGGTCGATCGTGGACGAGCACGGTTCGGTCGCGGTCGGTGGCAATGCCGAGCAGATCAGTACGTTCCTGGATCAGCGGCACCAGGACGGGATGACGCTGTCCGAGGCGTTGAAGCTGGCGGTGCAGGCGCTGTCGAGTCAGGCGAACGGTGCGGACAAGGCGATTCCGGCGGAGCGGCTGGAGGTCGCGGTGCTGGACCGGACGCGGGATCAGCAGCGCAAGTTCAAGCGGATCCGGGGTCGTCAGCTGTCGCGTCTGCTGGAGGCGGACGTGCCGGCGGCGGCGCAGGCGGATGCCGTGTCGAACGATGAGGAGCCCGAGGACGCCGAGTAGGCGTCGCGGTCGTTTTGCCGGGTGCCCCGGTCGGTCTCTGTGGAGGCGGGCCGGGGCACCGGTGCGTTCAGGGGGCGGTGCGCGGCGGGGGCGCGGTGGAGTCGCGTACGACGAGTTGGACGGGGAGGTCGGGGGCGGTCCAGGGGGTGCCGTCGAGGACGGCGAGGAGGGCGGTCATGCCGTGTTCGCCGACGCGTTCGGCGGGGAGGGCGACGGTGGTGAGTTCGGGTTCGACGGCGGTGGCGAGGGCGAGGTCGTCGAAGCCGGTGACGGAGAGGTCGTCGGGGACGCGCAGGCCGAGGCGTCGGGCGGCTTTGCAGGCGCCGGCGGCGAGGATGTCGTCGTCGCAGATGATGGCGGTGGGCCGGTCGCCGGGGGTGCTGAGGGCGGCTTCCACGGCCTGTCTGGCGGCGTGGACGCTGAGGGCGGACCGGGTGGTGCGCAGGTCGGTGCGGGGGCCCAGGAGGCGGTTCAGGGCGGTGGCGCGGACGTGGAAGGTCCAGGAGTCGACGGCGGAGGCGAGGTGGAGGTAGCGCTGGTGGCCGAGGTGCTGGAGGTGTTCGGTGACTTGGCGCATGCCGTCGGCGATGGCGAGGTTGACGTGGGCGGCGGCGCGGTCGGCGGTGGGGTCGCTGTCGAGCATGACGAGGGGGAGGCGGTCGCCGCCGATGGCTTCGAGGGCGTGGGTGGCCATGGAGGAGGCGATGATGCCATCGAGGGCGGCTCGGGCTGAGGGGAAGGGGTCGCGGGCGGGTCCGGTGCCGTCGGGGGAGGGGTAGAGGACGACGCCGAAGCCGTGTTCGGCGGCGACGCGGGCGGCGCCGGTGTAGACGCGGGCGAAGAATTCGTTGGTGAGGGCGGGGACGACGAGGAGGGCGGTGCGGGTGCTGCCGAGGCGGAGGTTGCGGGCGGCGAGGTTGGGGCGGTAGCCGAGGTGTGCGGCGCTTTCGCGGACGTGGGCGGCGGTGCGTTCGGAGACGCGGCCGCGCCATTTGTCGGCGAGGACGAGGGAGACGGTGGCCTGGGAGACCCCGGCGGCGTGGGCGACGTCGCGGCTGGTGGGTCTCGTCACAGGGGGCTCCTGGGTGGGGCTGTGGCCGGGGGGCGGGGGGTTGTGGGGCGGCCGCGGGCGGGGTGGGTGGGGTGGACCGGGGTGGTGGGGCCATGGTACGTATGACGCGTCAGGTTATACGTATTACCCCGGCTGGTTCCGGGCGGAAAGGGGCGGTCATGGCCGCGGGATACGCGGAGCTGCTCAGGACCCGGCACGCGACGAGGCTGCTCGTGGGCACCCTGATAGGCCGGCTGCCCAACGGCACCGCCCCGATCGCCATCGTCCTGTTCACGCGGGCGGAGGGCGGCAGCTACAGCCTGGCGGGGGCGCTGGCGGCGGTGTACGGGGTGGCGAACGCGGTGGGGCAGCCGTTGCTGGGGCGGGCCGTGGACCTCTTCGGGCAGCCGCGGATCCAGTTGCCCGCGGCGCTGGTGTCGGCGCTGGGCATGGTGTGGCTGGCTCTGGCGGGGACGGGGTCGGTGTTCTCGGCGTATGCCGCCGTGGTGGTGGCGGGTCTCTTCACGCCGCCGCTGGAGGGCGGGCTGCGGGCGCTGTGGCCGGGGGTGCTGGGCGGCAAGGAGGAGCGGGTGCACGCCGCGTACGCCATGGACGCGGTGGCGCAGGAGGTCATGTTCACGGTGGGTCCGCTGCTGGTGACCCTGTTCGTGGCCCTGTGGGATCCGGCGGTGGCGCTGCTGGTGATCAATGGGATCGGGGTGCTGGGTGCGCTGTCGGTGGTGGTGAGCGAGCCGTCGCGGGCGTGGCGTTCGGCGCCGCGGGAGGCGCACTGGCTGGGGGCGCTGCGTTCGCGGGGGCTGCTGGCGCTGTTGGGGGCGTTCTTCTTCGTGGGGACGGCGCTCGGTTCGATCACGGTGGCGGGGGTGGCGTATGCCGACGGGCACGGTGGGCAGGCGGTGTACGGCTGGTTGATGGCCGCGCTGGGGCTGGGGGCGCTGGTGGGCGGGGTGGCCTATGGTGCGCGGCACTGGCCGGGTGCGCCGGAGCGGCGGCTGCGGGTGCTGGTGGCGTTGCTGGCGGTGTGTTATCTGCCGTTGATGCTGGTGCCGGGTCCGGTGGCGATGACGGCGTTGGCGGCGTTGGCGGGGGTGTTCCTGGCGCCGGCGATCGCGTGTGCGTTCATCGTGGTGGACCGGCATGCTCCGGCGGGGACGGTGACGGAGGCGTTCTCGTGGCTGGTGACGTTCTTCGGGGTGGGTGCGGCGATCGGTACGGCGGTGGCGGGTCCGGTGGTGGAGCTGGGGGGTACGGCGTCGGGTTTCGCGGTGGCGAGCGTGGCGGGTGCGGCGGCGCTGTTGGTGCTGACGGGTACTCAGCGGGTGCTGGCGGCGCGCGCGGCGGGTGCGGTGGGATCTGCGTCGGACGGGGTCTCGGACGGGGCGTCGGGCGGGGGTCCGGACGGGGACCCGGATGAAAATGATCGGAACGGCGCTCTCGAACCCGGTTTCAGAACACAGCAGAAGGCGTAATGTTCAGTCATGGACCGCCGCATTTTCGGGCTGGAGAACGAGTACGGCGTCACGTGCACGTTCAGGGGACAGCGCCGACTGTCACCTGACGAAGTGGCGCGCTACCTCTTCCGCCGTGTCGTCTCATGGGGCCGCAGCAGCAATGTCTTCCTGCGGAACGGCGCCCGCCTGTACCTCGATGTGGGTTCGCATCCGGAATATGCAACTCCCGAATGCGACAACGTGACCGAACTGGTCACCCACGACAAGGCCGGCGAGCGCATTCTGGAAGGTCTGCTCGTCGACGCAGAACGCCGCTTGCACGAGGAGGGAATCGCGGGCGACGTCTACCTGTTCAAGAACAACACCGACTCGGCGGGCAATTCGTACGGCTGCCACGAGAACTACCTGGTGGCGCGGCACGGTGAATTCTCCCGCCTGGCGGACATCCTCATTCCGTTCCTCGTCACGCGCCAGCTGATCTGCGGTGCGGGCAAGGTGCTGCAGACGCCGCGGGGCGCGGTCTACTGCGTGAGCCAGCGGGCCGAGCACATCTGGGAGGGCGTCAGTTCCGCGACGACCCGTTCGCGGCCGATCATCAACACCAGGGACGAGCCGCACGCGGACGCGGAGCGCTACCGGCGTCTGCACGTCATCGTGGGCGACTCGAACATGTCCGAGACGACCATGCTGCTGAAGGTCGGCGCGACCGATCTGGTGCTGCGCATGATCGAGGCGGGCACGGTGATGCGGGACCTGACCCTGGAGAACCCGATCCGGGCGATCCGTGAGGTCAGCCACGACATCACGGGGCAGCGCAAGGTGCGTCTGGCGAGCGGCCGGGAGGCCTCGGCGCTGGAGATCCAGCGGGAGTACTACGACAAGGCCGTGGACTTCGCCGAGCGCCGGGGGATCCGTACGGGGGTCGTCGACCAGGTGCTGGAGCTGTGGGGCCGGACGCTGGACGCGATCGACGCGGAGGATCTGGACCGGATCGGCACGGAGATCGATTGGGTCATGAAGTACCAGCTGATCGAGCGGTACCGGGCCAAGCACAACATGACGATGTCGAATCCGCGGGTCGCGCAGATAGACCTCGCCTATCACGACATCCACCGGCGGCGGGGTCTGTACTACCTGCTGGAGCGCAAGGGGCAGGCGGCGCGGATCTGCAACGACCTGAAGATCTTCGAGGGCAAGTCGGTGCCCCCGCAGACCACGCGGGCGCGGCTGCGCGGTGACTTCATCCGTCGGGCGCAGGAGCAGCGGCGGGACTTCACGGTGGACTGGGTGCACCTGAAGCTGAACGACCAGGCGCAGCGCACGGTGTTGTGCAAGGACCCGTTCCGGTCAGTGGACGACCGGGTGGAGAAGCTGATCGCCGGCATGTAGGTGCCGGTGGCGCGTTCCGGGGCCGCTTGCGGGTGGTCCCGGGGCGGGATCTTGTCGTGTCACATCTCACGGGCCCCGTACGTCTCTCGTACGGGGCCCGGTGCACGCCTTAGAGTTGGCGGCGACCGATGTGCCGTCTGAGATCTGAGGAACACGTGCGCCGAATTGCCGGCCTGCTTGTCGTCCCCCTCCTGCTGCTGTCGACAGCGGCCTGTGGTGGCGGTGACGACAAGGGCTCCGACTCCGCCCAGTCGAAGAACGGGGTGCCCGCGATCACGAAGGGCGCCAAGTTCGGCGAGGAACCCACCATCGCGAAGGGCAAGGGCGATCCGCCCAAGGACCTGAAGGTGGAGGTGCTCAGCGAGGGCAAGGGCCCGGCGCTGAAGAAGGGTGACGCGGCCCAGGTGAACTACCTGGGTCAGGTCTGGGACGCTTCCGAGCCGTTCGACAAGAGCTTCGGCCGCCCGGCGCCCTTCGATCTGAACATCGGTGCGGGCATGGTCATCAAGGGCTGGGACCAGGGCCTGGAGGGCAAGAAGGTCGGCAGCCGTGTCGAGCTGGTGATCCCGCCGGAGCTGGGCTACGGCGCGCAGGGGTCGGGCGACAAGATCAAGCCCAACGCCACGCTGGTCTTCGTCGTGGACATCGTCAAGGGGACCACCATCCCGGCGTCGGCCACGGGCAAGGAGATCCCGCAGGACGGCAAGGACCTGCCGAAGATCGGTACGAACACCGACGGCAAGGAGGTGTCGGTCACGATTCCCAAGGACGTGACCCCGCCGGCCAAGCTGGTCTCGCAGTACGTGCTGGAGGGTGACGGCGCGGTCGTGAAGGACAGCGACAGCGTGGCGGTCCGGTTCAACGGCAAGACGTGGAAGGACGACAAGACCTTCGAAAGCACGTACACCACCGGGACGTCGGTGACGTGGCCGATGGCCCAGATGTCGGTGAAGGGCCTCAAGGACGGCATCGTCGGCAAGAAGGTCGGCAGCCGTCTCCTGCTGGTGATCCCGCCTGCCGAGGGTTTCGGTGAGAAGGAGCAGGGCACCATCCCGGCGAACTCGACGCTGGTCTTCAGTCTCGACATCGTCGCCGTGATGTAAGACTTGTCCGGTTGTCCCCCCGGCTCCCGCCGGGAGGTACCCCCTTGTTCGTACGTATGAGGAGCAGTTCCGTGAGCGACAAGCTCGAGAAGCCCGAGATCGATTTCCCCGGCGGCGAAGTCCCCACCGACCTCGTGATCGAGGACATCTGGCTGGGCGACGGGGCGGAGGCCAAGGCGGGCTCCAACATCAAGGTCCACTACGTGGGTGTCGCGTTCTCCACGGGCGAGGAGTTCGACGCCTCGTGGAACCGCGGTGAGCCGCTCCCGTTCACCCTCGGTGTCGGTCAGGTCATCAAGGGCTGGGACCAGGGCGTGCAGGGCATGAAGGTCGGCGGCCGTCGCAAGCTGACGATCCCGGCCCACCTGGCCTACGGTGACCGCGGCGCGGGCCGGGCGATCAAGCCGGGCGAGACGCTGATCTTCGTGTGCGACCTGATGGCCGCCTGATCCACGCTCTGTTCACCCGGAGGGCCCCCGCCGTACGGCGGGGGCCCTCCGTGCGTGTCGGCGGGGCCGGGCGGGCCCTGTCCGCGGCGCCGCCCTCACTTTTGCCGAGGGGCCGCAGGGCGGTACGGTCAACGGTCACGAGTGTGTCGTGGGAGATCGGGGGAAGGGCGTCGATGGCGATTGCCAAGGCCGAGCGGCTGATGAACCTGGCGCTGTGTCTGCTGGGGACGCGCCGGCCGCTCAGCAAGCGCGAGTTGCGCGGGTCCATCGAGGCCTATCTGGAGGCCGGCAACGACGAGTCCTTCAACCGGATGTTCGAGCGGGACAAGGACGATCTGCGCGAGCTGGGGCTGGTCATCGAGACCGTCGAGAGCCTCGACGGGGACATCGGCTACCTGGCGCGGCGGGACAGCAACCGGCTGCCGGCGGTGTCGCTGGACGCCGAGGAGGCCGCGGCGCTGGGGCTGGCGGCGAAGGTGTGGCAGCAGGCCCGGCTGGCGGGGGCGGCCAGTGGCGCGCTGCAGAAGCTGCGCGCCGGGGGCATGCCGGAGGCGGGGGATCCGTACGACGGCCAGCACAGTGCCATCGAGCCGCGCATCCCGGTCCACGAGGCGGCGTTCGAGCCGCTGATGCTGGCGTGCCGGGACCGGCGGCCGGTGGTCTTCGACTACCGCAACTCCAACGCGGCGCGTCCGGCGACGCGTCAGGTGGAGCCGTGGGCGCTGGAGTGCTGGCGCGGGCACTGGTACCTCGCCGGTTTCGACCGGGACCGCGGTGCGGAGCGGGTGTTCCGGCTGTCGCGGATCACCGGCAAGGTGCGGTCGCGGGCGGGGCGGTACACGGCTCCGGTGCCGGACGTGGTGACGGTGCGGGAGACGGTGGCGGGCTGGGCCGGGGACACCGCGGACCGGTCGGCGCTGATCCGGCTGCGGGCGGGTGCGGGTTATCCGCTGCGGGCGCGGGCGACGGCCGTGCGCGAGGGCGCCGACGGCTGGGACGAGCTGGAGATCCCGTACGGTCACGGGCTGGACGCGTGGCTCGTGGAGTTCGGGCCGGACGTGGTGGTGGTGGAGCCCGCGGATCTGCGGGCCGATGTGGTGGACCGGCTGCGCGCCGTGGCCAAGGGCTAGGGGGGACACGTACCAGCATGGCTGCCAATGCCATTGACCAGACGCGACGGATGCTGTCGCTGGTGACCTATCTGCGCGAGCGTCCGGGGGCGCACGTCGCCGATGTCGCGCGGGCCTTCGGGATCACGGAGGACGAGCTGATCTCGGACCTCGACGTGCTGCCCATGTGCGGGACGAGCTTCCGCGGCGGGGACCTGCTGGACATCGACACCGACGGGGAGCGCATTTGGTGGCGCAACCCCGACGCGTCGGGGGAGTCCACGGCGGAGCCGCTGCGGCTGGCCGCGGACGAGGCGACGGCGCTGCTGGTGGCCGCGCGCGCGGTCGCCACGCTGCCGGGGCTGCGCGAGAGCGACCGGGACGCTCTGCTGCGGGCGACCGCGAAGCTGGAGGCCGCGGCGGGCGAGGCGGCCGGAGCCAGCTCGCGGCTGTCGGTGACCTTCGAATCGGAGGGCGGGGTCTTCGCGGACGTCGACCGGGCGATCGCCGAGCGGCGCCGGGTGTGGCTGCGGTACTACTCGCCGGCCCGGGACGAGCTGACCGAGCGCACCGTGGATCCGATCCGGCTGTTCGCGGTGGGGCACACGTACATGGAGGGGTGGTGCCACCTCTCCGAGGCGCGGCGCACCTTCCGGCTGGACCGGGTGGCCGAGATCCGGCTGCTGGACGAGCGGGCGGAGCCGCCGGCGATCGAGCCGCGGGACCTGTCGGTGGGCCTCGTGCAGCCCGCGGCGGGGGATCCGGAGGTCGTCATCGAAGTGGGGCCCGGCGGCCGCTGGGTCGCCGAGTACTACCCGCACGACAGTGCCGAGGAGCTGGCGGACGGCGGGCTGCGGATCACGCTGCGCACGCCGGATCCGGCGTCGCTGCGCCGGCTGGGGCTGCGGCTGGGCGGGGACGGCCGGATCGTGTCGCCGGCCGGGCTGGCGGACAGTGCGCGCCGGGCGGCGCGCGAGGCGCTGGCGGGGTACGGAGAAGAGGTCTGAGGACCGCGACCGAGGGGGATCGCCGCACGATGTCAGTCACCTCCACGCCCGGCGCGGCCGTGCCGTCGGCGCCGGGAGCCGGCGCGGTCAGTTTCAAGGCGGCCTGTCCGGACTGCCGGGGCCGCTTCGAGCTGACCGCGGGTGCGCTGCGCCTGGCCATCGGGGCCAGCCGTCGCACCACCTTCTACTCCTTCACCTGCCCGGAGTGCGGGGCGGCGGTGCGCAAGCACGCGGGGGAGCGGATCATCGAGCTGCTGACGGGTGGCGGCGTGAGCACCCTGCGCAGCGTGTAAGGGCCCGGGCGATCGCTGCGGGCCCGGGCTGCGGTCCCGCGGGCGGCGGGTGCGCTGGAAGGTCACTGGACCGCCCCTGGTGCGGACGGGCCGCCGCGCCCTGGCGGCGTCCGGGTGCGGGGCACGCGCTAGGCTCGCTCCATGCTGTGGCCGATGCTCGCAATTGCCCTGGGGTTCCTCGGGGTCGCCGTCCTCGCCGTCCTCGCCGTGCGCGTGTTCGTCGAGGTCCGCAGGCTTTCCGGACAGGTCGCCGAGGCCAGTCGCAAGATCGCCGACGCGTCGGGCGAGCTGGAGCGCGCGACCGCGGATCTGGCCCGTGCGGGCCGCACGGGGTACTAGGCGCCCGCAATCACGGGGGCCCCGGGGGATTGCCGGGCGTTTACCCCTGGGGGTTACGATCCTTGTCAGAGCGGTATCCGATTTGCTGTCCCGGTCCGCCGCCTCCTTACGACCAGCCGCTTCGGTGAGAAGGAAGTCAGACGTTATGGGCAATCTGAAGCCTCTTGAGATCCTCCTGATCATCGCTGTGATCTTCCTGCTGTTCGGGGCGAAGAAGCTCCCGGACATGGCCCGCTCGCTGGGCAAGTCCGCCCGCATCCTCAAGAGCGAGGCCAAGGCGATGAAGAAGGACGGCGAGGCCGAGGACGCCGCGGCGGCTGCGGCCGCGCCCGCGGACCAGGCCCCGCAGACGGCTCCGCGGACCATCCAGGCCGCTCCGGGTGACGTCACCAGCGCGCGTCCGGTCAGCGAGCCGAACCGCTCCACCCAGGCCTGACCCCTACGGGTCGCGTCACTCATCTGCAACGAGCCAAGGGACCTGGGTTGCTCAAGTCTGCCCGAAAGCAGGAGAAGAGGGAGAAGGACGCCGAAGGGCGGATGCCTCTCATCGAGCACCTGCGTGAGCTGAGAAACCGCCTGGTGAAGGCGGTCGTGGCGATCCTGGTGATCACCATCGTGGCGGCCTTCTACTACAAGAACCTGATCGACTTCATGCTGAAGCCGATGCTGGATTCGGTCGGCTGCAGCAACGGAGTGGTCTCGCAGCGCAACGGCCGGCCCTGCGCGGACATGACCGTCAACGGTCTCATCGCGCCGTTCTCGATCGCCTTGAAGGTCTCGCTCACCGCGGGCGTGGTGCTCTCCGCCCCGGTCTGGCTCTACCAGCTGTGGGCCTTCGTCGCGCCGGGCCTGCACAACCACGAGAAGCGGTACGCGATCGGCTTCGTCGCGCTCGGCGCGCCGCTCTTCGGCACCGGCGCGGTGCTCGCGTACAAGATCCTTCCGCAGACCGCCCAGATCCTGCTGGAGTTCACGCCCGACAACGCGCGCAACCTGCTGCCCGTCGACGACTACCTCGACCTGGTCACGCGCATGGTCGTCGTCTTCGGCCTGGCCTTCGAGCTGCCGCTGCTGCTGATCCTGCTGAACGTCACCGGTGTGCTCACGGCCCGGCGCCTGGCGAGCTGGTGGCGGATCATGGTGCTCGGCATCACGGTCTTCGCGGCCTTCGCGACGCCCACTGGTGACCCCCTGACGATGATGTCGCTCGCGGCGCCGATCATCGCGCTGTACTTCATCGCGCTCGGCGTCTGCATGCTGAACGACCGCAGGCGCAGGCACAACAACCCCGACGCCGGTCTCGACGACGACGAGGCCTCCGCGCTGGACCTGACCCCGGCGCCCGTCGGGGAGATCGAGCCGGTCGCGGCGCCCGGCGCGCTGCCCGGCCAGGACGACGGCGGACGCCGGCGGATCAACGGTTACGACGACGCCACCTGACGGGTACCGTCCGCAGGGTGAGTGCAGAGATCACCCTCTTCGTCAATCCCACCGCAGGACGCGGCCGGGGCGCGCACGCCGCGCAGCCGGCCGCTTCCGCGCTGCGGGCGGCCGGCTTCTCGGTGCGCACGGTGGTCGGCGCCGATGCGCCGGACGCGCTGGTCCGGCTGCGCGCGGCCGTGCGCGAGGGCACGGGGGCGGTGATCGCCGTCGGCGGCGACGGGATGGTCTCGCTGGCCCTGCAGGCCGTGGCGGGCACGCTGGTGCCCCTCGGGGTGGTCGCGGTGGGGACCGGCAACGACTTCGCGCGGGCGCTGGGGCTGCCCGTGCGGGAGCCCGCGGCGGCCGGCCGGCTGGCGGCGCGGGTCCTGAAGGAGGGCCGCTTCCGCGAGATCGACCTGGGGCGTGTGGACGGCCGCTGGTACGGGACGGTGCTGTGCTCGGGTTTCGACTCCCGGGTCAACGACCGGGGCAACCGGATGCGGCTGCCGGCGGGGCGCTTCAAGTACGACCTGGCGATCCTCGCCGAGCTGGCCGCCTTCCGGCCCCTGCGCTACCGGATCACCCTGGACGACGGCCCGCCCGTGGAGACCGAGGCCACGCTGGTCGCCGTTGGCAACGGGTCCTCGTACGGCGGCGGCATGCGGATCTGCCCGGACGCGCTGCCCGACGACGGGCTGTTCGACGTGACCGTGGTCGGCGACTGCTCGCGCGCCACCCTGCTGAAGGTCTTCCCGCGGGTCTACAAGGGGACGCATACCGGCCACCCGAAGGTGAGCGTCCACCGGGCCGCGAAGGTCACGCTGGAGGCCGCCGGAAGCACCGCCTACGCGGACGGCGAGCCGGTGGGTGCGCTGCCCGTCACGGCCGTGTGCGTGCCCTCGGCGGTCCGGCTGCTGTCATAAAGATCGCGCTTGTTGTCAGAGGTGACGGGTAGGCTCGATGACAAGATGACCGAGGAACTCTCACCCGCCGACGCGTACGCCGCGTTCCGCCGCCGCGCCGCCGAAGAAGCCACGGCCCTGCACCCCTTCCGGCAGATGTACGAGTTCGATCTGGATCCCTTCCAGATCGAGGCGTGCAAGGCCCTGGAGGCCGGAAAGGGCGTGCTCGTCGCCGCCCCCACCGGGTCGGGCAAGACCATCGTCGGCGAGTTCGCCGTCCACCTGGCGCTGCTCCAGGGCAAGAAGTGCTTCTACACCACGCCGATCAAGGCCCTGTCGAACCAGAAGTACGCCGACCTCGTCAAGCGCTACGGTGCGACCAAGGTCGGCCTGCTCACGGGTGACAACAGCGTCAACGCCGACGCCCCGGTGGTCGTGATGACCACCGAGGTCCTGCGCAACATGCTGTACGCGAAGTCCCCCGCGCTGACGGGTCTCGGCTACGTCGTCATGGACGAGGTGCACTACCTCTCCGACCGGTTCCGCGGCGCCGTGTGGGAGGAAGTGATCATCCACCTCCCCGAGTCGGTCACCCTCGTCTCGCTCTCCGCCACCGTGTCCAACGCCGAGGAGTTCGGTGACTGGCTGGACACCGTCCGCGGCGACACGGAGGTGATCGTCTCCGAGGAGCGGCCCGTTCCGCTGTGGCAGCACGTCATGGCCGGCCGCCGGATCTACGACCTCTTCGAGGAGGAGAGCGACCACGGCGGTCGGGGCAGCGGGCGCCGCGAGGTCAACCCCGACCTGCTGCGCATGGCGCGGGAGGAGAACACCCGCACGTACAGCCCGAAGGACCGGCGGCGCGGCAAGATGGTCCGCGAGGCCGACCGCGAGCGCGAGCGGCGCTCCCGCAACCGGATCTGGACCCCGGGCCGGCCGGAGGTCATCGAACGCCTCGACAACGAGGGCCTGCTCCCGGCCATCACCTTCATCTTCAGCCGCGCCGGCTGCGAGGCGGCCGTCCAGCAGTGCCTGTACGCGGGACTGCGCCTGAACGACGACGCCAAGCGGGCCCGGGTGCGGGAGATCGTCGAGGAGCGCACCGCCTCGATCCCCTCCGAGGACCTGCACGTCCTCGGCTACTACGAGTGGCTCGAAGGCCTGGAGCGGGGCATCGCCGCGCACCACGCCGGGATGCTGCCGACCTTCAAGGAGGTCGTGGAGGAGCTCTTCGTCCGCGGCCTGGTCAAGGCCGTCTTCGCCACCGAGACCCTGGCGCTGGGCATCAACATGCCCGCACGCACGGTGATCCTGGAGAAGCTGGTCAAGTGGAACGGCGAGCAGCACGCCGACATCACCCCCGGCGAGTACACGCAGCTCACCGGCCGGGCCGGGCGCCGCGGCATCGACGTCGAGGGCCACGCGGTGGTGCTGTGGCAGCGGGCGATGGACCCGGCGGCCCTCGCGGGTCTGGCCGGTACCCGCACGTACCCGCTGCGCTCCAGCTTCAAGCCCTCGTACAACATGGCCGTGAACCTGGTCCAGATGTTCGGGCGGCACCGCTCGCGCGAGCTCCTGGAGACCTCCTTCGCGCAGTTCCAGGCGGACCGCTCCGTCGTCGGCATCTCCAAGCAGGTGCAGCGCAACGAGGAGGGGCTGTCGGGCTACACCGAGGGCATGACCTGCCACCTCGGCGACTTCGAGGAGTACGCGCAGCTGCGCCGCGACCTCAAGGACCGCGAGACGGACCTGGCCAAGCAAGGCGCGGCCCAGCGGCGGGCGCAGGCGGCCGGTTCCCTGGAGAAGCTCAAGCCGGGCGACGTCATCCACGTGCCGACGGGCAAGTTCGCCGGTCTCGCACTGGTCCTGGACCCGGGCGTGCCCGCGGGGCGGTCCAACGGGCATCGCGGCCACGAGTACACGGAGGGTCCGCGCCCGCTGGTGCTGACCGCCGAGCGGCAGGTCAAGCGGCTCGCGGCGATCGACTTCCCGGTGCCGGTCGAGCCCATCGAGCGGATGCGGATCCCCAAGTCCTTCAACGCGCGCTCCCCGCAGTCGCGCCGCGACCTCGCCTCCCAGCTGCGCACCAAGGCGGGGCACATCGCGCCCGAGCGCAGCCGGCGCGGCCGGGCCGAGGCTGCCGACGACCGGGAGATCGCGCGGCTGCGCGCCGCGCTGCGCGCGCACCCGTGCCACGGGTGCGACGAGCGCGAGGACCACGCGCGATGGGCGGAGCGCTACCACCGGCTCAAGCGCGACACCCAGCAGCTGGAGCGCCGCATCGAGGGCCGGACGAACACCATCGCCCGCACCTTCGACCGGATCCACGCGCTGCTGACGGAGCTGGACTACCTGCGCGAGGACGAGGTCACCGAGCACGGCAGGCGGCTCGCGCGGTTGTACGGCGAGCTGGACCTGCTGGCGTCGGAGTGCCTGCGGGCCGGGATCTGGGAGGGCCTGAGCCCTGCCGAACTGGCCGCGTGCGTCTCGGCGCTGGTGTTCGAGGCGCGGCAGTCGGACGACGCGGTGGCGCCCAAGGTGCCGGCCGGTGCGGCGACGGTCGCGCTGGCGGAGATGGTCCGCATCTGGGGCCGCCTCGACGCGTTGGAGGAGGAGCACCGCATCAACCAGGCGGAGGGCGTGGGCCAGCGCGAGCCGGACCTCGGTTTCGCGTGGGCGGTGTACCAGTGGGCCTCCGACAAGAGCCTCGACGAGGTGCTGCGCGAGGCGGGGATGCCCGCCGGTGACTTCGTGCGCTGGTGCAAGCAGGTCATCGACGTGCTCGGCCAGGTCGCGGCGGCCGCGCCGACGCACTCCCGCGGGGGGACCAGTACGGTGGCCCGCAATGCCCGCAAGGCCGTGGACTCCCTGTTGCGGGGCGTAGTGGCCTACAGCTCGGTCGGCTAGGGGCTTTTGGGGCTTCCTCCTAACACGGGTGTGGCTCGATCTCATCTCTTGCCATGATCCTTTGGGCGTGCGCTGTGCGACGATCGGCGCATGAGTGGGGCAGCGGGCGAAGGGGCGAGACGGGTCGGACGGCCACGTGCCGATCAGCGAAGACCGGTCAGCGGGCAGCCGCCGCGCGAGGAACTCCTCGCCGCGGCGGCGCAGCTGTTCACGGTGCGCGGGTACGCGGCCACCACCACCCGGGCCGTGGCCGAGCTGGCCGGTATGCGCCAGGCGACGATGTACCACTACTTCGGCGGCAAGGAGGAACTCCTCGCCGAACTGCTGGAGTCCACCGTGGCCCCCTCTCTGGCCCTGGCCCGGCGGCTGCTCGCCGCCGACGGTCCCAGCGCCGAGCGCCGGCTGTGGGAGCTGTGCCGGGCCGACGTCTTACTGCTGTGCTCCGGGCCGCACAACCTGGGCGCCCTCTACCTGCTGCCCGAGGTCGGCGGCGGCGAGCGGTTCGCCCGCTTCCGCTCCCTGCGCGCCGAACTGCGCGATGCCTACCGGGCGTTGCTGCGGGCCACGGCCGCGGGCGCCGAACTGGCCCGGGACGCGGCCGGCCTGGCCCTGCGCAACGACCTGGTCTTCGGCCTGATCGAGGGCGTGATGCTCGTCCACCGCTCGGCTCCGGAGCGTCCCGTGGCGGCCTTCGCGGAGGCCACGGCGGACGCGGCGCTGCGGGTCGCGGGCGTGGCGCCGGGCCCCTCTCAGGCGTCCGGCTCGGGCGGGATCCCGGCGGCCCACGCGTCGTAGTCGGTCCAGGCTCCCAGAGCGCGGGTGCTCTCGAAGCGGTGTGCGAGACCGGTGACCGGATCGGTGAACGACAGGCTGCGCGCCAGGAGTTGGAGCGGGCGCCGGTAGTCGTCCGGGGCCGGGTCGGCGACCTCCGGGTAGACCGGGTCGCCGAGGATCGGGGCGCCGAGGCTGTTCATGTGGACGCGGAGCTGGTGGGTGCGGCCGGTGTGCGGGGTCAGCCGGTAGTGCCCCAGGCCGCCGCGGTGCGCGAGGAGTTCGATCCGGCTCTCGGCATTGGGCTCGGCGCCCGGGACCTCCGCCGCGGCCATCACCCCCCGGGTCTTCTCGATCCGGCTGCGCACGGTGCGGGGCAGGGTGAGTCCCGGCACGAGGGGCGCGACGGCCTCGTACTCCTTGTGCACCAGCCGGTTCTGGAACAGGAGCTGGTAGGCCCCGCGGTCCTCGGGGCGGACGCTGAACATCACCAGGCCCGCGGTCAGCCGGTCGAGGCGGTGCGCCGGGCTGAGGGCGGGCAGCTCCAGGCGGTGGCGCAGCAGGGCGAGGGCGGTCTGGGTGACGTGGCTGCCGCGCGGGGTGGTGGCCAGGAAGTGCGGCTTGTCGGCGACGAGCAGGTGCGCGTCCCGGTACAGCACGCGGGGCGCGTAGGGCACCGGGCTCTCCGGGGGCAGTTCGCGGTGGAACCACAGGAAGGTGCCCGGGGCGTACGGGTCCTGCGCGCGCCGGGGCCGCCCGTCGGCGCCGACGACCCGCCCCGCTGCCAGCAGTCGCGCCATGGGCGCCGCGCCGGAGGTGCCCGCGTAGTGGGCTTCGAGGAACGCGCCGACGGTGGCGTGCGGGGAGTCGGCGGGCAGCCGGAGCCGGACCGGATCGATGCCGTCGAGCTGGGGCAGCGGGGCGGCGGGAGGGGTCTGGGCTCTGCGTCTCATCGGGGCCAGCGTATGCGGCCCGGCGCGGGTCACCGGCCGCGCGTGAAGGTGCCCAGGTGCCCGGGGCCGGCGTCCAGGTATTCGATGCGGACCGTGCCGTCGGCGAAGGTGACGCCGGTGCGGCCGACCGCGTTCTCGCCGGTGGTCTCGAAGCTGAAGGTGTCGCCGTCGTAGTGGGTCAGCGGGAAGCGCTGCGGGCGGGGGCCGAGGGAGAGGGTCAGGCCCTCACCGGCCCGGCTGCCGGGTGCGGCGCTCACGGTGAGCCTGCCGAAGTACGGGTTGTCGTAGGTGCCGGTGTACGCCGTGTCCGCGCGGGCGGGCTTCGCTCCGGCGGGCGGGTGGACGTAGTCGGTGGAGGAGCGCGCGGCGTCCTCCTGCTGCGCGTAGAGCGAGCCGGTCAGCCGCAGCCAGTCGGTGGTGGGTTTGCCGTGCTCGGCGGTGTCGAAGAAGTCGAGGGCGGCGGCGTCGGCGAGGCCCACCGGGGCGCCGTTGGTGAGGACGACGACGGCCAGCTGTTCCAGGGGCAGCATCGTGACGTTGGTGTTGGCTCCGAGGGCGAAGGCGCCGGAGTGGCTCAGGCGCAGCCGGCCCGCGTCGTCGTAGGACACGTTCCAGCCCAGTCCGTAGAAACCGGCGCGGCCGGTGGGGGTGGCGGGCGGGGAGGCGACGATCTCGGGGAGGTGGGTACGGGCGAGGGGCTCGGCGGGGATGATGCGGTGGCCGTCCAGGGTTCCGCCGGAGAGCTGGAGGCGCAGCCAGCGGCTCAGGTCGCGGGCACTGGAGCTGACCCCGCCCGCCGGGGCCTGGGCGTCGGGGTCGCGGACGGAGCGCGGGCTCCACGTGCCGTCGGCGTTCCGGACGTGGGTGACCGCGTGGTTCGGCGCGTCCTGGAAGGCCTTGAAGGTGGTCGAGGTGTGGGCCATCCCCGCGGGCCTGAACAGGGTGTCCCGGCTGAGCTTCTCCCAGCTGACCCCCTTGGCGCGGGCCACGGCCTCGGCGGCGGCGGTCAGGCCGAAGTTGGTGTAGGCGTAGCTCGCGCGGAAGGGGGCCAGCGGCTGCTCGCGCAGGTGGGCCAGGATGTACGCCTGGTCGTAGCCGAGGTCTTCGAGGAGGTCGCCGGCGTGGTCGGGCAGGCCGCTGCGGTGGGAGAAGAGATCGGTGGTGGTGACGTGGCCGGTGACCCAGGGGTCCTTCAGCGCGAAGCCGGGCAGCTCCAGGTGACGGTCCCAGCCGGCCGCGTCGGCGAGGGTGCCGGCGACGACGGTCGAGGAGACGGGCTTGGAGAGCGAGGCGATCTGGAAGACGGTGTCGGGGCCGACCTTCGCCGGGTCGCCGGTCCTGCGGACGCCGAATCCCTTGAGGTAGGCCACCTTGTCGTGGCGGACCACGGCGACGGACACCCCGGGGACGCCGGTGCGGCGCATCAGGTCCGGGATGGCGGTGTCGAGGCGGGCGAGGGCCTTGTCGACCTGGGCGTCGGTGAGCGAGGGCTTCGGCTGCGGCGGTCCGGTCGTGTCGTCCGGGCCGGTCGTCTTGTCCGGGCCGGTCGTGCTGCCCGGACCGACCGGGGCCGCGGGGTCCGCCGGGTCCGACGGGTCGGCCGCGGAGGGCGGTGCGGCCGCCGCCGCGGCGCTCGTCGCGCCCGCAGTGAGGGCGGCCGTCGCGGTCGTGGCCAGGAGCAGGGCGGCTCCTGCGGCGCCGAGGGTGCGGGCACGGATGCGTGAGCTGCGCATGCGGCCATTGTCCGCCGGGTACGGGCCCGGCGCGCGCGGGGGCGGAGCCCGGCCGGACGGGGCCGCGCGGGGGCCGGGCCCGGCGCGGTGCGGAGGCACGTCGACCGGCCGCGGCACGTCGGCCCGCCGGCGCGGGGCGGGGCGCCGTACGGGGCCGGTTCCGGCGCGGTGCGGGGCGACGTCGGCCTGTCGGCGCGGGGCGCGCCGTGGCGCGGGCACCCGGACCGGGGCCCGTGGGGGTCAGGCCCGGGCGCCGACGGGTTCCTGTTCGGCTTCGACCTGGGCGTTCCAGTCGCGCTTGATGGCGCGCCAGCCCTCGTCCGTCTCGCCCAGGCGCCAGTAGCCGGAGATCGAGAGCTGCTTGGCCGGGATGCCGCGCTCGGTGCGCAGGTGGCGGCGCAGCTCCTTCACGAAGCCCGCCTCCCCGTGCACGAAGGCCTGGACCCGGCCGGTCGGGAACCGCAGCGCCGTGACCGCCTCGACCAGGGCTTCGCCGACGGGCCGCGCGCCCCGGTGGATCCAGATCGGGGTGATCCCGTCCGGCGTGGCGATCTTCTGCTCGTCGTCCGGTCCGGAGACCTCCACCAGCGCGATCACCACGGCGCCCCGCGGCATGTGCTCCATGGTGGCGCCGATCGCGGGCAGGGCGCTCTCGTCACCGGCCAGGAGGTGCCAGTCGGCCGTCGGGTCGGGGCCGTAGGCGCCGCCGGGGCCCAGGAAGCGGACCGTCTCGCCGGGCTGGACGCGCGCCGCCCACGGGCCCGCGAGGCCCTCGTCGCCGTGGACGACGAAGTCGATGGTCAGTTCGTGGCGCACCGCGTCCCAGGAGCGCACCGTGTAGGCGCGCTGCCGGGGCCAGTGCTCGCGGGGGTGGGTGGATCTGATCTCTTCCAGGTCCCACGGTTCCGCGTAGGTGACGTCCTCCGGGGCGAAGAGCAGTTTCACGTAGTGGTCGGTGAAGTCCCCGACCGTGAACCTGGCGGCCAGGCCTTCTCCGCCGAGGACGACGCGCACCATGTGGGCGCTCAGTCGCTCGGTCCGAACCACCTCGGCGGTGGCGATCCTGCGGGCTCGTCCTTCTGCCACGGCGTCTCCCCGGTGTTCCGCGCTGCTTCCTACTTAGGATTACCTAAGTTACCACCTCACGGTCGAAGTGCGGTGGTGAGGCGCGCAACCGCGCCTCCCAGGCCCCATCGGTGGGCCAGCGCGTCCACGACGTCCTGGTGCGCCGGAGCGGCGGGCAGGGCCGCGTCGAAGACGGGAAGCGGCACGTCAAGGGCCACCTGGACCACCTTGGGGGCCACCGCGAGGTAGGGCCGGGCCTCGTCCAGCCGCTTGCGCTGCACGGGGGTGAGTTTCGACGCCGGATCCGCGACCGCGGCGAGGATTCCGGCCAGGTCACCGTAGGTGTCGAGGAGTTTCGCGGCGGTCTTCTCACCCACTCCGGGCACGCCCGGCAGCCCGTCGCTGGGATCGCCGCGCAACAATGCCAAGTCGGCGTAACCGGGACCGTCCACTCCGTACTTCTCGCGCAGCCACGCCTCGTCGGTCACCTGGAGCGAGCCGACCCCCTTCAGCGGGTACAGCACGCGCCGCGCCCTGGCGTCGTCGACGAGCTGGTAGAGGTCCCGGTCGCCGGTGACGATGTCCACCGGGCCGGTGGCCCGCGCGGTCAGTGTGCCGATCACGTCGTCCGCCTCGTACCCCGCCACGCCCACCCGGGCGATGCCGAAGGCGTCCAGCGCGGCCTCGATGATCGGGACCTGCGGGGCGAGCGTGTCGGGGGTCTCCTCCTCGTCGGGGCCGGTCTCGGTCTCCACGGCGACGCGGTGGGCCTTGTACGAGGGAATCAGCTCCACCCGCCAGTGCGGCCGCCAGTCGGCGTCCATGCAGGCCACCAGGTCGTCCGGCCGGTGGTCCTGGACCAGCCGCCCGATGAAGTCGAGGAGCCCGCGCACGGCGTTGACCGGGGTCCCGTCGGGCGCCCGGACGGAGTCCGGTACGCCGAAGTAGGCGCGGTAGTACAGGGAAGCGGTGTCGAGGAGCATAAGGCGTCGGGTCACCCTGACGATGATGCCGTACCCCACCGACACCCCCCGGCACGCGCGTCACGGGCAGCGGGGGAGCGCGTACGCAGCGCCGCCGTCGGCACTGGAGCACCGCTCGGAATTCGCCTGGGCCCCGATCCGGTCGTGCCGTGCGAGCGGTGCGCGCGGCCGATGCTGCGTAAGGTGCTTACAGCACACCCATGTGCGACGGACAAGGGGAGGGCAGCCCCGCCATGGACGACAAGGAAAAGGACAGAGACACCAAGGAACCGCTCCGGGTGGGCGTGGCCGTGCGCAAGCGGCGCCGCGCGCTGCGGCTCACCCTCGCCGCCGTCTCGGCGCGCAGCGGACTGTCGGTGCCCTTCCTGAGCCAGATAGAGAACGAACGGGCCCGGCCCAGCATGCGCTCCCTGGAACGGGTCGCGGACGCGCTGGAGACCACGGCCGTCGAACTGCTGGCCGCGTCCGACACGGCCCGCACGGTGGACCTCGTCAGCGCCGCCGACCAGGACGGCCTGGAACCGGCGCCGGGCGTCCGTCCCCTGGTGCGCGGGCACCACCAGCTGCACGCCCTGGAATTCAGCGGGGACCGGGACGCGGGCCGCGAGTACCAGCACCGCAACGACGAGCTGATGTACGTGGTCTCCGGGTCCTGCCAGGTCGAGGCCGAGGGGCGCGCGTACCGGCTGGAGTGCGGCGACGCGCTGTTCCTCTCGGGCGGGGTGCGGCACCGCTGGCGGGCCATGACCGAGGACACCAAGCTCCTCGTGGTGGCCGTCGGGGACCACATCCACGCCACCTCCGAGCCCCCCTCGCCGGAACACTGACCGGCGTGCGGGGGCCGCGGACCGTCTCCCTGGTGCCCTCCCTGACCGAGGCGGTCGAGGTCACCGCTCCCGGGCTGCTCGTGGGCGTCACCGACTGGTGCACGCACCCGGCCGACCTCGGCGCCGCGGTGCGCGTCGGCGGCACGAAGAACCCGGACGTGCGGGCCGTCATCGCCCTGCGCCCGGACCTGGTCGTCGCCAACGAGGAGGAGAACCGGGCCCAGGATCTCGACGCGCTGCGCGCCGCCGGGCTACGGGTCCTGGTCACCGAGGTCCGCGACCTGCCCGGCGCCCTGCGCGAGCTGGAGGCGCTGTTCACCGACGCCCTGGGACTGGCCCGGCCCGGCTGGCTGGCGGACGCCGGGGCGGCGTGGGAACGGGTGGTACCGCAGCGAGCGCGGAGCGCGTTCGTACCCGTGTGGCGTCGGCCCTGGATGGTGCTGGGGCGGGACACCTTCGCGGGCGACCTGCTGGCCCGCCTCGGGGTGCGCAACGTGTACGCCGGGCACGCCGAGCGGTATCCGCGGGTGCCGGCCGGGGAGCTGCGCGCGGCCGGCTGCGACCTGGTGGTGCTGCCGGACGAGCCGTACCCCTTCGCCGCCGGGGACGGTCCGGAGGCCTTCCCGGGGCTGCCCGCCGCACTCGTCAGCGGCCGGCACCTGACCTGGTACGGGCCCTCCCTGACCGAAGCACCGACGGTCCTGGCCGAGGCCCTGCGGGCGGCGCTGCGCCCGTAGGGGTTTTCGTGGCTCAGCGGGGTGCGGCGAGGAGGCGGCCGGTGGCGAGGCCGCGCAGGGTGTGGAACGCGGCGGCCAGCCAGGCGGCCACCAGCAGCAGGAACAGGGCTGCGGCCAGCCAGGCGAAGGCGTCCAGTCCGGTGTGCCGGGCCAGGCCCGCCGCGCCGGTGACGCAGGTGCCCAGGGGGAAGGTCAGCGCCCACCAGGTCATCGCGAAGCCCATGCCGCGCCGGGCCGCGCGGACCAGCAGGGCGACCGCGAGCGCGAGCCACAGCAGGGCGAACCCCATGACGGGGACGCCGTAGACGACGGCGAAGGCGCCGAGGCCGTCGGCGTAGGGCGCCCCGATCGACCGGGGGGCCATGTCGGCGAGCTGGTTCACGGCGGTGGTGGACTGCCCCAGGGGTCCCAGGACCAGGAACAGGGTGGGGGTCAGGGCCAGGGGCAGCGGGCCCTGGAAGATCAGCCGGCCGAAGACCAGGGGGAGCATCAGCAGGGTGGCGAGCAGGCTGACGCCGAACATCGCGTAGCAGGCCAGCAGCAGCGCCTCGCGGGGCTGGCCGGCGGGCAGGTGGGGGATCAGCAGGGGGCCGAGCGCGGCGGAGACCATCGGGGCGACCAGCGGCAGCAGCCAGACGGGGGTGGCCTGGGCGGCCTCGACCTTGTGCCGGACCACCATCAGGTAGGGCACGGCCACGGCCATCACCAGGCCTATCGCGGTACCGGCGGTGAAGAGCACGGTGTCCGCGGCGATCGCGGCGGGCAGCCCGATGAGGTCCTTGCCGACGATGAGGGTGCCGCCGCCGACCGCGAGCAGGGCCATCGACAGGCAGCCGTAGAAGGGGGCGACCGCGGGGTCCAGCAGGTGGGCCCGGGCCTGGTCGCGGTGGTGCAGCCAGTGGCCGGCGCGGGCGGTGAGCAGGACGAGCAGGAGGGCCGCGGACAGGGCCCAGACGGCCTGGCAGGCCACGCGCTGACCGGGGAGCTGGTAGGGCAGGGTCGCACCGGCGTTGGCGATGATCGCGGTGCCCATGACGCAGGCGTACCAGTTCGGGCCGAGGTGGCGCAGGGCGGCGAGCGGGCGCCGGGGGGTGGCGGCCGTTCCGGGTGCCTGGGCGGAGGGGGCGGGGGGTGCCTCGGGTGCCTGGTGGGCGGCGGGGCGGGGGTGCGCGGTGGTGACCATGCCTCCAGCGTGCGCCCCGGGTGGGGCGGGGGGCAGAGGTGATCTCCCTATCAGGTCATAAACTGGTGTTATGAGTGACGGTGGCGCGGTCGGTGGGGCAGTCGGTGGCGCGGGTGCCGAGCAGGTGGTCCCGCTCTCGCACCGGGTGCCGGATCTGGGGGCGCTGGAACTGCTGATCGCGGTGGCCCGAGTGGGCAGCCTCGGCGCGGCCGCGCGGGAGGTGGGGATCACCCAGCCCGCGGCGAGCAGCCGGATCCGGGCCATGGAGGCGCGGCTGGGGGTGGCCCTGGTGGACCGTTCGCCGCGCGGGTCCACGCTCACCGCGCAGGGCGCGCTCGTCACCGACTGGGCGCGGCGGGTCGTGGAGGCGGCGGAGGCCTTCGACGCGGGGGCGCAGGCGTTGCGGGGGGCGCGGGACTCGCGGCTGCGGGTGGCCGCCAGCATGACCATCGCGGAGTACCTGCTGCCGGGCTGGCTGATCGCGCTGCGGGCGGCGCGGCCCGGCACGGCGGTGTCCCTCCAGGCCGACAACTCGGCGCTGGTCGCGGAGCGGGTGCTGGCGCGGGAGGCCGACCTCGGCTTCGTCGAGGGGCTCGCGGTGCCGGACGGCCTGGACGCCGTGGTCATCGCACAGGACCGGCTGGTGGTCGCGGTGGCCCCGGGGCACCCGTGGGCCCGGCGGCGGTCGGGGGAGGTGGCCCCCGCCGAACTGGCCGCGACCCCGCTGATCCTGCGGGAACGGGGCTCCGGCACGCGGCAGGTGCTGGACGCTGCGCTGGCCGGGTGCGGGGGGCTGGCGCGGCCGCTGCTGGAACTCGCCTCGACCACGGCGGTGAAGGCGGCCGCGGTGAGCGGGGCGGGGCCGTGCGTGCTGTCGGAGCTGGCGCTGCGGGAGGAGCTGGCGGGGCGGCGGCTGGTGGCGGTCGCCGTGGCCGGTGTGCCGCTGGGCCGGTCGCTGCGGGCCGTCTGGCCCGCGGGCACCCGCCCCGCGGGCCCGGCCCGCGACCTCCTGTCCCTGACCCGGGCCACCCCGTCATGACGCCGGCCCCTGCCGGGTGCGTGATGGGGGCGGGCGCGGAGCGGTCGCCCATCCGGCGGGGGGCCTCCGGCGGCGCCTCAAACGCCGGCGGGGCTGGAGGGGGGTTCGGCGGGCTGGAGGAGGTCGGGTGGCGTTGGGCGATGGCTCAGGGCTTGTCCTGACGCCAGCCGGGAAAATCCAGCCAAGCCGGGAAAATCCAGCCCAGCCGGGGAAAACCCAGCCCAGCGGGGGAAACCCCAGCTCAGCCGGGGAAAACCCAGCTCAGCCGAGCGAAAACCAGCCCGCCCGGCGTTTGAGGGCGCCCGCCGCAGGCGTGTGTGGGCGGGCCCGGGGATCGCTCCGGCGGAGGGAAGGGTGCGCCCCGCGGGTCAGTGCACCCGGGTCGGGACGCGGGTCGCGGCGGTGATCAGGGCGGACATCACGCGGGTGTCCTTGTCGCGTTCGGGGTGCCACTGGACGCCCAGGGCCCAGGCGGCGCCGTCGGCCGGGAGTTCGATCGCCTCCACCGTCCCGTCCAGCGCGTGCGCCGAGGCGATCAGGCCCCGCCCCAGCCGCTCCACGCACTGGTGGTGGTACGTCGGCACCTCCGCCACCTCCGGCACGAGCGCCCCGTACAGCGTCCCCCGCACCGGCCGCACCGGATGCCAGGCCACCGGCCCCGGCTCCCCGGCGTGCCCGTCGATGTGCTGGACCAGCGTGCCGCCCAGGGCCACGTTCAGCGCCTGCATGCCCCGGCAGATCCCCAGCAGCGGCGTGCCCTGCGCCAGGGCGGCCCGGATCAGGGCCAGTTCCCAGGCGTCGCGCACGGTCGCGGGGGAGCCCGTACGGGGGTCGCGGGGGGCTCCGTAGTGGGCCGGGTCCACATCGGGGCCGCCCGCGACGACCAGGCCGTCCAGCCGGCTCAGGACCACCCCCGCCTCCCCGGGCTCGTCCGGCGGCAGCAGCACCGCCGTGCCGCCGGACGCCTGGACCAGCTCGTAGTACCCCGCGGGCACGAGGGCGGTCGGAAGGTCCCACACGCCGTAGCGCGTGGACGCCTCGACGTAGGTGGTGATGCCGATGAGCGGCTTGGGCACGGTGCGTACCTCCGGGAGGGGGAGCGGGGACAGGGGCGGCGCGGGCTCGACGGCGGTCAGTCCCGGGACAGTTCCGCCTCGGCCGCCGCCAGTGCCGCGAACTCCTCCTCGGGCGCCGAGGCCACCAGGTGGTGCCGACTGTAGAACGCGAAGTAGGCGAGGGCGACGGCGTACACGGCGAGCGCGATGAACGCGGCGTCCTTGTCCACCAGGAAGGTGGCGACCAGGGCCGACAGGGCGAGTACGAAGGCGACCGTGGAGGTCAGCACCCCGCCCGGGGTGCGGTAGGGCCGCTCCAGGTCCGGTTCCCGGCGGCGCAGCACGATGTGCGAGAGCGCCATCAGGGCGTAGGAGATGGTCGCGCCGAAGACCGCGATGTTGAGCATCCGGGCCCCGTCACCGGTGGCCGCGGCCAGCGCGAAGCCGATCGCGCCGGGGATGACCAGACCGAGGTAGGGGGCCTTGCGGCTGCTGGTCAGGGAGAGGAAGCGGGGCAGGTAGCCCGCGCGGGAGAGGGCGAAGAGCTGGCGCGAACCGGCGTAGATGAGGGAGAAGAAGGAGGCCACCAGGCCCGCCAGGCCCGCGTAGTTGACGAAGCGGCTCAGGGCGGTCGGCCCGCCCTCCCCCTCCAGCGCGACGACCAGCGGATTGCCCGCGTCCTTGACGGCGTCCGCGCCCTGCGCGCCGGTCGCGGCGAAGAAGGTGATCAGCGCGAGGAGCGCCAGGATGCCCATCGAGATGGCGAGCGCCTTCGGCATGGAGCGGACCGGGTCCTTGGCCTCCTCGGCCGCGAGCGGTACGCCCTCGACGCCGAGGAAGAACCACATGCCGAAGGGGAACGCTGCCCAGATCCCCAGCGCGCCGTACGGCAGCCAGGAGCTCAACCCCGCCGCCCCCGCGTCGACGGCGATGTCGTCGAGGCCGCTGACGGAGAAGTCGGTGAAGGCGCCGACGGCGAAGATCAGCAGGGCCGCGACGGCTATGGCGGTGACGACGAGGCTGAACCGCAGCGCCTCGCCCACGCCCCACAGGTGCACGCCGATGAAGACGACGAAGCAGCCGAGGTAGACCGGCCAGCTGGAGGTGAGGCCGAAGAGTCCGAGGGACTCGACGTAGTCGCCGATGAAGATGACGATCGCGGCCGGCGCCAGGATGTACTCGATGAGGATCGCGGTGCCGGTGAGGAAACCGCCCCAGGGGCCCAGGGCGCGCCGGGCGAAGCCGTAGCCGCCGCCCGCGGTGGGCAGGATCGTGGAGAGTTCGGCGAGGGAGAAGACCAGGCAGGCGTACATGGCGCCCATGAGGACGGTGGCGATGGCGAGGCCGCCGAAGCCGCCCTTGCTCAGGCCGACGTTCCAGCCGGAGAAGTCGCCGGAGACGACGTAGGCGACGCCGAGACCGGTCAGCAGCAGCCAGCCGGCGCTGCCGCGGCGCAGGGTGCGGCGTTCCAGGTAGTCGTTCCCGCCGTCGCCGGCGGCGCCGCCCGCGCCGTCGGGCCCGGACGCGGGTCCGGAGGGCGCGGATCCGGGTGCGGCTTTCGTCAGCCGGGCATCGAAGTCGTCGGCCATGTGCGCTCCTGCCTAGGGCAATGCAATGGTTGTGGAGCGTACCTTTGCGGTAAGCGGGTGGAGCGCGCAAGACCCCTGCGTTAAACGGCGGTTACGAAAACCTCCCCGCGGCCGGAGGTCGGGGGCCGGGCGCCCGGACGGCGTGCCCGGCGGCCCGTCACGCCAGGAACCCCCGCAGCAGCGCCGCCGTGCCCCCGCAGTGCTCCCGCATCACCTCGCGGGCCGCCTCCGCGTCCCCGTCCAACACCGCCTCCACCACCGCAGTGTGCTGCTGCTGCGAGTGCTCCAGGTTCCGCACCAGCAGCGGGATGCAGTCCAGCAGGTCGTTGACCGTCGCCCGGACGGCCGCGTACTGGGCCGTCAGGGTGGCGGAGCCCGCCAGTTCGCACAGGGTGAGGTGGAAGAGGGTGTCCTGGCGGCGGTAGTCCGCGAGCGGCGCGTCGTGGGTCGCGGCGAGCGCCCCGCGCAGCCGCTGCGCCCGGGCGTCGTCCAGCCCCTGCGCGGCGCAGAGCCCGGCCGCGCCCGTCTCCAGCACCTCGCGGAAGCGCAGCGCGTCCTCGATGTCCACGCCGGCGACGCGGCGCCGCAGCTCCTGCTCGGCGGCGCCGGCCGGGGGATCGGGGCGGTGCAGCACGAACGTTCCGCCGTAGCGCCCGCGCCGCGCCTCGACCAGCCCCTGGTCCTGGAGCACCTTCAGCACCTCGCGCAGCGTGACCCGGCTGATCCCCATCCGCTCGGCCAGCTCGCGCTCCGGCGGCAGCCGTCCGCCGCCCGGCACCAGTCCCAGCCGGACCACCTGGAGGATCTGCTCCAGGGCCTCCTCGAAACCGTTGCCCGCCCGCACCTGGCGCAGGACGGGGTTCAGCCGCGCGAGCGCGCCGCCGTCACCCGGGCCGTGCGACAGGTCGTGCGACGGTCCGCGCACCCCGTCGGCCGCCCCGCCGCTCGCCCCCCTGTGCGGCGCGCTGTCCGGCGTGTCGTCCGGCGCGTTGTTCGTCATGTCGGCCCCTCCCCTTCCCAAGCAATGGTTCTATTCAATACCTTAGGCCTCCTCGGCTCACCGAAGGAGAGATTCCCGTGGTAGACCGCATGCCGCCGCTCGCGCCCGAGGAGCTCCGCTCCCTGGTCGCCGACGGCGAGATCGACACAGTGGTCCTGGCCTTCCCCGACATGCAGGGGCGGCTCCAGGGCAAGCGGTTCGCCGCGCAGTTCTTCCTCGACGAGGTCATGTCCCACGGCACCGAGGGATGCAACTACCTGCTCGCCGTCGACACCGACATGAACACCGTCGACGGCTACGAGATGTCCTCCTGGGACCGGGGCTACGGCGACTTCGCCATGCACCCCGACCTGTCCACCCTGCGCCGCATCCCCTGGAACCCGGGCAGCGCGCTGGTCATGGCCGACCTCGCCTGGAACGACGGCTCGCCCGTCGTCGCCGCGCCGCGCCAGATCCTGCGGCGCCAGCTGGAGCGCCTGGCGGAGCACGGGTACACCGCGATGGTGGGCACCGAGCTGGAGTTCATGGTCTTCCAGGACACCTACGAGCAGGCCTGGGACGCCAACTACCGCGGCCTGACCCCCGCCAACCAGTACAACATCGACTACTCCGTCCTCGGCACCGGCCGGATCGAACCGCTGCTGCGCCGGATCCGCAACGAGATGCAGGCCGCGGGCCTGGTCGTCGAGTCCGCCAAGGGCGAGTGCAACCTCGGGCAGCACGAGATCGCCTTCCGCTACGACGAGGCCGTGATCACCTGCGACCAGCACGCGGTCTACAAGACCGGCGCCAAGGAGATCGCCTCGCAGGAGGGCGTCTCGCTCACGTTCATGGCCAAGTACGACGAGCGCGAGGGCAACTCCTGCCACATCCACCTCTCCCTGAACGACGCCGACGGGCGCAACGTGATGGCGGGCGACGCGGGCGCAAAGGACGACGTGCACGGCGGAATGTCACCCGTCATGCGTCACTTCCTGGCCGGGCAGCTGGCCGCGCTGCGGGACTTCTCCCTTCTCTACGCCCCCAACATCAACTCGTACAAGCGTTTCCGGCCGGGATCCTTCGCGCCGACCGCCGTCGCCTGGGGGGTGGACAACCGGACCTGCGCCCTGCGCGTGGTCGGCCACGGCCGCTCTATGCGCTTCGAGAACCGCCTCCCGGGCGGCGACGTCAACCCGTACCTGGCGGTGGCCGGCCTGGTCGCGGCCGGCCTCCACGGCATCGAGAACCGGCTGGAGCTGCCCGAGGCCTGCGCGGGCAACGCCTACACCGCCGACTACGCGCACGTCCCCACCACCCTGCGCGAGGCGGCCGAGCTGTGGGAGAACAGCGACATCGCCAAGGCCGCCTTCGGCCCCGAAGTCGTCGCCCACTACCGGAACATGGCCCGCGTCGAACTCGACGCCTACGACTCCGCCGTGACCGACTGGGAGCTGCGCCGCTCCTTCGAACGCCTGTAACCGCCGCACGCCCCGCCCCCCTTGGAACCGAGCGAACGACTGAGAGGCACCACGTGTCATCCGATGCGCTGGACGTACTGAACCCGGCCACCGAGGAAGTCGTCGCCACCGTCCCGGCCGCCACACGGGACGACGTCGACGCCGCCGTCGTACGGGCCGCCGCGGCCCAGCGCGGCTGGGCGGCCGCCGCGCCCGCCGACCGGGCCCGGCTGCTGCGCCGCTTCGCCGCCGCGGTGGACGAGCACCGCGAGGAACTGGCCCTGCTGGAGGTCCGCGAGGCCGGCCACACCATCGGCAACGCCCGCTGGGAAGCGGGCAACGTCCGCGACCTGCTGGAATTCGCCGCCGGGGGAGTGGAGCGGCTCTCCGGCCGGCAGATCCCGGTGGCCGGCGGCCTCGACGTCACCTTCCTCGAACCGCTCGGCGTCATCGGGGTGATCGCCCCCTGGAACTTCCCGATGCCGATCGCCGCCTGGGGCTTGGCGCCCGCCCTCGCCGCGGGCAACGCGGTGATCCTCAAGCCCGCGGAGACCACCCCCCTCACCGCACTGCGGCTGGCCGAGCTGGCCCTGGAGGCGGGCCTGCCCGAGCACCTCTTCCAGGTGCTGCCCGGGCGCGGACCGGTCGCGGGCGACGCGCTCGTCGAACACCCCGGCGTGGCGAAGATCGTCTTCACCGGCTCCACCGGAGTGGGAAAGCGGATCATGGCCGCGTGCGCCGGCCGGCTCAAGCGCGTCACCCTCGAACTCGGCGGCAAGAGCCCCAACATCGTCTTCGCCGACGCCGACCTCGAAGCCGCCGCGGCCGCCGCCCCCATGGCCTTCCTCGACAACACCGGCCAGGACTGCTGCGCCCGCACCCGGATCCTGGTCCAGCGCTCCGTGTACGACCGCTTCCTCGACCTGGTCACGCCCGGGATCGAGGGCGTGGTCGTCGGTGACCCGGCCGACGAGAAGACCCAGATGGGCCCGCTCATCTCCCGGGCCCAGCTGGAGCGCGTACGGTCCTACGTCACCGACGACCTGACCGCCGTCCGCGGCACCGCCCCCGAGGGCCCCGGCTTCTGGTACCCGCCCACCCTCGTCACCGGGGCCGACCCCACCGCCCCCGTCGCCGCCGAGGAGGTCTTCGGCCCGGTCGCCGTCATCCTGCCCTTCGAGGACGAGGAGGACGCCGTACGGCTGGCCAACGCCACGGAATACGGGCTCTCCGGCTCGATCTGGACCCGCGACGTGGGCCGCGCCCTGCGCGTCTCGCGCGCCGTCGCCGCGGGCAACCTCTCCGTCAACTCCCACAGCAGCGTCCGCTACTGGACTCCCTTCGGCGGGTTCAAGCAGTCCGGCCTCGGCCGGGAACTGGGACCCGACGCCCTCACCGCATTCACCGAGACCAAGAACGTCTTCATCAGCACGGAGGCCTGAGAACCATGTCCAGTCGAGCCCCTGAAGAGATCGTCTGCCGCCGCCTGGTCGGCCGTACCGCCGTCATCACCGGAGCCGGCAGCGGCATCGGCCTCGCCACCGCCCGCCGGCTCGCCTCCGAAGGCGCCAACGTCGTCTGCGGCGACATCGACGAGACGGCCGGCAAGGCCGCGGCCGAAGAGGTCGGCGGCACCTTCGTGAAGGTCGACGTCACCAGCCCCGAGGAGGTCGAGGCGCTCTTCAAGACCGCCTTCGACACCTACGGGTCCGTCGACATCGCCTTCAACAACGCGGGCATCTCGCCCCCGGACGACGACTCGATCCTCACCACCGGGCTGGAGGCCTGGAAGCGGGTCCAGGACGTCAACCTGACCTCCGTCTACCTGTGCTGCAAGGCCGCGCTGCCCTACATGCAGCGCCAGGGCCGCGGATCCATCATCAACACCGCTTCCTTCGTGGCGATCATGGGCGCGGCCACCTCCCAGATCTCCTACACCGCCTCCAAGGGCGGCGTCCTGGCGATGTCCCGCGAACTGGGCGTCCAGTTCGCCCGCGAGGGCATCCGCGTCAACGCCCTGTGCCCGGGCCCCGTCAACACCCCGCTGCTCCAGGAGCTGTTCGCGAAGGACCCCGAGCGCGCCGCGCGCCGCCTCGTGCACATCCCCGTCGGCCGCTTCGCCGAACCCACCGAGATCGCCGCCGCCGTCGCCTTCCTCGCGAGCGACGACTCCTCCTTCGTCAACGCCACCGACTTCCTGGTCGACGGCGGCATCGCGGGCTGGTCCGGGCCCGCGTCCGGGGCCAGCAGGTCCGTTTCCTCGAACACCAGCAGGGTGCGCGTCGACAGCACCTCGGGGATGGCCTGGAGCCGGG
>NZ_JBEXPB010000048.1:0-48250 GCF_040611795.1 Streptomyces sp. NPDC006529 | reverse complement strand
TTCCTCGGGCCTTGGGCCACCGACCGCACCTTGCGGATCTCGAACTCCATCGCACCCCTTGAACTGGGGTGTTGCGACGACTCCTAGAACCCAAGCTTGCGGAGGGGCGGGGGCCTTCTCTTGCGGCTCGGCCGGACGGGTCGGGCCGGTGGCTCAGACCAGCGGGCGGATGGCGGTCGGGGCGTGGCCCGGCTCGGTCGCGATCTCTTCCCACTCGTTGATGGCGTCGATGCCGGCGGCGCCCATCGAGATGTTGGTGACGCGCTCCAGGATCGCCTCGACGACGACCGGGACGCGGAACTCGGCGGCGAGCTTCTTGGCCTGCTCCAGGGCCGCGCCCAGCTCGTTCGGGTCCGTCACGCGGATGGCCTTGCAGCCCAGGCCCTCGACGACCTTGACGTGGTCGACGCCGTAGACGCCCAGCTCCGGGGAGTTGATGTTCTCGAACTCCAGGTTGACCTGGAAGTTGATGTCCAGGCCGCGCTGCGCCTGGCGGATCAGGCCGAGATAGGCGTTGTTGACCAGCACGTGGACGTAGGGGATGTTGTGCTGCGCCCCGACGGCCAGCTCCTCCAGCATGAACTGGAAGTCGTAGTCACCGGAGAGCGCGACGACCGGGGTCGTCGGGTCGGCGGTGGCGACACCGAGCGCGGCCGGGATCGTCCAGCCGAGCGGGCCGGCCTGGCCGCAGTTGATCCAGTGGCGCGGCTTGTAGACGTGCAGCATCTGCGCACCGGCGATCTGGGACAGACCGATGGTGGTGACGTAGCGGGTCTCGGGGCCGAACGCCTTGTTCATCTCCTCGTAGACGCGCTGCGGCTTCATGGGGATGTTGTCGAAGTGCGTGCGTCGCTGGAGGGTCGCCTTGCGCTCCTGCGTCTCCGCGGCCCACGCCGAACGGTCGGGGAGCCTGCCCTCGGCCTTCAGCTCCTTGGCGACCTCGATGAACAGCTCCAGCGCGCGCTTCGCGTCGGACGCGAAACCGAAGTCCGGCGCGAAGATCTTGCCGATCTGGGTCGGCTCGATGTCGACGTGGACGAACTTGCGGTCCCTGGTGTAGACGGCCAGGTCACCGGTGTGACGGTTGGCCCACCGGTTGCCGATGCCGAGGACGAAGTCGGAGGCGAGCAGGTTCTCGTTGCCGTAGCGGTGCGAGGTCTGCAGGCCGACCATGCCCGCGTTCAGCTCGTGGTCGTCCGCGATGATGCCCCAGCCCATGAGGGTCGGGATGACCGGCGTGCCGGTCAGCTCGGCGAACTCGACGAGCAGCGCGGAGGCGTCGGCGTTGATGATGCCGCCACCGGCGACGATCAGCGGCTTCTCGGAGTCCAGGAGGAACCGGATCGCCTTCTCCGCCTGCGCGCGGGTCGCCTGCGGCTTGTAGACCGGCAGCGGCTCGTAGGTCTCCGGGTCGAACTCGATCTCCGTCAGCTGGACGTCGATGGGGAGGTCGATGAGGACCGGGCCGGGGCGGCCGGAGCGCATGAGGTGGAACGCCTGCTGGAAGACGCCGGGGACCTGGGCGGCCTCCAGGACCGTGGTCGCCGCCTTGGTGACCGGCTTGGCGATCGAGGCGATGTCGACGGCCTGGAAGTCTTCCTTGTGCAGCTTGGCGACCGGGGCCTGGCCGGTGATGCACAGGATCGGGATCGAGTCCGCGATGGCCGAGTAGAGGCCGGTGATCATGTCGGTGCCGGCGGGGCCGGACGTACCGATGCAGACACCGATGTTGCCGGGAGCGGTGCGGGTGTAGCCCTCGGCCATGTGCGAGGCGCCCTCGACGTGCCGGGCGAGGGTGTGCTTGATGCCACCGACGTTCTTCAGCTCGCGGTAGAAGGGGTTGATGGCAGCGCCGGGCACGCCGAACGCTTGCGCGACACCTTCACGCTTGAGGATCTCCACTGCAGCGGCGGCGGCTGTCATACGAGGCATCGAGTACTCCTGCGGGTCAGGCGGTCAGGCTTTTCCGTAATCCGGAAGTTTTGTTCTGCTATACGGAACAAGCTAAGCGGCGAGTTCCCGATCGTCAAGGCGGTGGAGAACCCCGGAACCCACCAAAAGCCGCGATCCGCTCGGTGAGTTGTACGAAGGGCCGGGCCGGGGACGCGGACGGGCACGGAGATGGCCGACCCACCCCCCGGACGGTCGCGGGTGGTGGAGCATGGACCCACGCACAGCGACGGAGGGGGCACACAGCTCATGGCGGAATCGGTTCCGGTGCGCTGCCCGGCGTGCCTGCGCGAGAACGGCTACACCGCTCCGGTCTTCCCCTGTGCGTGCGGCAGCCCGGTCGCCCCGCCCCTGGACCGCTCCGCGCCGCCCCGGCCGCTGACGCACCGCACCTGGTCGGAGGCGTGGGTGTCGGTGCGGTGCGCGGCGTGCGGGCGGGTGAGCGAGTGGCCGCAGCCGGAGGCGGGGTGCGCGGCGTGCGGGACGGTGGTACGGCTCGCGGTCCTCGCGGCGGAGGCGGTGGGCCGGGCGGAGGCGGTGGGCCCGGCGGAGCGGCGCGGGCCGATGGGGCCAGGGGGCGAGGGGGCCGCGCAGGTGCCCGTACCCGCGCCGGAGCCGTCGGCGGCGCCCTCGGTACGGCCCGCTTTCCGCCCGGTGACCATTCGTACCGCCCGCGACGCGGTGTCGACGGCCGCGCTGTACCTGCGCTGGCTCGGCTTCCGGGACGTACGCCGGCCCGACACGCGCCCGGTGCCCTCGGCGGCAGTCGACCTGCGGGCGCCCGGCCTGGTGGCGCAGGTGGATCCGACGACGTCAGCGGCCGGGCTGCGGGCGGTGGAGTGCGTGTGGCTGAACGGCCTGACCGCCTCCGCCACCAGCGTCTACTTCTCCCTGGCCGGATATACGGAGGACGGCCGGGCGCGGGCGGACGACCTGGGCATCCCGCTGTTCGTCATGGACCTGACCGGGATGCCGCAGCCGGTGAACGACGCGGCGGACGCGCTGGTGGTGACGGGGGCGCCGTACTGACCGGTGGGCGCGGAACACGCGGGGCCCTCGCGTTGTTGGCGGGAGTGCCAGTCCTGCCTTCCAAGGAGAGCGTCTTGAGCCTGTACGACATTCCGCTGACCACCCTGTCCGACGAGCCCACCAGCCTCGCGGCGTACAAGGGCAAGGCGATCCTGCTCGTGAACACCGCCTCGCAGTGCGGCCTCACCCCGCAGTACTCGGGGCTGGCCCGGCTCCAGTCCACCTACGCGGACAAGGGCTTCACGGTGATCGGCGTACCGTGCAACCAGTTCGGCGGCCAGGAGCCCGGTACGGCGGACGACATCCAGACGTTCTGCGCCACCGGCTTCGGTGTCACCTTCCCCATGCTGGAGAAGTCCGAGGTCAACGGGGAGAACCGGCACCCGCTGTACGCGGAGCTGGTGAAGACCGCCGACGCCGAGGGCGAGGCGGGCGACATCCAGTGGAACTTCGAGAAGTTCCTGATCTCCCCCGACGGCGAGGTCGTCGGCCGCTTCCGTCCGCGCACCGAGCCGGAGGCCCCTGAGGTCGTCGCCGCCATCGAGGCCCTCCTGGCCGCCTGAGGTCGGCCGCCCGAGGTCGGCCGCCCGAGGTTCAGGCAGTCGTCAGCGCATTTCGCCCTCGTCGTACTCCTGGCCCGCGCCCAGGGCGGTCAGCTCGCGCAGTTCCACCCGGCGGATCTTGCCGGACACCGTCTTCGGCAGCTCGGCGAATTCGATGCGCCGGATCCGCTTGTACGGGGAGAGCACGGCGCGGGAGTGCTCGAACAGGGCCCGGGCCGTCTCCGGCCCGGGCTCCCAGCCTGCCGCCAGGGCGATGTACGCCTTGGGCACGGCGAGCCGCAGCGGGTCCGGCGCCGGGACGACGGCGGCTTCCGCGACCGCCTCGTGCTCCAGCATGGCGCTCTCCAGCTCGAACGGGGAGATCTTGTAGTCGGAGGCCTTGAAGACGTCGTCGGCCCGTCCGACATAGGTGAGGTAGCCCGCCGCGTCGCGCGAGGCGATGTCACCGGTGCGGTAGACACCGCCCGCCATCGCCTCGGCGGTGCGCTCCTCGTCGTCGCGGTAGCCGGTCATGACCCCCGCGGGGCGGGTCGCCAGGTCCACGCACAGCTCGCCCTCGTCCGCGGATTCCTTGCCGGTGACCGGGTCCACCAGCACGATCTTGTATCCGGGCGCCGGGCGGCCCATCGAACCGGGCTTGACCGGAACGCCGGGGAAGTTGCCCACCTGGAGCGTGGTCTCGGTCTGCCCGAAGCCGTCGCGGATGGTCACGCCCCAGGCCCGGCGGACCTTGTCGATCACCTCGGGGTTGAGGGGTTCGCCGGCGGCGACCGCCTCGCGCGGCGGGGTGCGCAGCGCGCCGAGGTCGGACTGGATCAGCATCCGCCACACCGTCGGCGGGGCGCAGAAGGAGGTCACGCCGCCGCGGTCCATCTCCGCCATGAGCCGCTCGGCGTCGAAGCGGGCGTAGTTGTGGATGAAGACGGTGGCGCCCGCGTTCCAGGGGGCGAAGACGTTGGACCAGGCGTGCTTGGCCCAGCCGGGCGAGGAGATGTTGAGGTGGACGTCCCCGGGGCGCAGGCCGAGCCAGTACATGGTGGACAGGTGCCCGATCGGGTACGAGGCGTGCGTGTGCTCCACCAGCTTGGGCCGGGCGGTGGTGCCGGAGGTGAAGTAGAGCATCAGCGGGTCCCCGGCCAGGGTCTCCCCGTCGGGTGTGAAGAGGGGGGCGGCGCCGGGGCGGGGCAGGGCGGCGTCGGGCATACCGGCGCGGGGCACATCGGTATCGGGCACATCGGTATCGGGCAGGCTCGCGTACATGTCGGACAGCCGCAGCCAGCCCGCCGGTACCTCGTCCCCCGCGGCGATCCGCGTGTAGGCGCCCGGTACGTCCGCGAACTTCCCGGTGTCCTCGGCGCGCACGATGACGTGGCGGGCGCGGCCGCGCTCGACCCGGTCGCGCAGGTCGACCGGGCCGAGCAGCGGGGTGGCGGGGATGACCACCGCGCGCAGTTTCATCGCGGCGAGCATGACCTCCCACAGCTCGCGCTGGTTGCCGAGCATGACGATGATGCGGTCGCCCGCCGCGACGCCCTGGCCGCGGAGCCAGTTCGCGGCCACGTCCGACCGTACGGCCATGTCGGCGAAGGAGACGCCCTCGCTCGTCCCGTCCTCCTCGACGATGCGCAGGGCGTCGGCGGTGTTCCCGGCCGCGATGTGGTCGAACCAGTCCAGGGCCCAGTTGAAGCGCTCGGGCCGGGGCCAGGTGAAGTGCGCGTACGCCTCGTCGTAGGCGCCGCGCCGCTCCAGGAGGAAGTCCCGGGCGGCGAGGAACTGTGCGGTGGCGGTGGCGGACGCGTCGTCGTTCGATGTCATGGAACGCATCGTGCCGTGCCCGCCGGACGCACCACCAGAGCGGCGTCAGCCGGTGATTGACCCGAAGCGCACGCCGCCGTGCGGGGCGTCCGCCGTTCCCGCGGGCCGCACCATCGCGTCGAGGAGCAACTCCCCTTCGGCGATGACCTCTTGGCGCTGGGCTCGGGTGAGCTCCCGGAACGGTTCGACGGTCAGGACGCCGTCCGTCTCCTTCCACACCCCGGCGAGGAATCCGTCGACGAGGAGCGTGCGGTACGCCTGGTTGCCCTTCCACGTCCGGCCCTTGAGGCCGGCGGGGACCACCCGGGTGCGGTCGGCGTGGGACAGGAGCAGGTTGTCGAACTCGGGCAGGAAGCGCGGGGGCGCGGGCGCGTCGGCATCGGGGCGGGGCGCGTCGGGCAGGTCGAAGAGTTCCACGCCGTTCTCGTCGCGGAAGACGAGCAGCCGGGGCCGCAGCCGCTCGAAGGCCGCGCCCAGCCGGGTGAGACCGGCCCAGACCTGCATGTCCTTGACGGAGGCCGGCCCGAAGGCGCCGAGGTAGCGGAGGACGACCTCGTCGAGGGGCGGCGCGGCTGACGCGGACTCCGCCGGCTCTGTGGCGGGTACGTCGGGGGCCGGGCGGCCGAGCCAGTGGTGCAGGGTGGTGAGCCGGACCTGCCCGCTGCGCCCCCACACTCCCCGCGGGGTGACCTGGACGAGGGGCAGGGCGCAGCGCGCGGCGGTGGCCAGGGACGGGGGATCGGCGTCGGGCCACTCGCGCAGCAGTTCCTGCCCGATCTCCCCCATGGTGCGGGGCTCGTCACCCTCGACGAAGGCGCGCGCGAGCCGGGCGAGGCGCGCCAGGTCGACGCCGACCAGCCCCTTGCGGAAGACGGCGATCTCCCTGTCCCGGGCGGGCTGGACCAGGGGGCGCAGGGCGAGCGCGTCCTCGGCGGTGTGCGTGTGGATGGTCGACCTCATCGTCACCATGCGCACCACCTGACGCGTTTCCATCAGCTCGGCCAGCTCTTCGGGACGGAATCCGGCGAGCCGGGCGTGCAGCTGGTAGTAGGGCGGCTTCACGTTCTGCGCCTGGAGCCCGACCAGGTGCGCGACGGCGTCCCGGGCCGACCGCTCGGCCCGGTCGAGGAGCAGCTGGCGGGCGAGCGTGGCCCGGTTCAGCGCGCGGGGACCCAGCACGGGAACGGACGGCTGCGCGCGGGCGGCCTGATGCGGCGTCGGGGGGACCATGACGGCACGCTAGCCCAACGACCCACTCGCGCCACCCGGCCCGCCCGATCCCCTTACCACCCGCATTCCGGCCATTTCCCGCATATCCTGCACATGCGCCTCGTAAGGAAACACTCAGCACTCACCACTCACCGCCGACCACTCACCGCCGACCACTGACCACTGGCCACTGACCCGAAGCGGACCCCGATGCCGGAGCGCCCCGACCGCCGCCGCCCCACACCGCCGCCGCCCCCTTCCGGCCGCACGCCGGCGGGCCCGGACCCGGCCCCCCACCGGTCCGTGGTCGACTCCGCCGTCTACCACGCAGGCCGCAGGGTCGCCTCCCCCACCGGCCTCGCCGAGACCTTCCGCCGCCTGCGCGAGCAGCCCGGCGGCATGGCATGGATCGGCCTGCACCGGCCCACCGAACCCGAACTGCACTCCCTCGCCACGGAGTTCAACCTCCACCCCCTCTCCATCGAGGACGCCCTGGAGGCCCACCAGCGACCCAAGCTGGAGCGCTACGGCGACACCCTCTTCGTCGTCCTGCGCGCGGCCCGCTACGTGGACGCCCTGGAGGAGGTCGACTTCGCCGAGCTGCACATCTTCGTGGGCCCGGACTTCTTGATCACCGTCCGCCACGGCGCGGCCCCCGACCTCTCGGCGGTCCGCCGCCGCATGGAGGCGACCCCGGAACTCCTGGCCCTCGGCCCGGAAGCGGCTCTCTACGCGATCCTCGACGACGTGGTCGACGGCTACGCCCCGGTCGTCGAAGGCGTCCAGAACGACATGGACGAGATCGAGACCGAGGTCTTCCGCGGCGACCCCGAGGTATCGCGCCGCATCTACGAACTCTCCCGCGAAATGGTCGAGTTCCAGCGCGCCACCCGCCCCCTGGTCGGCATGCTCCACAACCTGATGGCGGGCTTCGCCAAGTACGGCACGGACGAGGAACTCCAGCGCTACCTCCGCGACGTCGCGGACCACGTGACCCACACGAGCGAACGCGTGGACGGCTTCCGCCAGGCCCTGACCGAAATCCTGACGGTCAACGCCACCCTGGTCTCCCAACAGCAGAACGCCGAAATGCGCGCCCTGGCAGAAGCCGGCTTCGAACAGAACGAGGAGATCAAGAAGATCTCCTCGTGGGCCGCCATTCTGTTTGCACCCACGTTGGTGGGAACGATCTACGGCATGAACTTCGAGAGGATGCCCGAGCTCAAGTGGGCGGTCGGCTACCCCTTCGCCGTCCTCCTGATGGCGGTGGTCTGCGTCAGCCTGTACGTCGTCTTCAAGAAGCGCGACTGGCTGTAAGTCCGTACGTCGGCTCCGTTGCAGCAACCACTCCTCATGGCTGGGCCGGTCCCGTTGCCAGCGGAGGCCCGTCGGTCAGCTCGCCGTCGCCCGTACCGCCTGCCTGATCAGGTCGGCCACCCGGGTGGGCTCCGACAGGAGGACGGCGTGGGAGGCTTCCGGGAGTTCGACGACGACGGCGCCGGCGCGGGCGGCGCCGAAGCGCTGGACCTCGGGGGCGATCGTGCGGTCCGCGCCGGCCACCAGGGCCCAGGACGGTTTGGTCCGCCACGCCGCCGCGGACGCGGTTTCGGTGAAGGCGGCTGCGGCGAGGGGGCGTTGGGCGGCGGCCAGGACGGCGGCGACGTTCTCGGGGACGTCCGCCGCGAAGACGGAGGGGAACGCCGTCTCCTCGATGGTGACCTCGACCGCCGAGTCGCCGTCGGGCAGCGGGTACGTCCACTCCTTCAGGTGGCCCGTCAGCGGGGAGGCGGGGAAGTTGCCCTGGAGCCGCCCGACGCTCTCGCCCTCGTGGGGTACGTAGGCGGCCACGTAGACCAGTGCGACGACGTTCTGCGCCGTGCCCGCCACGGTGATCAGCGCACCGCCGTAGGCGTGGCCTACGAGGACGGCCGGGCCGTCGACCTGGGCCAGGACGGAGGCGAGGTAGGCGGCGTCCGACGCCAGGCCCCGCAGCGGGTTCGAGGGGGCGATCACCGGGATTCCACTGCTCCGCAGTTCCGAGATGACGCCTATCCAGCCCGTCGCGTCGGCGAAGGCACCGTGCACCAGGACAACGGTGGGGTGGGGCATGCGAGTTCTCTTCTCGGTGTCGGGCCACGGGCGGGCGTCGTCAGACGGTCGGGGCGCGGCCCGGAGTGCGGAAAGAGGTCCGTGCGACGGTTGCTCACGGTAGGGCCGTGGAAGCGGCACCTGTTGCAGGTGCGCGCATCCGCGCTGTCATGACGGTGCACACGCGCCTCAACGCGCTTGCGCGCCAAGGGCGTCGGCAGCCGGTGACGCGAAGGCCGAGGTCGCCAGCGTCTGCCATTCGCTGGGGCTCATGCCGTAGGCCCCGCGGAACGTGCGGCTGAAGTGCGACGGGCTGCTGAAGCCCCAGCGGTGCGCCACCGCGGCCATGGTGGTCCGCCGGTGGGTGCGGCCCAGTTCGATGCGGCAGAACTCCAGCCTGCGCTGCCTCACCCATTGGCTGACCGTGCTCCCGTCGTTCTGAAAGAGCTTCTGCAGGTAGCGGACGGAGATGTGGTGGGCGCGGGCGATCGACTCCGGCGAGAGGTCCGGATCCATCAGGTGTTCTTCGATGTAGCCGTGGATACGGGCGAGCATCTCGTGGCCGGCCCCGGACGCGTCCCCGGCGGCCCCGTCCGTCGTGTCCGCCTCCAGGAGCTCCATGACCAGGACGGAGAGCAGGTGTACGGCCGTCCGGGCGCGCCGGTCCCCGATCGCGGACCGGCGGGACTCGGCCTCGGCGGCGAGCGCCGTCAGGAACTCGGACGCCAGCGCCCCGATCCCCTCCCCGCCGCGTACCGGTACGCCGACCACCTGGTCCAGTTCCGGCTCCGTGACGCCCAGATAGCAGCGGGGCACCCGGAAGAAGATCATCCGGCAGTCCTCGCCGAACCGCAGCAGGTGCTGCCGTGCCGGATCGCAGAAGACAAGGTCGTTCGCCTCCAGCAGGGTCTCGGCGCGCCCGTGGACGACGGCGACGGGACCGCGGACGTGGACGCCGAGGTAGATGTGGTTCCGGTCGTCCGTCTCCGGCATGTCGGAGAGCATCCGGACCAGCCACCCCGAGCGGGAGGAGGGGGCGGAGGCGGAAGGGGAGGCGGAAGGGGAAGGGGGGGCCGGTCGGGGCGCCTGCCGGGGAACCCGTGCGGGCGCACGGGACATCAGTGCGGGGGTCATGGGGTTTCCTAGCCGTGGGTGGGCGGGTGGTGGGTGGGGGGCGGACGGAGGGGGATTCACGCGCCGTTCGCCGGCTCCTCGGCCAGGAACTTCTCCACCACGGCGTTGAAGGCCGGCGGGTTCTCCAGGAAGGCGAAGTGCGAGTTCGCCACGTCGGAGGGGAAGACGTGCAGGCGTGCGCCGGGGATCCGCTCGGCGACGAAGCGCTGCGAATCCGGGTGCACATGGCTTCCCTCGCAGCCGATCACCAGGGTCGGCACATCGATGCGGGGAAGGACGTCGCGCCAGTCCTGCGCGCAGTGGTCGAACAGCAGGGGTACGCCAGCGTGGGCGGGTGTGGACCGGATCTCCTCGTGGACGAAGGCCAGCAGCTCGGCATCCGGCTCGCCGGAGAACATCCCGCGCACGAAGTCGGCGCGGACCGTGTCGCCCTCCGGTCCCGCGAGGGCCGCCCCCAGGTACAGCAGTCCCGACACGTCGAAGATGGCACCGCAGTCGCGCTGTTCCCCTCCCGTCATCCAGGGCACGGCGGCGACCGCCGCGGGCTGGTCGACGGCGACGAAGCGCCGGATGCGTCCGGTCCCGTACTGGTCGATGAAGCTCCACCACACCGAGACGCCCATGGACCAGCCCAGTGCGTCGAACCGGTCGAGGCCGAGGTGGTCGACGAGTTCGAGCACATCGCGCGAGAGCCGGGCGATGCGGTAGCCGTGACGGGGCTTGGCGGACTTCCCGTGGCCGCGGAAGTCGACGGTGACCACGCGGCGGCCGGGCGCCAGGCCCTCGCTCTGGTGGCGGAACATCGCCTGCGTCTGCCCCCAGCCGTGCAGCATCACGAGGGGGACGCCCTCGCCGCCGGTGTCCTGGTACGCGAGCCGCGCGCCGTCCGTCGTGATCAGTTCCTGCATGACCTCTCCCCTGGTCAGAGGCGGTACCTCGCGGTCCCGCCCTCACGGACATCATCGAACGGGGCCCGCCGCCCGCACCACCGCGCGCTGTAGGAATCGGGCCGTGGATCCTTCTCGCTTTGTCGAAGCGGGTCGCGTTGTCGAAGCGGGTCGCGCTCAGGCGGCGCTCTCCCCGGCCCGGGGAAGGAGTTCCTGGATCCTCAGTCCGAGGTGCAGGGTGAGCCGGTGGGCGCCTTCGTCGAGGTCCAGGCCGGTGATCTCCTGGATCTGGCGCAGCCGGTAGTAGAGCGAGGTCCGGTGGATGCCCAGCGTGTCCGCGGTGCGGGGAATCGATCCGGCGTGTTCCAGGAAGCAGCGCAGGGTGTCCCGCAGGCGGTCGCCGCCATGGGCGCCGCTCAGGCTCCGGAGCGCCTTCGGGACCAGGGACGCGTTCAGGGCGTGTTCGGGCAGCTGGAGGAGCACCGCGAGCTCCCCGAGCAGCTCCCAGTCGCCGACGCCCTTCAGGGTGGGCAGGCGGCGTGCCGCGCGCGCCGCCACGAGCGCCTGCTCGTACGAGGTCCAGGCGTCGTCCAGGGCCGGATGCCGGCCGCCGACACCGATCACGGGATCCGCCGACGGGCCCAGGAACGTGCGGAGTTCGTCCAGGATGCGGGCGGACTGCGCGGTGACCTCCTCCGGGAGCGGTGGGCGGTCGCGCAGCTGGAGCAGGGTCGCCCGCTCGGTGCCGACCGCGATCAGGGCCTGGGCCGAACGCGTCTGGCGCACCACCTCCAGCGCCCCCCACAGGGCCGCCTCGGACTGCTGCACGAGCTCGGTCGCGCAGCCGAGCTGGACGACGGTGACCATGACGTGCCCGGCCGCTCCGAGCAGTCCCCGTTCCTCGCCGCGCCGCCGTGCGGTGGTGCGGGCGGCGACGTCGGCGCCGACGAGTGCGCGGACGAGGTCCCGCTCGTCGGCCTTCCGGGAGTCGGTGGCGATGCGCTCGCCGTGCATCAGGGCGGCCATGGCGTCCGCGGCCCCGGCGATGGCACGTGTCTCGTGCTCCGCGAGGGTCTTGTCGGGCACGACCACCAGGAGCAGTCCGAGAAGGTGTCCGCGCTCGCGCAGGGGCGCGACGTACCGGGGCAGCAGTCCGAGATCGTCACGGCCGTCGATGAATCCGGGCCTGGACCACCGGGTCACGCCCTGCGCGAGGACGTAGCGGATGGCCGCGTTGTCGGCGCGGCCCTGCAACAGCGTGCCGATGCGCACCGGGTCCTCGTCGCCGAAGTGACGGCTGGTGCAGACCATGCGGACCAGCGGGTCGTCGACGGCGACGGACCGGCCGAGCCGCTCCGCGAGCTCGTCGACGAGCGCCTGGAGCTCGGGACTGCCGGGGCGGGCTCGCTGGAGCCTTGCCGTCATGCGCTGTTCCTCTCGTGACCGGTTCCCCGCGGACTTCTGGCTTCCGCGGCTTTGATCATTCTGAGGAAACGACGGCGTCGGCACATCGCACGAATCGTCCATTGCCCCGGGGCCCCCGGGGGATACGAAGCGACTACTCTCCGTCGTCACGCTGCTTCGCCAGCCGGGTCAGCTCCCCGCGGGAGGTGACGCCCAGCTTGGTGAAGGCCCGGCGCAGGTGCGAACCCACCGTGTGCGGCGAGAGGGAGAGGTCCTCGGCCACCTGCCGGTTGGCCAGGCCCCGGGCGACGAGCCGTACCACCCGCAGCTCCGCGGCCGTCAACTCGGGCCACTCGCAGGAGAGTCCGGGCGCCGCGGGCCGGCGCCGGACACCGGCGGCCCGCAGGCGCCGGCGGACGCGGGCGACGTCCCGTGCGGCGCCCGCTCGCGCGTAGAGCGCGAGGGCCGTGTCGAAGTCCGGCACCGCTTCGGACACGCGGGTGAGCGCCAGCTTGCGTCCCACGTCCTCCAGTGCCGACGCCCGGGCCAGCGGCCGGGGGCAGTCCTCGTACAGACGGGCCGCGCGTACGAGCGTGGCGAGGTCGTTGTCGAGGAGCCCGCGGGCGTGCGCGGCCGCGGCGGCGAGGAACGCGAGGCCGGGGTTGAGCACGGCGAGCCGCTCGGCCAGGGCCACTGCCTGCGCGGCCCGGTCGGGGGCGCCGCCGCGCAGCGCCAGGCGGACGAGGACCGGGGCGTCGGCGGGGTCGATCAGGCCGGCGTAGGCCGGCCGGTCCGCGGCGGGCGAGGTCGTCACCTCGTCGAGTGCGGCGACGGCCCGGTCGGGCCGGCCTTCGGAGTCCGCCAGCAGCGCCAGCATCCAGGAGCCGAAGTACCGGACGACGGGTGCGGCGTCGCTGCGCATCCGCCTCGCCTGCGCCGCGTACGCGCGCGCGGTCCGCCGGTCGTCGGTGTGCAGGGCGACGCGCATCATCACGTACCGGAGCGTGACGTCGGCGAGGTTGCCCGGGCCCGGATCGTCGGCCGCCGCGGAGGCGGACGCGGCTTCGGCGTCGGCCCGGGCCTCCGCCAGCCGCCCGGCCTCCAGGAGGATGCGGGAGCGGGTCATGAGCCACATGCGGGTGGCCGCCGTCCGGCCCTGCTCCCGGGTGATCCGGATGCCCTCCTCCGCGGCGGCGAGCGCCTGCGCCGAGCGTCCGGTGGTGTGCGACAGGAGGGCGTGCCACAAGGCCTCCGGAACCCACAGCGAGGTGCTGACGCCCAGGGCGTCGGCCAGCGCCGCGGCCCGCTCGGCCTGCCGGAACGCCTCGGCCAGGTCCATGCGGTGGAAACTCGCGGCCGAGCGGACCGTCGTCAGCGTGGCCTCGGCGGAGCGGTCCCCCGCCGCCGCCGCGGCCTCCCACGCCTGCGCGGCCACCTGCTCGGCGGCCGAGTGCTCCCCCGACATCGACAGCCCGACGGCGAGCATGGCGAGCAGGCGCCCCCTCATCTCCACGGGGATCCCGGGCAGCGCCGCCCCGGCGCGGGCCTGGCGGACGGCCTCCGAGAAGTCGAACGGTACGGCGAGGCGTGCCAGGGCGAGGCGTACGCGCGCCTCGTCCTCGGGTCGCAGAGCGCCGCCCGCCAGAGCCGAGGCCCCCAGCTCGCGCGCCCGGGCGGCCCGGCCGGTCTGCCAGAGCAGCGGGATCGTCTCGGCGATGGCCCTCGGCCGGTCCGGAGCGTCCGGGGCGGTGAGTTCCAGGGCCTTGAGGCAGCACTCCGCGGCGGCTCCCGGGTCGGTGGCCGCGAGTTCCGCCGCAGCGGCGCGCAGCCGGCCGGCCTCCGTCTCGTCTCCCGGTATCTCCTTCCCGGCTTGCGTCGCACCTGCCGGTGGGGCCGTCCCATCGGCCGACGGGACGGGACGCTCGGCGGGTGAGGCAGTGCTCCCCGGCGCCGGCCCGGCGGCTCGATCGCGCAGGGCCCGCCGCAGGGGCAGGGGAAGTCCGGCTTCGACCGCCTCGCGGACCAGAGCGTGGCGGAAGGCCAGGCGATCGGCGCTTTCGGTGAGCAGGTCGGCGTCGAGGGATTCCCGGACGGCGGTGATGAGCGCCGCCGGGGACCTGCCGAGCAGGTCGGCCAGCAGGGCGACGGTGACCGGGCCGCCCACCGCGGCCGCCGTCCGCACCAGTTCGCGCGCCTCGTCGGAGAGCAGGCCGAGGCGGCGCACGACGGACGGGAGCTCCCGTGGGGCGGGTGCGCCCGCCGGCAGCCCGGCCGTGCCGTGCTCGATCGTCACCGCCTCCCGCAGCGAACCGAGCAGTTCGACCAGCAGCTGCGGGACTCCTTCGGCGCGCCGGGCGAGGCGCAGGACGTCCGGGCCGGGAGCGGCTCCGAGGACGTCCTCGGTGATCCGTGCGGTGGCCCGGTCGTCCAGCGCTCCCAGCGCCAGCTCGTGCGCGCCCGCGCGCCGGATCCGGTCCAGGGTCGTCCGCACTCCCGACGGCACGCTGCCGCCGCGCACGGCGATCAGCCACAGGATGGCGTGCGACGAGAGTCTGGCCGCGAGGGTGTTGACGGTCAGGAGGGTCAGGTCGTCGCACCACTGGAGGTCGTCGAGGACGACCAGCAGGGGACCGTTGCGCGCCGTCTCCCGCAGCCGGTCCCCCAGTTCCTGGAGCAGCCAGAAACGCCGGCCGGGCGTCGTGGCGAGGTCCCTGAGGCGGACGGCACCCGAGAGCGGTGCCTCGCCGGAGAGCAGGCCGTCCAGGAGCGGGCCGAGCGGCACGGACTGCTCGTCGGGGTCCGCCGCTCCCTCGAACACCCTCGTCCCGCGCCGCCTCGCGGCTGCCGCGGACTCCGCGAGGATCCTGGTCCTGCCGGTGCCGACGGGGCCCTCGACCCGGATGATGCCGCCTTCGCCGCGGTCGAGCGCGTCGAGCCGCGCCCCGATGAACGCCATTTCGGCGTCCCGGCCGCGCAGCGGTGTCCGTACGTCCTCGCGTTCCCCGGGCACGGTTCTCGTCGTCACTCGGTTCGCGCTCATCAGGCGGAACAGTATGAACCATGCGCACCACGGCGCCGTGGCCCGGCCCCGGGGGCCCGTCTCAGTCGAAGCGCAGGTCGGCGAGTTGCCGTTCGAGGACGGTGACGTCGTCCTCGGGCTCCTCACCGGCCGGGCGGGCCGCCATGAGCGCGGCGAGCTCGGCGCCGGCCCGGCGGACGCGGCCGGGAAGGCCGTCGGTGTACTCGTCCGCCCCCGAGCCCCAGTCCTCGGAGGCCGCGAACACCGCGGTGGGGACGACGACGGCGCGCAGGTACGCGAAGAGCGGGCGCAGGGCGTGTTCGAGGACCAGGGAGTGGCGGGCGGTACCGCCCGTCGCCGCGGTCAGGACCGGCTTCCCGGAGAGGGCGGCCGGATCGATCACGTCGAAGAAGGACTTGAAGAGACCGCTGTAGGAAGCCGCGAACACGGGAGTCACCACGATCAGCCCGTCGGCCGCGGTCACGGCGTCGATCGCGGCACTGAGGCGCGGCGGCGGAAAACCGGTCACGAGGTGGTTCGCGATGTCACCGGCCACCTCCCGCAGCTCCACGCCCTCGGTCGACGGCGGCCGCCCGAGGGCGGTGAGCCCGTCGCGGGCCGCCTCGGCGAGCCGGTCCGCGAGCAGGCGGGTGGAGGAGGGGGTGCTCAGCCCCGCGGAGACGACGACCAGCTTCACGCGGCGGACACCTCCGAGGCGGCGCGGAGCGACGCGTGCACGGGGGCCTGCGGCACGTCGGCCGGACGCCCCTGGGCGAATTCCCGCCGCAGCACGGGCACGACCTCCTCGCCGAGGATGTCCAGCTGTTCGAGGACGGTCTTCAGCGGCAGGCCCGCGTGGTCCATCAGGAACAGCTGGCGCTGGTAGTCGCCGACACTCTCCCGGAACGACAGGGTCCGCTCGATGACCTGCTGCGGAGAGCCCACGGTCAGCGGGGTCTGCTCGGTGAACTCCTCCAGCGAGGGGCCGTGGCCGTACACCGGGGCATTGTCGAAGTAGGGGCGGAACTCCCGCACGGCGTCCTGGGAGTTCTTGCGCATGAAGACCTGTCCGCCCAGGCCCACGATGGCGTCCTCGGGCCTGCCGTGCCCGTGGTGCGCGAACCGGCGCCGGTAGAGCTGCACCATGCGCCTGGTGTGGTCGGCGGGCCAGAAGATGTTGTTGTGGAAGAAGCCGTCGCCGTAGTAGGCGGCCTGCTCCGCGATCTCGGGGGACCTGATGGATCCGTGCCACACGAAGGGCGGCACGCCGTCCAGCGGCCGGGGTGTCGAGGTGAAGGCCTGGAGCGGCGTACGGAAGGTGCCCTCCCAGTCGACGACGTCCTCGCGCCACAGCCTGCGCAGCAGCGCGTAGTTCTCCTTGGCCAGGCTGACGCCCTGGCGGATGTCCTGTCCGAACCACGGGTAGACCGGACCGGTGTTGCCGCGGCCCAGCATCAGGTCGACCCGGCCGTCGGCCAGGTGCTGGAGCATCGCGTAGTCCTCGGCGATCTTCACCGGGTCGTTGGTGGTGATCAGCGTCGTGGACGTGGAGAGGATCAGCTTCTCGGTGCGGGCGGCGATGTGGCCGAGCAGGGTCGTGGGCGATGACGGGACGAACGGCGGGTTGTGGTGCTCGCCCGTCGCGAAGACGTCCAGGCCGACTTCCTCGGCCTTGAGGGCGATGGCGACCATCGCCTTGATGCGCTCGTGTTCGGTCGGGGTGCGGCCGCTGGTGGGGTCGGGGGTCACGTCGCCGACGGTGAAGATGCCGAACTGCATGGGGTGTCCGCTCTCTTGAGCTCGTGCGGTTCCCGCGCCGGGAACCGGGGCCGGGGCGGCGCCGGGGGCTCCGGCGTCACCCCGGTGGGTCGGCGGTGCGGGTGTCACTTCGCCAGGAAGGCGAGGAGGGCGGTGTTGACCTCTTCGGCGTGGGTCCACAGCAGACCGTGCGGGGCGCCCTCGATCTCGACGTAGTCGGCCGACGGGAGCGCCTTGTGGAAGGGGCGCGCGGTGCCCTCGGCCGGCAGGATGCGGTCGGCGGTGCCGTGCAGGATCAGGGCCGGCACGTCGATGGCGGGGATGTCGGCGCGGAAGTCGGTGTACCAGGTCGCCGGCGCGGCGGACGCGGCGACGGAGCCCCCGCGGGCGGCGGTGTCCCAGCTGTTGCGGACGGCCTCCTCGCTGATCCGGATGCCGAGGTTCTCGTCGAGGTTGTAGAAGTCGTTGAAGAAGGCCGTGTAGTAGGCGTAGCGGTCGGCCTTGACGGCGGCCACGACCCCGTCGAAGAACTCCTTCGGGGCGACGCCGTCCGGGTTGTCGTCGCTCTGGAGCAGGCAGGGCTCCAGCGAGGCCAGGAAGGCCACCTTGGCGACGCGCCCGGAGCCGTACGCGGAGACGTAGCGGGCGACCTCGCCGGTGCCCATGGAGAACCCGACCAGGACGGCGTCCTTCAGGTCGAGGGTCTCCATGACGGTGTTCAGGTCGGCCGCGAAGGTGTCGTAGTCGTAGCCGGTGGTCGGCTGCGAGGACTGCCCGAACCCGCGGCGGTCGTAGGTGATCACGCGGTAGCCGGCTTCGAGCAGCGCGGCGCTCTGGCGCTCCCAGGAGTGGCCGTCGAGCGGGAAGCCGTGGATGAGGACGACCGGCTGCCCGGCCCCCCGGTCCTCGAAGTACAGCTCGACGGGGTTGGTGTTCTCCTGGCCCACGGTGATGTACGGCATGGGGATGGTCCCTCGATTCGGGTCGGGTGGTCCGCGCGTCGAAGCGGCGCGGCATGCCCGTCACGCTAGGACCGGTCCCGCGCCCCGTATTGCCGTACGGCGCACCGTGCCTTGCACGGGGGCGCAGGGTTCGCTCAGCCGCCGGTGACCGCCCCGGCGTCGCCCTGCGCGAGCGCGATCCGGGCCAGTTGGACCCTTGAGCGCACCGAGAGCTTGCGGAAGATCGACGCCAGATGGGTGTTGACCGTATGCGGGGAGACGACGAGGGCCTCGGCGGCCGAGCGGTTGGTGTGGCCCGCGGCGATCAGTCGGGCCACCTTGCGTTCCGAGGCCGTGAGCGCGTCCCAGCCCTGGTCCGGGCGCGCCCGGAGACTTCCGGCGCGCCGGCCGGAGCGGCTCGTGGCCCGTTCGAGAGCGGCCCGCACCCGCTCTGCCTCCGCGTCGGCGCCCGCCCGGGCGTAGAGGTCGTGTGCCCTGGTCAGGGCGGGTGTCGCAGCGGGGTCGCCCGTATCGAGGAGAGCGCGCCCGAGGTCGGCGGACGCGGCGGCGAGGGGCATCGGCCGCGGGCCGGTGAGGAGGATGCGGACCGCGCTCTCCAGGAGTCCGTGGTCGGCGTTCACCAGGCCGACCGCGTGGGCGGCCGTCCCCCGTGCGGTCGGCACGGAGGGGTTGCGGGTGGCGTGCCGCTCCGCCTGGGCCGCGAGGTCCTCGGCCAGGCCGCGGTCCCCGCCGCGCAGCGCGATCCGCACGGCCTGGACGACATGGGGGCGCAGGAGCCGCCAGCGGAGGAACGGATGGTCGCGCTGCACGGACCGGAGCCGTTCGGCCGCCGCCGCGTGGTCGCCGTCGGCGTCGGCGACGACGGCCTCCGCGTAGTGGTGCGCGGCGTGGTTGCCCGTGTTGGGCCGCTCGGCCACGCTCGCCCGCACGACGTCCAGGTGTTCCCGGGCGGCTTCGCGGTCGCCGCGCAGCAGCGCGAGCAGGCCGCGGTTGACGCGGATGTTGACCAGGTTGCCCGGCACCTGGAGGTCCGCTTCGAGGCGTTCGGCGGTGACGAGGTCGGCGTCCGCGTCGTCGAGCCGGCCGAGGCCCATGTTCAGGGTTCCCTGGGCCCAGCTCAGCATGGCGGGGCGCAGGGGGGCGTCGCCCGCCGTCCGCAGGAGTCGCCGGACGGTGTCGAAGTCGTCCAGGTGGATCCGGGCGACGGCCTCCTCGGGCAGGAAGGCGCTGTCGAACACGCTCAGCGCCGTGTGGTGTGCGACGGCGGTGGCGCAGTCGCCCGCATTGAGGGCGCTCTCGCCGAGGCCCCACAGCGCGAGGACGCGGGCCTCCCGGTCACCGGACCGCTCGGCCTCGGCGAGCGCCTGTTCACCTGTTTCGCGCGCGGCCTCCAGGTCGCGCCCGCGTGATCGGGCAAGGGCCTGCCGGGCGGTGAGCCGGGCGCGGATCACCGGGTCGGTCACGGCCGCCAGCGCCGCGGTCGAGCGGCGGGTCAGCTCGTGGACCTCGTCGAGGTGCCACAGGGCGTCGCCGAGTACGGACTGCAGCCTGGCGAAGGTCTCCAGCGGCGGGTGCCGGGCGAGCAGGGTGTCGCCGGTGTCCCGGGCCCGGGTGTAGCGGCCCGCGCGGGTCAGCGCGACGATGGCCCGCTCCCCCACGTCGAACAGCATGGGGGCCCGGGGCGGTACGAGTTCCAGGGCGCGTACGGCCAGGTCGGCGGCGAGGTCGGGCATCAGGGCGAGCGCGTCCGCGGCGGCCGCGCCGAGCAGCGCGATCGCCTCCCGGTCGCCGGGTTCGGCGCTCTTCAGCAGATGCGGGACCGCGTCGGTGGTGCTGCGGCCCGCCGCGACGAGCCGGCTCGCGGCCTCGCGGTGGAGCGCCCGGCGTACGGACGGGGCGAGATCGGCGTACACCGCCTGGCGGAGCAGGTCGTGGCGGAACAGCAGGCGCTCGCCGTCGTCGTGGAGGAGGGCGGCGGCGATCGCCTCGTCCACTTCGGCGCTGAGACCGGAGGCGGGCCGGCCGCACAGAGCGGCGGCGTCCGCGAGCGAGAACGCGCGGCCGAGGACCGAGCCGATCCGCAGGAAGTGCAGGGTGTCCGGCCGCAGGTCGGCCAGCCGCTCGCGCACACCGAGGACCAGCCGCGCCGGCGGCTGCTGCGCGTCCGCGCCCGACGCCGCGATGCCCGTGAGCATCTCGGTCGCGAGGAAGGGGTTGCCTCCGGCCCCGTCGAGAAGGGCCGCCACCGGTGTCGGCGCGTCCTCGCCGAGGGCGTCCCGGGCCAGTTCGGCCAGGGCGGCGCGCGAGAGCGGCCGCAGGGGGAGGGCCGTCGTGCGCGGCCCCTGCCCGTACGGCTCCGGGTCGTTCCTGCTCGTGAGCAGCCACAGGACGGGGGAACCGAGCAGCCGTGCCGGCAGGACGCTCAGGGCGAACCGGCTCAGCGGATCGGCCCACTGGACGTCGTCGACCGTGATCAGGACCGCAGTGCCCGCCGAGCGTTCCTCGATCAGCTGGGCCAGTCGTTCGACGAGCCAGATGCGCTGGTCGTGATGGCCCGCGAGGTCCGCGAAGTCCGCGGCGGACAGCAGGGGCGGGTCACCGTGCAGGAGGCCGGAGGCCAGTGATGCCAGGGGCGCCAGCTCGTGCAATTCCTCGGCGCGTCCCAGGCTGACGGCGAACCCGCGGGCCCGCGCGAGCGAGGCGATCTCGTGCAGCAGTACGGTCTTCCCGATCCCGGGCTCGCCCGAGAGCAGCGCGACCGCTCCTCCCTCGCCGCCCCGCACCGCCTCGACCAGGCCGCGCAGCCGCTCCAGCTCGGCTTCGCGGCCCCGCAGCCCGGGCCGGCTCAGCCCCGTGCTCCCGGTCACCGCCCTGCCCTCTCCCCCGGCGCGCTCAGGGCTCATCCCTTGACCGATCCGTCGAGCAGTCCCCGTGCGAAGTGCCGCCGCAGGCAGAGGAAGACGAGCAGCGGGACGGACGCCGCCACGAAGGCTCCCGCGGTGAGCCGCTGCCACTCGTTGCCGTACGTCCCGGCCATGCTCGCCAGTCGGACCGTCATCGGCGCCGTCCCGGCCGTCCCGCCGGACAGCGTCAGTGCCACGAGGAGGTCGTTCCACACCCAGACGAACTGGATGACGGCGAAGGTGGCCAGGACCGGGCGGGCCAGCGGCAGCACGATCCGGAGCAGCAGCGTCCCGTGCGACGCGCCGTCGACGCGGGCGGCCTCGATCAGCTCCCGCGGCAGTCCGGCCAGGAAGGTGTGCAGGAGGAACACGGCGAACGGCAGCGCGAAGACCGTGTGGGCGAACCAGACCTCGCCGAAACGCGCGGGACCGGTGGGCTGCCACGTGGGCAGGAACAGCCGGCCGCGGGAGAACAGCCGCAGGAGGGGGACGAGCGCCATCTGGAGCGGCACGGCTTGGAGCGCGAAGATGCCGACGACGAGCGCGTCCCGCCCCCTGAAGTCGATCCACGCCAGGGCGTACGCCGCGAGGAACGCCAGCACGAGCGGGAACAGCACCGAGGGCAGGGTGATGACGACGGAGTTGACGAAGTACTCCGCGAGCCGCCCCGGGCCGCTGCCGCCGCCGGACAGCACGTCGCCGTAGTTGTCGAGCGTGAGGTGCGGCGTCCCGAGGACGGTCCACCAGCCCGTCGTCTTGATCTCCCGCTCGGGACGGAAGGAGGAGAGCAGCAGACCGAGGGTCGGTGTCGTCCAGAGGACCGCGATGACCACGGCGACCGACGTGAAGGCGCGGGAGGTGAGCCGCTCCCGCACGCCGTTCACACCGCCCTCCGCCGGGCCCGGACCTGATGGGCGACGAGGGGGGTGACGAGGGCGAACAGGAGCACGGCGAGCGCCGCGCCGCGGCCCGTCTCCCCGTAGCGGAAGGCCTGGTCGTACATCTCCTGGGCGAGGACGCCCGTGCCGGACTGTCCGCCGGTCATGGTCTTGACGATGTCGAAGGACTTGACGGTGCCGATCGCCAGGGCGAGGACCACGACGAGCAGAGTGGGTCTGATGGAGGGCACGGTGATCCGCCAAAAGACCTGCCGGGGGGACGCGCCGTCGAGCCGGGCCGCCTCGTCCAGCTCCGCGGGCACGGCCCTGATCGCGCCGGCCAGCAGGACGGCCGCGAAGCCCGCCTGCGTCCACACCATCACCGCGACGAGGAGCAGGACGTTCCAGGGAGAGTCGACGAGCCACTGCCGCGGTTCGCCGCCGGACGCGACGACGAGCTGGTTCAGCAGCCCGATCTGCCGGGACTGCCCGGCGCGGTAGGCATAGACGAACCTCCAGACGACACCCGCGCCGACGAAGGAGACCGCCATCGGCATCAGGAGGAGGGACAGCGCGAACGCTTGGAACCGCGACCGTACGACGGCCGCCGCGTAGAGCAGTCCGACCGCGGTCGCCGACAGCGGCACGAGCACCATCCACACCAGCGTGTTGCGCAGCGCCACCAGCGCGCGGGGGTCGGTGGCCATCCACACGTAGTTCTCGACGCCCGCCCACGCCTCTCCCGAGCTGTCGGTGAACGACAGGGCCAGGGTGCGCAGAGCGGGCAGCAGGAGGCCGGCCGTGAGCAGCAGCAGCGCCGGGGCCAGCAGCAGGAAGGCCGCGGCCCTGCGCCGTACCGGCCCGCGGTGCAGCGCCAGCAGGAGCAGGGAGACGACCGCCGCGAAGGCGGCGACGCCCTGGAGCAGGTACAGCAGCTTGGGCTGCTGGGCGACGAGGTCGAACGACATCAGTGGCTCGGCCAGGACCGCTCGATGGAGTCGGCGACCTGCCGGGTGCTCGCGCCGCCGATCCAGTCGACGGATCCCTTCCAGAACGTCCCGGCGCCGACCGAAGCGGGCATCAGGTCCGAACCGTCGAACCGGAACCGGGTCCCGAGATCCTGGAGCAGCCGGATCGAGAGCCGGTCGACCGGGTTGGCTGCGTTCGCCGGATCCACGCCCTTGTTCGCCGAGACGAACGGACCCTTCGCCATCCGCGCGTTCGCGAAGTCCGCGGAGGCCAGGTACTCCTGGAACGCGCGCACTTCGGGGCGGTCGGTGAAGGTCGCGGTGAACACTCCCCCGCCGAGGACGGGGCGGGTGTCCGGGTCGGCGCCCGGCAGGAGGAAGGCGTAGACGTCCCCGTCCGGACCGATCCGGGTGCCCTCGGGCCACAGTCCGGCATAGAAGGAGGCCTGGCGGTGCAGGGCGCAGTCGCCGGAGAGGACCGGTGTGCCGGCCTCCTGGAAGGAGACGGACGCGATCGACTCGGCCGGGCCGAAACCACCGTTGGCGTACCGGTCGTTCCTGAGGACGGACCCCACGGTGTCCATGGCCCGGATCACCCGCGGGTCGTTGAACGGGATCGTGTGGGAGACCCACTGGTCGTAGACGTCGGTGCCCTGTTGGCGCAGCAGGACGTCCTCGATCCAGTCCGTCACGGGCCAGCCGGTCGCCTCGGCGGATTCGATCCCGGCGCACCACGGCGTGACGCCCGACGCCGCGATCTTCTCCGTCAGGGTCATCAGCTCGGACCACGTGCGGGGAACGCCCAGTCCCCGCTCCCGGAAGAACGTCGGGGAGTACCAGACGAACGACTTCACGTTCGCGACCAGCGGCGTGCCATACAGGGTGCCGTTCACGGTCGCGTAGCGGTTCCAGTCGGCCGACCAGCCCTGCTGCGCGAGGGCCGCGACCCGGTCGCTCGCGGGCTTGAGCCTGCCGGCCCGCGCGAAGCGTTCCAGGAGCCCGGGCTGGGGGAAGAACGCCACGTCGGGGGCGTTCCCGCCGTCGACCCGGAGCTGGATCCGGGCCTCGAACTCCCCGTCGCCTTCGTACTGGACGTCGATTCCGGTGCAGCGCGCGAAGTCGGCCCACGTCTCTTCGAAGAGGTCCGCCTCCCGGTCGCGGTTCTCCGCGTAGACGGTGACCCGGGTGTTCGGGTGGCTGCCGTACGCGGCGTACGGTCCGCAGTCCACGGCGGTGTGCGACGATCCCGGGCCACCGGCCTGCGGATCGCCTGCCCGCGGAGCACCACAGGCGGCGGCAAGAACGGCGAGGGCGCCGACGGCGAGTGCGAGCCGCGCACCGAACCTCATGGGTGGATCTCCTCCGATCGCCCGCCGAAAGGTTCTCGGGGGCGATCAGAAGCTACCAGCGCTCGAACAAAATCGACTAATCGTTCGATCTTGAACGATCGGGTCGGCGGCCGGCGGTCAGCGGGTGGTGGGGGCGGTGGCCCGCACCGCCTCCAGGATCAGCTCCGCCACGGTCTGCGGCCGGGAGAGCATGACCAGGTGTGAGGACTCGACCTCGACGGTGGTCATGCCGGCGCGCTCGTACCCGTAGCGCTCCACCTCGGGATTGATCGTCCGGTCGCAGGAGGCGACCAGGCCCCACGAGGGCTTGGTCTTCCAGGCCGCGGCGGGCGCCGCTTCCGAGAAGGCGCGTGCGGCCAGCGGGCGCTGGGAGACGGCGAGCACCGCGGCGAGGTCCGGGTCGACGTCCGCCGCGAAGAGGGCGGGGAACTTGGCCCTCTCCACCGAGACGTCGGTGCCGCCCTCGGTGGAGCCGGCCACCGGGAACGGGGTGTAGACGAGCGCGTCGGCGAGACCGGAGTCCGGGAAGCGGCCCTGCAGCTCGCCCAGGCTCTCGCCCTCCTCCAGCGCGTATCCCGCGAGGTACACCAGCGCCCGGACGTTGTCCTCCGTGCCGGCGAGGGTGATGACGGCGCCGCCGTAGGAGTGCCCGACCAGGATCACGGGGCCTTCGACGGCGCGGACCACCGAGGCGATGTAGGCGGCGTCGTCGACGAGACCGCGGTTGGGCACGGCCGGGGCCACGGCGTCCAGGCCGGCGGCGGTCAGCTCGGGTATGACGCGGGCGAAGCTGGAGGCATCGGCGAAGGCGCCGTGGACCAGGACGACGGTGGGGCGGGCGGGTCGGGACATGGGGGAACTCCTGAGTTGGTCACGTGGGTTACGTGGGTCGGGGGGCGGGTCAGAGGGTGCGGCGGACGCCGGCCTGGCGTTCCAGGTTGCGGAGCTGGACGGCCAGGTCGCCCTCCACGGCGAGGTGGGCGGGGCCGCTGCGTCCGACGGGCAGGACCTGCTCGCTGCGCATGTCTTCGAGCATCAGGGCGAACGCCGTGTACATCGCGACCAGCGCCACCACGAGGCCGAGCGCACCGGACGTGCGCGTCAGCCATTCGGCGCCGGTGACGCCCGCGAGGCCGGTGGCCGCCCAGCGCGGGAGGGACACCGCCAGGACGAGCCACAGCGCGCGCTTGGGCCGGGTCACGGCGGTCATCAGGGCCCCGAAGCAGAGGAGCGCCAGGTTGAACACGCCGAGGACCCGGAGGCCGTCGTCGGCGCCGCTGAGCATGATGAGCGAGTAGGGCAGCCAGCTGCCGGCGAAGATCCCCATCAGCGTCGCCGCGATCACGTCACGGGCGCCGAACGCCACGCAGCTCACGAGGAGTTGGAGGACGAAGGCCGGCAGCACGGTGAAGGCCACGGCGGCGCGGGCCCCCTCGTCGAAGAACCCGAGCTGAAGGCAGCCGGTCATCACGGAGGCGATGGCGATCGTGAAGAAGCCGAGCGGCATGGGTGAGGCGATGGGGCGCAGGTTGATCCGTGTCATCGACCGGAGGTCCGGTTCGAAGCGGCGCCCCGGGGGCGCGTCCGGCTCGATCGCCGGGGTGTCGCCGCCGGCGGCGGGAGAGGCTGCGGTCATCGGGTGGATCTCTCTTTCAGTGCGCGAAGCAGGGGTCGACGAGGGACGGCGCCGCGTCGGGGACGGCGCCGCGGGCGACGCGCCAGCGGCGGTGCTGCTCGGACTCGGCGACGGCTTCCGCCACGGCCTGCGCCTGCTGCGCACCACTGCGGTAGCCGCCGAAATGGGCCACCGGGCTCCACGCGGGGCTCACCGGCGGGACGGCCTCGTCCAGGCCCTCGTACTCGGCGGCCGCGTAGACCATGCGGCCGCCGACGACGGTGAGGACGGACTCGATGTCGGGGATGGCGTCCTCGGGCACGGTGAGGTAATCGGCCGACAGGATCGCGAGATCGCCGTAACACCCCTCTTTCAGGACGCCCTTGACGTCCTGTTCACCGGTGAGCTGCGCCCCGCCGCGGGTGTAGAGGCCGAGGGCGGTGGCCCGGTCGATCAGATTGCCGGCCGGGTAGAGGGCGGTGCCGCCGACGGTGCGCCCGGTGACCAGCCAGTGGAGCGCGACCCAGGGGTTGTACGAGGAGACGCGGGTGGCGTCGGTCCCCGCGGCGACGGTCAGTCCCCGGTCGAGCATGGCCCGGACCGGCGGGGTGTGGGCGGCGGCCCGGGCGCCGTAGCGGTCGAGGAACGCCGCGCCCTGGAAGGACATCCTGTTCTGGACGGAAAGGGCGCCGCCCAGGGCCGCGATCCGGTCGAGGCTGTCGGCCGAGACCGTCTCCGCGTGGTCGAAGAGCCAGCGGTTGCCGCCCGGGAAGAGCCCTTCGGCGGCGAGCTTCTCGAAGACGGCCAGGTCGCGGCGGATCGTCTCGTCGTAGGTCGCGTGGAGCCGGAAGCCCCAGCCGTTCTCCAGGAGGAGCCGGACGGCGCTCTCGAACTCGCTCTCGTAGCCGGCGGCGAGTTCGGGACGGGGTTCGGAGAAGTTCTCGAAGTCGGCGGCGGCCCAGGTCAGGTTCTCGCCCGCGCCGTTGAGCCGGAGCCACTCGTCCCCGTCCCCGGGCTTGACCGTCTCGGTCCAGCGCTTGAGGTCGGCGAGCTCCTGGCCGGCCGTCTGCGGAAAGAGGTGGTAGGCGATCCGGAGGGTCAGCTCCCCCGAGCGGGCGAGGTCGGCGACCGTGGCGTAGTTGTCCGGGAAGTTCTGGAACCCGCCGGCGGCGTCGACCGCGGACGTCAGTCCGAAGCGGTTCAGCTCGCGCAGGAAGTGGCGCGTCGACGTCCGCTTGTAGGCCTCGTCGAGAGCCGGCGCCTTGGCGAGGGTCGAGTACAGGATGAGGGCGCTCGGCGCCGCGAGGAGCACCCCGGTGGGTTCGCCGTCCCGGCCGCGCACGATCTGCCCGCCGCGCGGGTCGGGGGTTTCCCTGGTGAATCCGGCGGCCTGGACGGCGGCCCGGTTCATCAGCGCCGACTGGTACAGGTGCAGGACGAAGACCGGGGTGTCGGGCGCGGCGGCGTTCAGCTCGGCCACGGTCGGCATCCTGCGCTCGGCGAACTGCTCGGCGGTCCAGCCGCCCACCACCCGGATCCACTGCCCCTTCGGGGTGCGGCCGGCCTGCTCCCGCAGCATGGCGAGGGCGTGCCGCAGGCTCCGTACGCCGTCCCAGCGCAGCTCCAGGACGTAGTTCAGGCCGCCCCGGATGACGTGCAGGTGCGAGTCGTTGAGGCCGGGGATCACCCGGCGGCCGAGGGCGTCGACGACCTTCGTTCCCGGCCCGACCAGGTGGGCGAGGTCGTGGTCGTCGCCGAGGGCCGCGACCCGGCCGTCGCGGATCGCGACGGCACGGGCCTCGGGCCGGTCGGGGTCGCCCGTGAAGACCTTGGCGTTGCGGACGAGGAGGTCGGCGTGCCCGTGCTCCCTGCGCGGGGCGGGGACGAGCCCTGCCACCGGCATGCTCGGCGACGGCGCGGTCATGCGAGGGCCTTGCGCAGGGTGTCGGCGGCGAGACTGATGGCGAGTTCCGCGCCCTGCGTCCCGCGCAGTGCGTTCAGCATCACGAAGTCGTGGATGACGCCCTGGACGCGCAGGGCGGTGACGGGGACACCGGCGGCGCGGAGCTTCGCCGCGTACGCCTCGCCCTCGTCGCGCAGGACGTCGGCCTCGGCCGTGATGACCAGGGCCGGCGGCAGGCCGGCGAGCTGCTCGGCCGAGGCGCGCAGCGGGGAGGCGGTGATCTGGGCCCGCTCGGCTTCGGAGGCCGTGTACTGGTCCCAGAACCACCGCATGCCGTCGCGGCGCAGGAAGTAGCCCTCGCCGAACTCGTGGTAGGAGCCGGTGTCGAAGCTCGCGTCCGTGACCGGGTAGAAGAGGACCTGCTGGACGAGCACGACGTCGCCGCGCTGCTTGGCCATGAGGGTGAGGGCGGCGCTCATGTTGCCGCCGACCGAGTCGCCCGCGACGGCGATCCGCGTGCCGTCGAGGTCCTTGTGGTGTCCCTCGCGGGCGACCCACTGGGCGACGCTGTAGTTCTGCTCGATCGCGACGGGGTAGCGCGCCTCGGGCGAGAGGTCGTACTCGGGGAACACCACGGCCGCCCCGGCGCCGACGGCGAGTTCGCGGACGAGCCGGTCGTGGGTGTGGGCGTTGCCGAAGACCCAGCCCGCGCCGTGGAGGTAGACGATGACGGGCAGCGGGCCGGTGGCGCCGCGGGGGCGGACGATCCGGGCGCGGACGTCGCCGGTCGGGCCGCCCTGCACGGTGATCCACTCTTCGTCGACCTCGGGCAGCGGGACGCCCTCACCGCTCTGGACGCCGTCCACGGCCTCGCGGCCTTCGGCGACGGGGATCTGGTAGAGGTACGGCGGCCGGGCGGTGGCGTCGGCGAAGTCCTGGGCGGCGGGTTCGAGGACCGGACGGTTCTTCACGAGGGGTTCTCCTTCGGGGGACGTACGAGAGGGCGCGTTCATCAGCCGCGCACCAGAGGGGTGTCGACGAGGTGCTCGGCCAGGAACCACACCTGCGCCTCGCCGGTGCGCACGACATCGGAGACGAGCAGGTCGGCGCTGCCCTCGTCGCCCTCCCCGGAGAGCCGGGCGGCCGCCTCCCGGGCGTCGATCAGGATCCGCTCGTGCGCGTCGAGGAGCCGCGACAGCATGACGGGCACCGGCTCGACGCCGTCCGGCGGACGGGGGATCGCCGTCAGTTCCGCGACGTGGCGGGGGTCGCCGACGGCGACGCCGCCGAGGCTCTGGACCCGCTCGGCCAGCGCGTCCACGATGGCCAGCTGGGCCTCCGCGTGCTTGTCCAGCATCAGGTGGAGCGAGTAGAAGGTCGCCCCGCGCATGAGCCAGTGGTGCTTCTTGTAGAGGGAGTGGAGGATCTGCGTGTCGGCGAGAACGCGGTTCAGCCGCTGGCAGGCGTACATGCGGGTGTCGTGGCCGAGGCCGATCGGCAGCTGCTTGAGCGTGCCGAACGCCTGGGTCTCGGCGCCCTTCTGGTGCAGCAGCGGCTGGCCGCCGCCGTGCGGGCTCGTGAGGGTGTCCATCGGGGGGCTCCTGTTCGGAAAGAAGGGTGGGGAGGGCCCGGCCGCCCGGTCGGGGGTACGCGGGCGGCCGGGCCCGGTCCGTGGGGTTCGCGCTCAGCGGTCGGCGGTCGCCGGGGCGGGGGGCCGGTGCAGGACCAGCCGGGTGAGGAGTCCGCTGCCGAGACCGGCCACGAGCGCGGGGGCGGCCCACCACGGCGGGTACGGCGCCAGACCGAGGGCCGCGTCGAGGGACCAGGCCCCGGGGCCGGTGGCGGCGAGCGCGGCGGCGGTGCCGATGAGGACGAGCGGGTACTCGTAGCCGTCGTTCTGCACCCAGAGCCCGTGGCGCCATTTCACGGTGAGCGCGACCGTCATGACCCCGATGGCGCCGGTCGCGGCGAGCGGGGTCAGGAGGCCGCCGACGAGCAGCAGGCCCGAGCCGATCTGGCCGGCGCCCGCCGCGAGGGCAGTGAGGGCGCCGCCGCGGAAACCGTCGGCGCGGAACTCCTCGGCGCCACCGTCGAGTCCCTTGCCGCCGAGGTGCGAGCTGATCTTCTGCACCCCGTGACCGGCGACGAGCAGTCCCACCAGCAGGCGCAGGATCAGAAGGCCGGTGTCCACGGGGGTCAGCCCGCGGCGTGCGCGCCGATGACGCTCTGCGCGTACACGACGCCCAGGCCGTACGCACCCGCGTGGGCCTTCACGATCTCCATGACGGCGGGGTACGTCTCCTGGCGCGCCCAGTCCCGCTGCAGCTCCAGCAGCACCTGCACCCAGGTCACGGGCACCGCGCCGGCGGCCAGCATCCGCTGCAGCGCGTGCTCGTGGGCCGCGGGGCTGACGCCGCCGGAGGCGTCGGAGACCACGTACACCTCGTAACCCTGCTCCAGCGCGGAGAGCGCGGGCAGCACGAGGCAGACCTCGGTCCACAGGCCCGCGAGGATGATCTTCTTGCGGCCGGTCGCCTTGACCGCCGCCACGAGCGCCTCGTCCTCCCAGGCGTTCATGGTCGTACGGTCGATGACCTCGTGCTGCGGGAACACCTCGGCGAGCTGCGGCAGCAGGGGACCGGAGAACGACTCGGCGGCGACCGTGGTCAGGACGGCCGGCACGTCGAACGCCCGAGCCGCCTTGGCGAGGCCCACGGTGCTGTTGATGATCGCGGCGCGGTCGCCGCTCCCGGTGCCGAAGAACATCTGCGGCTGGTGGTCCACGAAGAGCATGACCGAGTTGTCGGGCGTGAGCAGATCCGTGCTGGGGGCGGCCTGCACCGTGGCGATGTCGAACACGAGGGGTCCTCTCGAAGCAATGGGTAACGTGCCCGGTCGCGTCCGCGGCTCGGCACTCCTCCACGCTAGGAGCGGCCCGGCCGGCCCCGTTGACCTCCTGCGCCCAGGAGTTGGCACGACAGCGCACAACCGGTCGAGGACCGTCGGCGCATGTCCACCGCTCACCCGAATGGCGGACGTGCGCGCCGCGCGGCTCGAACACCCGCACGAGTCGGGATGCGGACCGCGGGGGAACGGGAGATCCTCGGTGCAGGGCAACCGACCCAAAGGAGAACGGCTATGTCCGTAATGGACAAACTCAAGCAGATGCTGAAGGGCCACGAGGACCAGGCGGGCAAGGGCATCGACAAGGCCGGCGACTTCGTCGACGAGAAGTCCCAGGGGAAGTACAGCTCCCAGGTGGACACCGCGCAGGAGAAGCTCAAGCAGCAGCTCGGCGGGGACCAGGGACAAGGCGGTCGGCCGCCCCAGGTCTGACGGGCACCGGACGCATCGAGCGCGCCACGGCACCGGCCGTCCCTCGCACGGCTGAGGGGCGACCGGTGCCGGCGCGCCGGGCCCGGCGGCTCAGGGTACGAGCGGGGGCCGGGCGGGGCCCGGGCGGGCGGTCAGGCGCGGGTCAGGACCGCCACCGCGTTGTGGCCGCCGAAGCCGAAGGAGTGGCTGACCGCGGCCTCGGACTTGTGGGTGCGGGCGCGGCCACTGACGAGGTCGATGTCCATGGCGGGGTCCGGGTCCGTGAGGCCCGCCGTGGGTGGGACCGTGTCCTGCGTCAGGGCGCGGACGCGTACGGCCTGCTCGGCGCCGCGCCGAGCGCCCAGGCCGGGCGCTGCAGGGCCTCCAACCCGAAGCGCCAACTGCTCAGCGCCCCCGTGAGTTCCGCCCCCACCTGCTTCGCCGTGAGGGCCGCGTCCGCGAGCAGGACCGAGGCCGCGATGAGGAGTTCGGCGTCGGTCCGCTCGGGGGCCGGCAGGGTCGAAGGGGCCGGCCGCGTGCTTTCGGCTCCGGGATCCGGCCGCTGCCGCGCGGGGGGAGCCTTCTGGTCGACCACCTGAGGCGTCACGTTGCTACCTGCCATGCTGTCCGACGGCTTCGCCGCTGTGCCGACTGTGTGCGCAGGCATGGTGGCACCGACTGATCGCCGGAAAGCAATCGGCGTTCCCCAGGGGTGAATGACGGCAGAGCGGTGTTGACGGGGCCCACCGCCCTGACCGAACACCGCTGCGCTCCCTGCGCCGCCACCCCACCCTTCGAGCGATCGCCCTGGCCAGGGCGCGGACCCGGCCCGGCCCGCGGGGCCGCTCTGCCGGTCACTCATGGCCGCTCCCAAATGGCCGGTGGCGTGGCCTGTCAGCCGGTCGGCCGACCCCTCCACCATCGGGACGTCCAGTTCGAACGGAGAGGGGACAGCGCACATGAGCCACCACCATCCGGACCGGAACGACGGCGCCGTGGGTCGCTTCGGGCCGCCGCATAGCTTTGGTCCCCCGCAGGGGTTTGGTCCCCCGCAGGGCTTCGGTCCCCCCGCCGGCTTCGGACCCCCCGACGGCTTCGGGCCGCCGGAGCCGGCGCCGAAGAAGCGGAAGAGGACCGGCGTGGTCGTCACGGGCGCGGTCGTCGCCCTCGCGGTGATCGCCGGCGGCGCGTACGTCGCGCTGGGCGGCGACCACGACGGTGACGGCAGCAGCACGGACAACAGCGCGGTGTCCGCCGGGACCCGGGGCTACGTGCTCGTCGCCCCCGATGCGGTCGACGCGTACACGAAGTCGAGGTCGGGCCCTGCGCCCGGCGAGCCGAACGCCCAGCAGAAGAAGGAGGCCGACGCGCTCGGGGTGAAGAACGCCCGCGCCGTGTCGGCCGTGTACAACGCGCCCGGCACGGACCCCGCCGATCCGTCGAAGACCGGTGGCAGGCGGCTCGTCTTCGACGGTCTGTACGGCGAGATCACCGATCCGGCCGCGGCGGTCGACCGTTACCTCGCCGGCGTGGGCGACAAGGGCCCCAAGGGCGACGGGAAGAGACCCGGAATCGAGATGCGGCGCGTCGGGCAGGCGAGGGTCGTCAAGCCCGTGGGCTTCGAGGGCGCGCTGATGAAGTGCCAGGACGTGCAGGTCGTCCACGCCAAGGACGCCGCGGCCTCGAAGAGCGCCGACGCGGACTACCGGATCCCGGTCTGCGCGTGGTCCGACTACTCCACCGTGGGCGGCGCCAACGTCCTCCAACTGGCGCAGGTGAAGACCGGCGGCCCGGGGGCCACGCAGGACGAGGCCGCGGCGCTGACCGCCACGCTCTACCTCGCGGCCCGCCGGAAGGCCTGACGCCGGCCGTGGCCGGCGAGGCGGCGGGCCCCCGGGCGGAAGGCCGGGCCGGGGTGCCGGCGCGCTCGTGCAGGCGTCCGGCACCCCGGCCCCGTCGGGTGGGGCCGGATCAGCTGCCGCTGGACAGGTTGCCGGACAGGACCGGGATGTTGTCCAAGATGTGCGAGAGGGACTCGTCGCCCTTGGCCTGGGTGGAGTTCTCGGTGCACTGCTGGTTCATCGGGTTGGACAGGACGTTGACGTCCTGGACGCCGATGTTGGCGATGATCGCGACCAGCGACTGGGCGTTGACCTTGGCCGGCAGACCGATGCAGGGCTTGTTCAGGGTGCCCTGGACCAGGCTGAGCTGCGGGCTCTTGTCGCCCGTCGTCTTCTGGTTGCCGTAGACCTGGGAGGCACCGTTGCCGTTGACGGTGTTGATCCCGTTGTCGTTGCCGATGGCCATGGCCGGCGCGGCCACCGCGGCACCCGCTCCGAGGATGGACGCGGTCGCGGCGGCGGTGGCCAGAATCTTGTTGATCATCACAGGTCTCTCTAGTCGCACGAATGCAGGGTAAGGAACGCCCGGCTCAACGACCGGCCCGCGCCGGGGTATCGCTGGTCCACCTGAACAGCCGCAGGAAACGGCCCCGGGGGCGCCGCCTCGTCGGATCCGCGGCGCGGGCGGCCGAACAGCTGCGCTCCCCTTCCGGTTGACGGGAGATCAGGTGATGTGAGGGATTGCCGCCGCTCTCGTGAAGAACTGCTTAACGGTTCGGTGCCGGGTGGGGTGGGGGGTGGCTGGTGGGGGGCTGAATGGGCATGTCAACCCGCCTCCGGGGTACGTGGGTTGGGCGTGGGTGCGGGGTCGGCGGGGGTCCGGGGGAATGAAGATCCGGTGATAGCATCCCGACATCTGTGATCTTGATCCATTTTGACGCAGATGCCGATGTGTGACCGGCGGCGCGTTTCCCGCTCGACGGCGGGCGAACCTGCCGGTCAGCTGTGTTGCGGGGCCTCGCGAGGTGTATCTGCAGCCGTCCGCATGCCATGCGCCGGGAAAGGTTTCCATGAATCGAGACGCACTTGTGTGGTGCTTGGTTGCGGTGGCGGCGATAGCCGTTGTCGCGGTCGGGGCACTCGTCGCCCGCAACAGAGCGCTGGGGGCGAAGAAGGAGCACACCGAGGCCGATCTGCGCCGCCAGTTGCTCGCGGCGGACGCCCATCTGCACGCCACGCACGCCGAGCTCCAGAGGTTCCGCGGCGAGCAGGACGCCACGCTCCGCGAGGCGAAGGAAGCGGCGGAGGAGAACACCAAAGCGGTCCTCAAGGGCGCCGCCAGCCTGCTGCAGAGCCTCGCCGCCGAGCAGACGACGCTTCTGGACGGGATCCAGCGCAAGTACGGGGGCCACGGCGTCCTCGGCGATCTGCTGGACGTCAACCACGCCAACGCCCAGATGGCGCGCAAGGCGCAGGGCATCGCCGTCATGTGCGGTGCGCCGCTCGGCCGCCGCAACAGGCCCGCCAGCGTCTACGACGTGGTGCGCAGCGCCCAGGGGCAGATCCGCAACTTCCACCGGGTCGCCATCATGCAGCAGACCAGTCTCGCCCTGAAGGCGTCGGCGGTCGCGCCCGTCGCCCTCGCCGTGGCGGAGCTGCTGGACAACGCCGCCAGCTTCTCGCAGCACGACGCGCCCATCGAAGTAACGTTTCAGCGGGTGCAGAACAACCTGTGCATCGTCATCGACGACGCCGGTGTCAGCATGAACGACGAGGAGCGCCAGCGGGCGACCGCGCTGCTCTCCGGTGACGTCGCCCCCCGGTTGTCGCAGCTCGGGACGCAGCCGAAGTTCGGCTTCCCGGTCATCGGCCTCATCGCGCGTCAGCACGGCTTCCGGGTCGACGTGACCGGGGTCTCCCGGTACGGCGGCGTCCGGGCCGTCGTGCTCTTGCCCGAGGAGCTGTGGACCATGGAGGAGATCGCGCCCGCCCAGGAGGCCCCCGTCAGCGAGATCCGGCGCGCCCCCGAGAGCCGGCCCCCGAGCGCGACGTCGCGCACGATGCACGGGCTGCCCAAGCGCGGCGCGCGCCAGGCCCCCATCGCGAGCGTGCCCGATCCCGACGCCGCGCCGCCGGCCCCCCGGGCCGCCGGGGAGACGGGGCGCGCTTCCGGGCGCAGCCTGGGGGCGTTCCAGCGCGGCACGCTCTCCGGCCGCAACCTTGACGCCACCTCGTTCGAAGGGCCCGAAGAGGCATGAGCGCAGACCTGTCGTGGATGCTCGAGGACATCGTGCACAACGTGCCCCGCGCACGGCACGCCGTCCTGCTGTCCGCGGACGGCCTCCCGCGCGGTGCCACGGAGGGCCTGGCCGAGAAGGACGTGCGCACCATCTCCGCGGCCATGGCCGGGATGCAGTCCCTCAGCCGGGCGACGGCCCACTTCGCCGGACCGGAGGAGGAGCGGCAGTGGAACCAGACCATCATCGAGTTCTCCCACGGCTGGAGCTTCCTGATCGGGGCGGGGCAGGGCTCCTACCTCGCCGCCGCGGCCGCGCCCGACGTGGACATGCAGCAGATCTCCTTCCGCATGCACCGGCTGGTCGCCCGGCTCGGCAACAACCTGACCTCGCCGCCGCGGGTGCGCGCGGAGGAAGCCGGGGGTCCGCGGGGGCACGCCCCGCGGCAGCAGGGCTCCGGTGACCCCGGGTTCGCCCTCGGCGCGCTCGACCGGGTGATGTCCGAGGTCCAGGGTGCCCGCCACGCCGTGCTGCTGGGATCGGACGGTCTTCCGCGCGGGGCGACCAGCGGCATGAGCCGCGACCTCGCGGACACGATCTCCGCGGCCATGACGGGCATCCACGCCTACAGCCGGGTCACCTCCCAGTTCGCCGGCGTGGAGGAGGACGCGCAGTGGCGCCAGACGGTCATCGAGTTCCAGCACGGCTGGATCTTCCTGATGGCCGCCGGTCCCGACGCGCTGCTGGCGGCCGCCGCCGAGCACGACTGCGACATCGAACAGTTCACCACGCGCCTGCACGAGGTGGTTCCCGGACTGACCGCGGCGGCCGCACCGGGGAAGGGGCCGGGTCATGCCTGAGGGGTTCGAGCAGGACGAAGAGCTGGAGCTGACGTCGCCGTTAGTCCCCCTCTTCGTGATCACGAACGGACGGGCGCTGCCCCCGGACCACGAGTACGAGCACACGACGCTGGTCACGGCGGTGCCGGAGAGCGATCAGGCCGCGGCGGCGCGCACGCTCTCACCGGAGGCCGGGCAGGTCCTGGACCTGGTCGCCGACGGCTTCCTGTCCGTGGCCGAGGTGGCGGGGCACACGCACCTGCCCCTGGGCGTCGTCCGCATCCTGCTGGCGCAGCTGGAGGCGGACCGCCTCATCCTCGCGAGGTCGCCGATACCGCGTGCCGAACGGGTCGACAGAGAACTGGTCAGCGCCGTGCTCGAGGGCCTGAAGAATCGATTCGGAGCGTAACGCGTGTACCTGGATCCAGATGTCTCCCATGCGGTGAAGATCCTCATAGTGGGACACTTCGGGGTCGGCAAGACCACCTGCATCGGCAGTCTGTCCGAGATCGAGCCCCTGCGGACCGAGGAAGAGATCACCGAGGCCAGCGTGGGCTTCGACGACCTGTCGGGCACGCCCGACAAGAAGACGACCACGGTCGCCATGGACTTCGGCCGGCTCACGCTCAGCGACACCCTGGTGCTCTACCTCTTCGGCACGCCCGGCCAGGAGCGCTTCAAGGAGATGTGGGAGGAGCTCTCCCGCGGCGCACTGGGGGCGCTCGTCCTCGTCGACCCCGAGCGGCTGCACGAGTCCTTCCCCGTGCTGGACCTCGTCGAACGCTTCGGGCTGACGTACGCCATCGCCGTGAACCACTTCGAGGGCACCACGCACTACCCGCTCGACGAGGTGCACGAGGCCCTGAACCTCACCGCCGACACACCGGTCGTGGAGTGCGACGTACGGGACGAGAACTCCTCGGCGCAGGCCCTCATCACCCTCGTGAAACACCTCATGTCCCAACTCGGCTAGGAGCGCAGGAATGCAACAGCCCCTCGACCCGCAGGAGATACCTCCCGGCTGCCCCGCGCACGGGAACGTCCAGATGTACGGGCCCCCGTTCGGAGCCGACCCCGACGGCCACTACGCGCAGCTGCGCGCGTTCGGCCTCAGCGCGCCGGTGGACATCGCTCCCGACGTCCAGGTGGAACTCGTCACGAGCTACGACGCCGCCCTGTTCGTCCTGCAGAACCCAGGCTCCTTCGTGCGCGACTCCCGGCGCTGGAACGCGCTGAACGAAGGGCGCGTCCCCGCCGACAGCCCGGCCCTGCCGATGATGGGCTACCGGCCCAACGCGCTCTTCAGCGACGGCGCGGCGCACGCCCGCCTGCGCCGGGCCGTCACCGACAGTCTCGCCACGGTCAACGAGCACCAGCTCATCCGCCAGACGCAGCAGTCGGCCCAGTACCTGATCAGCCAGTTCAGCACCGACATCCGCGGCCAGGCGGAGCTCATGGCGGAGTACGCGCAGCCGTTGCCGTTGCTGGTGTTCAGCAACCTGTTCGGCTGCCCGCCCGAGATCGGCGACCGCGTGATCGCCGGGATCAGCGGCATCTTCGAGGGGACGCCCGGGGCCGACGAGGTGCTCGGCGGGGCGCTCACCGAGCTGATCGCGCTCAAGCGCAGGCGGCCCACGGACGACCTCACGACGCGCCTGATGGAGCACCCGGCCCAGCTGACCGACGAGGAGGTGCTGCACCAGCTGGTCACCCTGCTCTCCGGCGGCACCGCGCCGCTGACCGCGGCCATCGGGACCAGCAGCGCCCTCTACCTCGGCGAGGACTGGCAGGTGGGCCTGCCGGTCGAGGACGCGGTGTCCCAGACGCTCTGGAACTACGCGCCCATCGCCAACTACGCGGCCCACTACCCGACGCACGACGTGGAGCTCGGCGGCCGGGTACTGCGGACCAACGACCCGGTCCTCATCTCCTTCGCCGCGGCGAACACCGACCCGAAGCTGACCGAGCACCGCGAACAGCTCAGCGCCAAGGCGCACTTGGCGTTCGGCGCGGGCCCGCACGCCTGCCCGGCCAAGGACCCGGCCTTCATGATCGCCGTGACGGCCGTCGAGGCGCTGCTCAACCAGCTGCTCGACGTCGAGCTGCGCGTCCCGTTCAAGGCGCTCACCTGGGCGCCGAGCCCGTGGAGCCGCTCGCTGGTCACCCTCCCGATCCGCTTCACCCCGCGGGCCGTGTCCCCGGCGGCCGGGCCGGGCGGCTCGAACGCGGGCCAGGCGCTCCCGCAGCAGAAGACCGCCTCCGCGGCCCCCGGCGCCGGGCCCTCCCGTACGGGCGGCAGCGCCGCTCCGCAGCCCAAGGGCGGCCTGTTCAGCCGCTTCCTGGCCTGGACCAGGGGCGAGTGAGGCAGATGTGATGCTGGTAACCCCTTGAGTACTCAGTGGTAGTGGATGCTTTAACGATCATGTGGGTATGCATGGCGGCTGGTCCTCAGAAAGGAGCCGCCATATGGGGGTTGCCACAACTCCGTCGCACGACCGCCGGGCGTCCGCCTCACTCTTCTCCCGCCTGCGGACAGCCAGGGGGCAGGCCGACCCCTTTCCGGTCTACGCCGAGCTGCTCGCGCGCGGCGAGGTGGTGCCGGCCCCCTGGGGCGGCTTCGCCGTACCGGGCTTCGCCGCGTGCGACCAGGTGCTGCGCAGTCGGCAGTGGCTGGAGCCCGACCGGGACTGGCGGGAACGGCAAGGGGCAGGGACGCGCTGGAACGCGCCGTCCTCGCGGGAGATGAGCCACACGCTCGCGGCGCTCAACACCCCGGACCACACCCGGGTGAGACGCGCGGCGGGCACCTTCGACCGGGGCACGGTGGAGCGGATCGGCCGCTCGGTGCACCGGACCACGGATCAACTGCTCGACACCCTCACGGAGCGAATACGCACCGGCGAGGCGGACTTCTCGGAGCTCGTCTGCGAGGAGCTGCCGGTGGCCACGATCGGGGAGTGGCTCGGGCTGCCGCGGGCCGACTGGCCGCGGCTGCGGCAGTTGACCCACGACCAGGTGTTCACGCAGGAGTTGCTGCCGTCCGCCAGTCAACTGGCGCTGTCCGACGCGGCGACGGCCGAACTGCGCACGTACTTCATGGAGCTGGTGCGGGAGCGGCGCTCCCACCCCGGTGAAGACCCCGTCACCCGGTGGATCCAGGCGTGGGACGCGATCGAGCCGGACCGGGACCGGGCCGACGAGGCGGTGTACTTCCTCGTGCTGTTCGTCGTCCTGGCCGCCCTGGAGACCACCGCGACCCTGCTGTCTGCGATGATCCTGCGGCTCGTAGAGAGCCCGGAACGCTGGAACCTGGTCGCCGACAACCCGGACCTGGTCACCGGCTTCGTGGAGGAGACCCTCCGCTACGACCCGCCCACCCACGTGATCAGCCGGGTCGCCTCGCAGGACTGCGTGCTGGGGGGCATCGAGATCCGCCGCGACGAGATGGTCCACCTCATGGTCGGAGCGGCCCACCGGGACCCCGCCCGGCACCGCGACCCCGACCGGTTCGACCCCGCTCGCACCCCTGACCACCTCGCCTTCAGCGGGGGCGTCCACTACTGCCTCGGCGCGCCGCTGGCCCGCCTCGAAGCGCAGACGCTGCTGCGCCAGGTGCTCCGGCGCCTGCCGCGGCTCACCCTCGTACGCCCCCCGTCGATGGCGCCCCGCGTGGCCTTCCGGCGCCTGCTGAACCTGGACGTGGCCCTCGCATGACCGCACCGACCCCCGGCCCGGCGCACGCTCCCGGATACGCCCCCGCGCACGCCCTCCCCTCCCCCAAGGCGATCCGCACCGAACAGGACGGTCCCGTCCTGCACGTCCTACTCAACCCCTGGGGGCAGGACGACACGCTGGACGTCGCGGTCCTCGACGACCTCACCGCCCTGCTCGACGGTCTCCACGAGCGGCCCGACGTCCGGGTCCTGACGCTGTCGTCGCTCGGCACGGACTTCTGCCTGGGTGCCGACCGGGGCGAGTACGAGCAGGCGCTGGCCGCCGATCCGTCCGGCGCGGGGCTGCGGCGCATCGCGGACAAGGCCCACCGGCTCTGCCAGGCGCTGGAGAGCACCCATGCGGTCACCATCGCCCGGCTGCACGGGCGGGTCGTCGGCGCCGGTCTCGCCCTCGCCTCCTTCTGCGATCTGCGCGCCGGCGCCGACACCAGCCGCTTCCGCATGCCGGAGGTCGGCATCGGCCTGCCCCCGGCATGGGGCGGGGCCATGGGACGCCTGGTCTCCGAGGCCGGGGCCTCCCGGATCCGCGAGCTCATGCTCACCTGCGACGTCTTCGACGCCGACACGGCCCACCGCATCGGCCTGCTCCACCGCTCGGCCCCGCTGGACCAGCTGGACCGGGTGGTCGACGCCTGGATCAGGCCCCTCGTCCGGCGCGCGCCCGAGGCGCTCGTCCTGACCAAGCGGATGCTGTCCGGTTACGCGCGGGCGGACCGGACGGCGGACGTCTCCCTGCTGGATTCCCACCTCCTGGCGGCCACCCTCTCCCAGCACGCGAGGGGCTGACCCGCCGGGCACGGGCGGCCAGTGCGCGGGGTGGGCGTCACCGCGGTGACGGCCACCCCGCCCTTTCGCATGCGCTCCCCACATGCCCACTGTGGTGCGCTATTTCGCCTTACGACCCGCCATTAGCGGATCGTTAGGGGCCCGTTAGGCGCACGGCACACGCTGGTGGGGCAGGGGCGAGGGCGCCGGAAGGCGCCCTCGGCACGCGTCTTCGCCACGAGCAGCTGGGGATCCGACAGATGGAAATGGTCCGCGAGTTCACCTTCGAGGCGGCGCACCGGCTCCCTCTGGTGGCCGAGGACCACACGTGCGCCCGGCTGCACGGGCATTCGTACCGCGTGGACGTCACGGTCAGCGGCGAGGTGCCCGGTGAGCGCGGCTGGGTGGGGGACTTCGGCGAGATCGAGGCGGCGTTGCAGCCGCTGCGCGAGGAGCTGGACCACCGCTACCTCAACGAGGTGCCCGGCCTGGAGAACCCCACCAGCGAGGTGCTCGCGCGGTGGATCTGGGACCGGCTGAGCGCAGCGCTGCCGCTGTCCTCGGTGACGGTCCGCGAGACCGCTGCCTCCGGGTACGTCTACCGGGGGGCACGTCCGTGACAGGGTGGGCGGATGACTGCACACCGCACGGACCGCGCCGCTGACCCGGCCCCCTGGCCCCTGACCGGCGCCGACGCGCCGCACGAGGAGCTGCTGGCGGCCAAGGAGCTGGTCTACGACCCCTGCGGGTTCCGCTGCTCGCGGCCGGTGGCCGAGGCCGAGAGCGCCGCCTACGCCGCGCACGCGTTCACGCTCGACGGGCTGTCCGTGCGGTTCCGGGCGGCCAGGGTGACGCCGACCAAGGCGGGCCAGTTCGTCACCGTGTGGAAGCGGTCCGCCCCGGGTGGCCCCATCCAGCCGTTCGACGCGGCGGACGGCATCGACCTCTTCGTGGTCAGCACCCGCGACGGGCGGCACTTCGGGCAGTTCGTCTTCCCCCTGGACGCGCTCCGGCGCCACGGCGTCCTCGCGGTGGACGGGGTCGGCGGCAAACGGGCCTTCCGGGTCTACCCGCCGTGGGTGAGCGCCGCCAACCGGCAGGCCGACCGGGCGCAGGAGTGGCAGCTGGGCCATTTCCTGCGCCTGGAGGAGGGCCGGCCCGTCGACCTCGGCCGCGCCCGCGCGCTGTACGGGGCCTGCCCCCGCCACAGCGCGGCCTACCCGTGCAAGGCGCCCGGGAGGCCGGCCACCGCGAGCCGGGCCACGTCGGCGGCGTGCTCCGTCAGGTAGAAGTGGCCGCCCTCGAAGACCCGGGCGGAGAAGGGGCCGGTGGTGGCCGTCGCCCAGAGGGCGGCCTGCTCCGGGGTGATCCGGGGGTCCGCGTCGCCCGAGAGGGCGAGGACCTCCGCGCGCAGGGGCGGAGTGCCGGGGGCGCGGCGGTAGGTGTCGATGAGGCGGTAGTCGTTGCGGATGATCGGGAGCAGCAGCCCGCTCAGCTCCGGGTCGTCCCAGACCTGCGCGTTGGTCCCGCCGAGGGCCTTGACCGAGGCGATCAGTTCGGCGTCCGTGGTCTCGGCCGCGCCGACCGGGGGCGCGTCCAGGGCGCGGCCCGAGGCGCAGAGCCGGGTGACGTGCGCGGCGCCGGACGCCTCCAGGAGCAGGAGGGTCTCGTAGGCCACCATCGCTCCCATGCTGTGGCCGAACAGCACGGTGGGGAGCGGCGGTTCGGCCAGCAGCTCGCGGTGGGCGCCCGCCGCGAGCGGGGCCAGCTCCCCGACCAGCGGTTCCGTGAAGCGGCTCTCCCGGCCCGGGTACTGGACCGCCAGCAGCTCGACGGACGGGGCCAGGTGCCGGGACCAGCCGCGGAAGTAGCTCGCGCCGCCGCCCGCGTGCGGGAAGCACACCAGGCGCACCGTGGGGGCGGCCGGTGCGGTGTGGCGGACCAGGTAGGGCATGGGGGCTCGATTCGTCAGCCGAGGATGGCCTCACCCAGGGGGGTGAGGGTGTGGACGGAGCAGTTCTGTCTGCGTTCGGTGGTCACGAAACCGGCCCGGCGCAGGACGGTGATGTGCTTGCTGGCCGAGGGGCTGGAGATCTGGAGCCGGTCCGCTATCTCCCCGGTGGAACGGGCCTTCTGCAGGGTGGCCAGCACGTCGGCCCGGGTGCGGCCGAGCAGGTCGCGCAGGGCTGATTCGCCTTCCTGGCCCTGCCACATGGCCGTGGCCGACTCCGGGTCCGGCGTGATGTTGTAGACGAGGATGGGCAGGCCCTGCCAGCCCATGTGGGCGTCGATGAGGAAGGGCTGCGGCGCGAAGAGCGAGGGCACGATGGTCATTCCGCGCCCCGCGAGGTCGGCCGTGCGGGGCGCCTGGGAGTTGGCGACGCGCAGCACCGGCGACGTCCAACGGATCGCGTGGTGAAGGCTGTTGAGCACGTGCTCCATCCCGCCGGCCAGCATGGCCCGCCCGCACGCGTCCCGTTCCGCCTTCAGGGCGCGCGATATGCGGTCCCAGAAGGGTTCCACGGCGGTGGCGTGGAACAGGTCCCCCTCCCGCGGCACCGGTGACGTCAGGGTTTCCAGCAGCGAAAGCGGCGGTTCCAGCGCCGAATGCACGGTGGACGTGCGGCGCATCCGGTGCCGGGTGGTCCGGCGCCATTCGGCTAATCCGTCGCGCTGCTGCTCGGCCAGCCGGCTCCAGGCGAAATGCGTCTCGAATGCGACGCCGAGCGTACTGACGACATGAATACGGGCCAAATCCTCGACATTGAGGCGCAGTTCCAGCAAAGCGACGCTCCCCCAGAAAGGTCCTCTTGATCATAAACAGCCGGGAACGGCCCGCGCCACTCCGGGGTCAGCGCCAGTCCACCGACACGGGCAGGCCGCTGTAGCCCTGCACCAGGTTCGACCGCATCCAGCGCGCCTCGCCGCGCAGCCGCACGCCCCGCGCCTCGGTGGCCAGTTGGCGCAGCAGTTCCTTCAGCTCGACCCGGGCCAGGGCCGCGCCCAGGCAGTGGTGCGGACCCGTGCCGAAGCCCAGATGACGGTTGGGGGAACGGTCCGGCAGGAAGGTGTGCGGGTCCGGGAAGAGCCGCTCGTCGCGGTTGGCCGCGGACAGCCAGGCCACCACGGGCTGGCCCCGCCGGACCGCGCGGCCGCCGATCTCGCAGTCCTCCGTGGCCACCCGCAGGACGTGCGCGGCCGGGGAGGTCCAGCGGACCAGCTCTTCCACGGCCCGGTCGGTCTGCCCGGGATCGGCGTGCAGGGCGTCCAGGGTGCCGGGGAACCGCTCGGCGACGTGGAAGGCGCCGGTGATCGAGTGCCGGGTCGTCTCGTTGCCGCCGATCAGGACGTTGTCGCAGTTGATCAGGACGTCCTCGGTGCTCAGCCGGCCGTCCGCCAGGAGCGCGCTCACGAGGTCGTTCCCGGGCTCCTTCCGGCGCCGTTCGATGAGCTCGTGGAAGTAGAAGAGGATCTCCGTGTGCGCCTCGGCCGGGGTCATCTTGTCGAAGGAACTGTCTTCCCCGCCGAAGGCGTGATGTGTCAACTCGATGAGCTGCTCGCGCTCCGCGACGGGTACGCCGATGACCTCGCACACGATCGCGGCGGGCAGCCGGGGCCCCACTTCCAGGGCGATATCGGTGATGTCCTCGGCCTTCAGGCGCTCGATGATCTCCGTGACTTCACGGCGCAGCACCGATTCGAGTTCGGGGGCCCGCAACCGGGAAAGGAAAGGGCCGATCAGCCGCTTGAGGAGCGAATGCCAGCTGCCTTCGCTGACGACGAGCATCCGGCCGCCGGAGTTGTCGGAATGCTCCGCGTCGAAGCCGATCATCATGCCGTGTTCGGAGGTGAAGGGCGCCTTCGGGGAAAGCACGGCGGAGACGTCCTTGTGCGAGAAGACGGACCAGAATCCGCTCGGGGAAATGCCCGGTTCGCTCCAGACCACGGCATCGGTGGCGACGTACTCGCGCCACATCGCGAAGCGGTCTTCACTCGTGTAGAGGTCCGGGTCCGCCAGGTCGAGGGCGGGGCGGGAGGGGGTGGAGGGACTGGAGAGGGGGGTGGTGGTCATGGTGGGGTGTCCGTGCCCGTCTTTCGTCAGGAGGAGGGTGGAGGCGGGGATCGTCGGGCGGGGGCCCTTACGCGGGGCCCCTGCGCATCGCCGGGCTCAGTACGGCCGACAGGGCGATCGCGGCCATCGCGGCGGCGCACGCCAGCAGTCCCGCGGACCGGCCCGCGACGTCGAGGAGCACGCCGCCGCCGAGCGGGGCGATCGCACCCCCCGCGCCGCTGCAGATCCCCGCGACGCTGATGGCGCGCCCGCGGTGGCTGTCGGGGGTGAGCATCAGCAGGTACGTCTGGAAGCACGCGCTGGCCGTGGGCGCGGCGAACGCGATCGCGCCCAGCAGGATCCCGGGCGTGTAGCCGCCGGGGAGCACCGCGATGGCGACGGTGAGCGACGCGAACAGCCACAGCACCAGGTGGATGGGCCGGGGGCCGGTCAACATCCGCATGAGCAGGGGCGCCGCGAGCGCGCCCAGCAGGCCGCCGACGCCGAGCAGGCCCGCCATGAGGCCGATGAGCCCGGCGTTCATGCCGCTGCTCTGCGCGGAGGCGATGACGATGAAGTAGATGGCGCCGAAGAAGAGGTTCGTCGCCGTGGCGTAGCAGAGCGCGAGCCGCAGGAACGGGTGGCGGGCGATCCAGCGGATCCCTTCCAGCAGGTCCCGCCGGCCGCCGGGGGCCGGGCCGGAGCCGGCCGTGTCCGCTTCCCCGGCGGCTCCGGGCGGCCCGGCCGCCGTCGCGGCCGGTCGACTCGGCATGAACAGCAGCAGGACCAGCCCGGCCAGGTGCGCGGCGCAGCCCGCCACGAAGGGGAAGGCGTTCTTCAGGGCCAGCAGGAAGCCGCCCGCGGAGGTGCCGGCGAGCTGGCCCGCGTACGTCCGCGCCGAGTTCATGGCGACCGCTTGCGAGAGCTTCGCCGCAGGCACCAGGCTCGGGATCATCGCCTCGCCCGCGGCCGTCATCATGGCCGTCGCCGCGCCGTTGACCAGCGCGAGCGCCACGAGCGCGAGCAGGGAGGCCTGCCCCGCCCAGAGCAGGAGGGCGAGGGTGGCGAAGACGGCGACCAGCGCGGCCTCGCACCAGAGCATCACCGCCCGCCGGTCGTACCGGTCGGCGACGGCCCCGGCGGGCAGCCCCGCCAGGAGCATGGCCGCCGCGTCGACGAAGCCGATGATCCCCGCCTGGGAGGGCGAGCCGGTGAGCGCGAGGACGAGCAGCGGCAGCACGATGAGGGAGGTGCTGTACGCGAACTCGCTGAACGCCTGGCTGATCCACAGGAGGGTGAACCCGCGGCCGCCGCCGCGCCCCTCGACCGTGACCGGCGGCTCCTGTACCACCGCCATCAGGCGAGCAGCCGCGAGCGCGACTTGGTGTGGACGTAGGTACGGCGCAGGTCGCGCACCATGCTCGTGCGCTTGAGCCACCGGTCCGTGCCGTCGTAGCGCGGGGTGAAGGTGTCCCGGCCGTGGATGACGCGGTAGTTGTCGATGAACGCGGCCTCGCCCGGGCTGAGCACGACCCGCTCGGCGGCGGCGGCCAGCTGCTCGGCGGCCTCCTTCATGGCGCGCTCGGCCTCCACGTCACCCGCCAGCGGGCTGGTGAAGTCGGCGTCGATCCGCAGGTACGGCGAGTCCTGCGGACCGAAGAGCACCGACGCCACCTCGTGCGGCCGCTCCTCCAGTGCGGACGGGTGCTCCGCGCTGTGGTGGGGAACGACCTCGTGCGAGTCGTCCGGGAAGAACCGGAACCGGTCCTGGTGCAGCACCTCGCGCAGCGGCTCCGCGATCTCCACCGCGTCGACCGCGGCGACGGTCGTGCCCACGCCGTCGGGGTTGCGCAGGCACATCAGGGCGACGTAGTCGCCGCGGCAGGTGTGGAAGACGTCCTCGGTGTGCAGGGTCAGCTGCTGCTCGCTGCTGGCGCTGGTCAGTGAGGCCTCCTGCCCCTTGGAGGGGCAGACGTCGTGGACGAGGCGCCCGTTCTGCTGGCTGGTCCAGGCGAACGGGTCACCGAGCACCGAGGCGATGAGGAGCAGGACCAGCTCCTCGCGGATCGCGGCGCCCTCCTTCTCGGCGATCTGCCAACTCGGGGGCGTCGGAACGAGGTTCTCGTCGACGGGGAGGTTGGCCACCGCGATCACCGCTTCCTCGGCGGCTCGGGCGGAGACGAGGAACTGCCGGACGCCGACGGGGAGCCGCTCGGCCTCGACGCGTATCGCGTCCGCGTACTCCATCGGCTCCCACACGGGGTGCGCGGCGAGGAACGCGTCGGCGAGGGACGCCACGCCCTTCTTCTCTTCGTCACTCAGCACATAACGGGCCATGACAATGTCCTTCCGGGAGTGGTCAGTTACCGGCGATCGCGGCGATCTGCCGCAGAGCGGTGCGGTACGCGTCCGCGAGGGCGCGGACGGTGTCGGGAGTGTGGACGGCGGGGCAGTGCATCCAGTCGACGCGCAGTTCCCCGTCGCTGACGGCGGCCACGATGTCGATGAGGTGCGGGCGCGGCTGCCCGGGTGCCTGGTCGGCGCCGAGGCCCTCGAACCGGTCCCGGATCAGGCCGGTCCCGCCCGCGCCCCCGTCCCACTGACCGAGGTAGTTGAAGCTGATCCGCGGGTGCGGGGTACCGGCGAGGGCGGTGTGCGCCGCGCTGCCGGGAGCCGACAGGTAGCGCAGGGCGCCGTAGCCGATACCGCGGCCGGGGATCTTGCGCAGGTTCTTGCGGACCGCCTTGAGGGCGGGGCCCCAGTCGCCCGCGGGGACGTCGAGGGTGACGGGGTAGATGCTGGTGAACCAGCCGACCGTGCGGGAGAGGTCGATGTCCTCGAAGAGTTCCTCGCGGCCGTGGCCTTCGAGGGCGATGGTGACCGGGTCGCCCGCCCAGTCGCCCAGGACCCGGCCGAGCGCCGTCAGCAGGACGTCGTTGATCCGGGTGCGGAACGCCGCGGGGGCCCTGTGCAGCAGCGCCTCGGTCTCGGCGCGGCTGAAGCGCACGCTCTCCACCGCCAGGTCGCCGTGGACGGCGGTGCGCGGGTCGTGTCCGGCGACGGGCCGGGCCGCCTTGCGCCAGTACGCCGTCTCGTGGTCGAAGCCGCCGTCGCGGACGTGGTCGGCGAGGCGCCGGGCCCACTGCTGGTAGCTGCTGGACTTGGCGCCCAGGTCGACGGGCGTACGGCCCGCCGCGAGCTGCTCGTACGCCGTGGCGAGGTCCTCCAGGACGACCCGCCAGGACACCCCGTCCATCACCAGGTGGTGCACGGCCAGGAACAGCCGGGGGGCGCGGCCCCGGGGCAGGCGCAGGAACACGCCCTTCACCAGGGCTCCGGAGGTCGGGTCGACGGCGCGCTGGGCCTGCGACGCCGCCTGGTGGAGGGACTCGTCGAGGTCGGCTCCCGGCGCGACGTCCTGTACGGCGAGCGCCCCGGGTACGGCCTCCCCGTACTGCTGGGTCCAGCCGCCCGCCCCGTCCGGCGTGAAGCGCAGGCGGAGCGCGTCGTGGTGGGCCACGACCGCATCCAGCGCCGACGCCAGCAGGACCGGGTCGGTCTCGGGCGCAAGGCCCACGTGCACGGACATCGTGTACCGCTTCGGGTCAACCGTGTGCTCGTCGAAGAACCACCGCTGTACGGGGGTGAGTTCGACGGCGCCCGCCACCTCGGCGGGCTCGTCCGGCCGGTGCTGGAGCCGGTCGGCGGCGGGGGCGGTCCGCTCGACCACGGCGGCCAGCTCGGCCACCGTCTGGTGGACGAAGAGCAGCTTCGAGGTCAGCCGGAGCCCGGCCCGGCGAGCCCGGGAGATCAGCTGGATGGAGAGGATCGAGTCCCCGCCGAGGTCGAAGAAGTTGTCGTGTATGCCGACCTTGTCGACTCCGAGCACCTCGGACCATATGGCCGCCAGCGTGTCCTCGATGTCGTCGCGGGGGGCGATGTACTGCGTGCCGAGCTGCTCGGCCTGGACCTCGGGCGCGGGCAGCGCCCGCCGGTTCACCTTCCCGCTCGGGGTGAGCGGGAGCCGGTCCAGC
>NZ_JBEXPB010000047.1:0-50681 GCF_040611795.1 Streptomyces sp. NPDC006529 | reverse complement strand
GCCGGTGGGGCCTCCGGCGGGCCCTCAATCGCCGGGCGGGCTGGATGTGGCGGGCCCAGGGGTTTGGGCGGGCGGGCTGGATGTGGCGGGCCCAGGGGTCTGGGCGGGCGGGCTGGGTGTGGCGGGCCCGAGGGTCGGGGTGGCGGGCTCCGGGGTCGGGAGGCGGGTGGCGCGGGTCCAGGCGGCCAGGGCTTTGAGGGCCGAGCCGGCCGCCAGGCCCCACGCGGCGCCCTGCGCACCCCCCACCCCGTACCCGCCGAGCATCAGCACCACCGACAGCACCGAGAAGACCACCTGCACGGAGAGCGTCGCCTTCGGCGCCAGCACCCGCAGGGTCAGCAGGGCGCAGGTGCCCAGCCCCATCGCCGCGTACTGCGCCCCGGTCGCCGGGAGCAGGGCGGCCGCCGAGGACCAGGTCTCGCCGAGCAACTGCCGCCCCAGCCGGTCCGGCAGCAGGTACAGCACCGCCGCCCACGCCGCGCCCAGCGTCGCCAGGACCAGCCCGAGCGCCCCCGTCGTACGGACCACCGCACGCTTGCCCCCGCGCCGCCCCAGCATCGGCGGCCCGAAGGCGTTGGCCGAGTTGTACAGGACGTTGAGCGGACCGAAGAGGGTGCTCGCACCGCGCAGCGCGCCCACGGCGAGCGGGGTGGCGAAGACACCGAGCCCGAGCACCGCGAGCTGGCTGGAGCCGTTGCCCACCGCGAACTCGACCACGAACCGCTGCCCGAGGTGCCCCCGGCGCAGGTACGGCCGCAGGTCGGCCCGCGCCCCGCGCACGTACGGCCGCAGCAGCCACAGCCCGAGCGCCAGCGCCGGAAGCGCCGAGACCCCCCACACGAGCACCAGCCGGCCCGGCGAGGCCCCCGACGGCTGGAGCAGCAGGGCGCCCACCACGCACACCAGCCGCAAGGCGTCGGCGGCCAGCGCCCGTTCGGGCGTGCGCAGCGCCGAGAAGCAGTACCGCAGCCCGTCCTGGACCAGGACCAGCGGCAGCACCGCGCCCAGCGCGAGGAACGCCCCCGCGGCCGGACCGGACAGGAGGAGGCCGACGACGGCGAGCGCGCCGCCCACGAGCACCGAGGCCGAGCCGGTGAAGGCCACCGCGGAGCGGCAGACCACCGCCCGCCGCTCCCCGTGCTCCAGGACCACGCTCTGGCCGACGTACGCCATGTTCAGCCCGAGCAGCACGCTGAAGGTCACGTAGACCATGGAGAAAGCGGCGAAACCGGCGGCCGAGGACAGGCGCGCGGCCAGCACCAGCACCAGGATGTTCGTGGCACTGGACGCCGCCTGGTCCAGGACCGAGGAGAGGGCGGCGAGACCGCGACGGCTCATCTGCGGCCCGTGCGGACCGTGCGCAGGGCGACCGTGTCGCTGCCGTCACCGGGGATCTGCTGGTCCGGCTCGGGCAGTTCGCCGCGGGCCGGGGCGGCGGGCGCGGCCGCGGCGGCCGGGACCGCCGACGCCGGCGCGGTCCGGGACGCGGACCGGCGGCCGGACCAGCCGCGCTTCTCGCCGGGCAGCGGCCCGTGCAGGACGGCGCCCAGTACGGTGCCGCCCGCGCCGCTGATCAGCTCGCGGATCCGGGTCAGGTCGGTGCGGTGCACGGCGCGCGGGTCGCAGACCACCAGGACGCCGTCGACCCGGTCGACCAGCGCGAGCGCGTCGGCGTAGGACAGGACGGGCGGCGCGAGCACGACCACGGTGGAGTTCGGGGAGTCGGCCTCCGAGATCAGCCGGGTCGCGCGCGGCGTGGTGAGCGCGCGGGCGACGTTGCGCACCCGCTCGCCGGGGATCAGGTCGAAGGCGCCGGACTCGCCGGCGTCCACGACGAGCTGGCGCCCGTCGGGCCACTCCGGCTCGGCGGGTCCGCCGGTCCCGCCCGGCGGCTGGCTCCAGCGGGGCCGCCCGCCCGCGTCGGTGGGCAGCTGGCTGGCGAGCAGCGGCGTCCGCAGGTCCGCCTCGATGAGCAGGACGTCCTTGCCGGTCTCGGCGAAGGACGCGGCGAGGTTCACGGCCACCGCGGCGGCGGTCTCGCTGCTGCCGCGCGGGGCGACCACGAGCAGGCGCCGGCGGTCGGCGAACCGGGAGTCGTAGGCGAGCCGGAAGGCCACGGACCGGTACTCCTCCGCGAGCCGCGGATCGGCCTCGCCGGCGGCGAGCAGCGGCCCGCCGCCGGTCTTGTCGCGGGGCAGGTTCCCGAGCACCGGGGCGCGCAGGGCCCGCGAGACGTCGCCGTCGGAACGCGGCGCCGGGTCGAAGACCAGCCGGACCCAGGCGGCGAGCAGGCCGAGGGCCAGACCGACGGCCGCGCCGAGCGCGAGCGACATGACGATGCCCGGGCCGTCGGGCCGGGTGGGCGGGGTGGCGGCGCTGGTGACCCGGCCGGGGGTCATGTCGAGCGCGTCGAGCTTGGCAATGTTGCCGTTGAGCTGGCCGACCTTGCTCTGCAGGTCGGTGCGGGAGGAGTAGGCGGCGTCGCGCGCGCTGCCCGCGGGCATGTTGGCTATCTGCTTGACCAGGTCGTCGAGCTGCTTGGCGACCGGGTCGCGCTGGTCCTTGTAGCTCTTGACCATCGCGTCCCGGGTGACGTCGAGGGCGTCGCGCCGCTTGAGCAGGTACGCCTCGGTCATCGCGTTGGCGCGCTTGGCGGCCTGCGCGGGGGACGCGGAGGTGTAGGTGAAGCGCAGCACCATGGTCTGCGGCGGGTTGGTGACCTGGAGCCCCGAACGCAGCGCCGCGAGACCGGTTTCGGGGACGCCGAGCTTCTTCGCGGCCTCGGCCGCGATGGAACTGCTGAGCGCGACCTGCCGCTCGGAGCCGATGTTGATCGCCTTGTCGGGCGCGATGCTCGGGTTGAAGGGGTCGTCGGTGGGCGTGCGCAGGACCACGTCGGCGGTGGCGACGTAGGTGTCGGCGGTCGAGACGCCCAGGTACACACCGCCCAGCAGACCGATACCGATGCCCGCGCCGATGAGCCTGCGGTAGCGCGTCAGCTGGCGGAACTGGTCCCTGAGGAGGTCGGGTTCGTCCTCGGCGGGGACCGCTGCCGGGCGGTTCGTCTCGATCACGGCCGGGGACCCCCAAGTGCTTCGTCCATCAGTGCGTCGATGCGGGCGAGGCCCGCCGCACGGCTCAGGTGAGCCGCCACGTGGCGCGGACCGGCCGCGCCGAGCGCGTCGGCCTCCCACGGGTCGTCGGCCAGCGCGCGTACGGCCTTCAGCAGCGCGCCCGGGTCCTCCGGCGTGACGAGCACACCGGCTCCCGAACGCTCCACCTCCTGGGCGGTACCGCCCCCGGCCGCCACCGAGGCGACGACCGGCCGGCCCGCCGCGAAGTAGGAGGTGAGCTTGGACGGCACGCTCATGTCGAGCACGCCCGCGTGCTGGGTGACCGCGAGCACGTCCGCCGCCGCGAGGATATCGGGGAACTCGCCGTCGGCGGCAGGGGGGATGATGTCCAGGTTGGGCACGTCGGCCGACAGGTCGGCCAGGGCCCCGCGCTGGCTGCCGTCGCCCATGAGGACGAAGCGGACGCCGGGGTCGAGGCGGGCCGCGTCGACGAGGACGTCGAGGCCCTGCTTGAGGCCCATGTTCCCGGAGTGCAGGACCACCGTCTGGCCGGGGGCCCAGCCCAGGTGGCGACGGGTCTCGTCGCGCGGCTTGGCGGGGGCGGGCACGTGCGACCAGTTGGGGACCAGGCGGATCCGCTCCGGGTCCACGCCCATGCCCACGACCCGGTCCACGAAGGTCTCGTGGATGACGCCGACCAGGGTGGCGCGCTTGAGGGCGTAGGCCTCGGCGCGAGCGGCGATCACGGCCGCCCGGTCGCCGCCGCTGATCCCGCTCTGCGCGGCGGCGGCGCCCATCAGGTCCTGGACTACCGGGACGAAGGGGACCTTCCACCGGGCCGCGAGCCGCGCCGCGAGCACGCCGCCCGCCAGGCTGGGCATCTGGGCGAGGACCGCGTCCGGCTTCGGCATCCGTGGCGGGGCCACCGCGCCGTGCAGCAGAATCGATCCTTCAAAAAGGGCCCGCTTGACGGCGGTCTGCCGCGCCGGGACGGTGTGCGCACGCCGGTGCACGGTCACCCCCGCGCGCTTCTCCGTGCGCCGGAGCGCCCCCTTGTACTCCGGTTCGAGCGACCAGGAGGGATAGTGGGGCATACCCGCGAGGACATGGGTATCGTGGCCGATATTCGCCCAGTGCTCCGCGATTTGTGTGGCGTACGGGCCGATGCCCGCGTGCTCGGGAGCGTAATTGGTGGATACCAGCAGCAGGCGCCGGTGACCGGATATGGACACTGAACGTCCCCTTCCCCCCAGGTCGATGCGCTGCACACCCTAATCGTTCACCCGCACGAGGTGGAACGCGCACGCTATTGTCTGCTGATCCGCCGCGCCGGGGGGCGCGGCTTCTGGGGGGTAACACATGACCGAGCAGGACACGTCCGCAGGGGGCGCGCCCGCACGCAGGCCGTACCGGGTCGGCTACGCGCCGGGCGCCTACGATCTCTTCCACATCGGGCACCTCAACATCCTCCGGCACGCACGGAGTCGGTGCGACTACCTGGTGGCCGGGGTGGTCTCCGACGAGATGGCGGAACGCGCCAAGGGGCGCCGCCCGATGATTCCGCTCGTCGAGCGGCTGGAAATCGTCCGCAGCGTGAAGTACGTCGACGCCGCTTTCGTCGAGACGGTCCCCGACAAACTGGAGACCTGGAAGCAGGTCCGTTTCGACGTGATCTTCAAGGGCGACGACTGGCGCGGCACGCCCAAGGGCCAACGGCTGGAAGAGGACTTCGCCACCGTCGGCGTCGACGTCGTCTACTTCCCCTATACCGTGCACACGTCCAGCACCCAGCTGCGCCGGGCCCTGGACGCGCTCGCCGCTCCCGCGCCGGGCCCGCTCAGCGCCGAACTGCGCTGAGTTCGCGGAACCACTTGGCGAGGAACGCCAGCAGGAACAGCGCGGCCACCGCGCCGAATCCCGCGTAGGCCCAGCGGAACAGCTCCCCGCCGCCGAGCAGCAGGAACACCAGGCTGAACACCCCGTAGTCCACGGGCAGCAGCGCCACCGCGCGCAGGGTGGAGGGCGCGGCGGCCGCGCTCCCCGGAGCCGGCCGCGGCTTGAGCTTCTCCGTCAACAGTCCGCCGAAGAAGGTCACCACGGCCGCGAACTGGAAGCCCAGCGGCACCAGCAGCCAGCCGTCCCCGGTGGTCCCGTAGGCCTCCGGGAAGCGGTAGAAGGCGATCAGCACGCAGGTGTGGAGCGCGGTCAGCTTGGCGCAGTCCACGACGTGGTCGAGCCACTCGCCCGCCGCGCTGCCGCCGCCCCGCAGCCGGGCGAGCTGCCCGTCCGCCGAGTCGAAGGCGAAGCCGACGGCGAGCGCCGCCCACACCGCGAAACCGAGCCCCCACGAGGGCCCGGCCAGCGCCACGGCGCCCACGGCGGCGAAGCTGAAGGCGGCGCTGACCAGCGTCACCTGGTTCGGGCTGAGCCCCAGCGCGTACGAACCGGCGGCCAGGTACCGCCCGGCGGGCCGGTTCACGAAGCGCGAGTACAGCGACACCCCCTTCGCCGACTTCTGCGCCCCGCGCAACTCCCCGAGCGCGGCCTTGACACTGGCCATCCGCACAGCCCCTTCGACGACCCCGTTGCCACGCGCGCAAGCGCACGCGTGTACGACGGCACATCATCGCAGGGCGCGCCGCGGCGGCCGCCGCCGCGGCCGGAAAGCCGCCACCGGACCGCCACCGCGCCGCCGCCACGCGGTCGCCACCCGACGCCCCCTCAGGACACCACCCGCAGCAGCACCACCGACCGCGCCGGAACCGTCATCGTCCGCCCGCCCCGGTACCGCACGCCCGGGGCCGCCTCCTGGTCCTCCCGCGAGGTGTCCAGCACCACCTCGTACTCCGCCGCCCACGGCGCCCCCGGCAGTGTCCACGCCACCGGCCGGTCCCCGGCGTGCAGCAGGGCCAGGAAACTGTCGTCCGTCACCGGGTGCCCCCGCTCGTCCCGCCCCGGGATGTCCCGCCCCGACAGGTACAAGCCCAGCGCGGCCGCGGGCGCGTACCAGTCCCGCTCGGTCATCTCCGCGCCGTCCGGGGTGAACCACGCCAGGTCCCGCAGCCCGTCCGCGCCCTGGGGCCGCCCCGAGAAGAACGCCCGCCGCCGTAGCACCGGGTGCTCCCGGCGCAGCCGCACCAGCCGCGCGGTCAGCGCGAACAGCTCCCGCCAGGCCGGGTCCTCCAGCAGGGACCAGTCCACCCACCCCGTCTCGTTGTCCTGGCAGTAGGCGTTGTTGTTGCCGCCCTGGGTCCGGCCGAACTCGTCGCCCGCCACCAGCATCGGCACCCCCGTCGACAGCAGCAGCGTGGTCAGCAGGTTGCGCAGCTGGCGCCGGCGCAGCGCCGCGATCCGCGGGTCGGTGCCCTCGGGCGGTTCCCCCTCGACCCCGCCGTTCCAGGACCGGTTGTCGTTGGTCCCGTCGCGGCCGTCCTCGCCGTTGGCCTCGTTGTGCTTGCGCTCGTAGGAGACCAGGTCGCGCAGGGTGAAACCGTCGTGCGCGGTTACGAAGTTCACCGAGGCGTACGGGCGCCGGCCGCCCCACGCGTACAGGTCGCTGGACCCGGACAGCCGGTAGCCCAGGTCCCGCACGTCGGGCAGCGCGCCCCGCCAGAAGTCGCGGACCGCGTCCCGGTACCGGTCGTTCCACTCGGTCCACAGCGGGGGGAAGGCGCCCACCTGGTAACCCCCCGACCCCACGTCCCACGGCTCCGCGATCAGCTTCACCCGCCGCAGCACCGGGTCCTGCGCGATCACCGCCAGGAACGGCGACAGCATGTCCACGTCGTGCATGGAGCGGGCCAGCGCGGCCGCCAGGTCGAAGCGGAAGCCGTCCACCCCCATCTCCGTCACCCAGTACCGCAGCGAATCGGTGATCAGCCGCAGTACGTGGGGGCGCCCGGCGTGCAGGGTGTTGCCGCAGCCCGTGTAGTCGGCGTAGCGCCGCTGGTCGTTCTGCAGCCGGTAGTAGCCCCGGTTGTCGATCCCGCGCAGCGACAGGGTCGGGCCCAGCTCGCCCGCCTCCGCGGTGTGGTTGTAGACCACGTCGAGGATCACCTCGATCCCGGCCGCGTGCAGCGCCTTCACCATCCGCTTGAACTCGCCGACCTGCTGCCCGGTGGTGCCCGAGGCGCAGTACCCGGCGTGCGGGGCGAAGTAGCCGACCGAGTTGTAGCCCCAGTAGTTGCGCAGCCCCCGGCGCAGCAGGTGGTCCTCGTGCGCGAACTGGTGCACCGGCAGCAGCTCCACCGCCGTCACCCCCAGCTCGGTCAGGTGCGCGAGCGCCGCCGGATGGGCCAGTCCCGCGTACGTGCCGCGCAGCTCCTCCGGGATCCCCGGGTGGCGCATGGTGAAACCGCGCACGTGCAGCTCGTAGATGACGGAGTCCGCCCACGGCGTCTTGGGGCGCACGTCGTCCGCCCAGTCGTCGTCGTCGTGGACGACCACCCCCTTCGGGACGAAGGGCGCCGAGTCCCGGTCGTCGCGCACGGTGTCCGCGATGTACTGCTGCGGCCAGTCCCGCACGTGCCCGTACACCTCCGGGGGCAGCGTGAAGTCCCCGTCCACCGCGCGGGCGTACGGATCCAGCAGCAGCTTCGCCGGGTTGTAGCGGGCTCCCGTCCAGGGGTCCCACCGGCCGTGCACCCGGAAGCCGTACCGCTGCCCCGGGCGCACGCCCGGCACGAAACCGTGCCAGATCTCGTGCGTCAGTTCCGCCAGCGTGCACCGGGTCTCGGCGCCGCCCTCGTCGAACAGGCACAGCTCCACGGACTCCGCCCCCTGCGCCCACAGCGCGAAGTTGGTGCCCGCGACCCCGTCGGGGCCGGTCCGGTAGCGGGCTCCCAGGGGGTGCGAGGAGCCGGGCCACACGGTCGGCCCGGGGAGCGGGCGGGCCCGTACCCGGCCCGCGACCGCCTTGGCGACCTGGGCGCCCACCTGCACGGACACCTGCCCGTCGGCGTATCCGCCGCCCCGGCCGTCCATGTGGCCGTCGGTCCTTTCGGGGGCGTGCGGAACGGATTCCACCGCCTCGTCCTCGGCTGCGCTCGTCACTGCCCGCCTCCACGGCTCCTCGGTACCTGCGGGGGGAGGGAAGGGGGCTGCGGCGTCCCGGCCGCAGCCCACCCCCGTCCGGTCCTCCCCACTGTTCTGCCCGGAACCTGGGCGGCACTCACGTTTCCCCTGGACGGGACGGTCGTTGGACGCACCGTGAGACTTGTGAAGAGGCGGGCGCGGGCCGGGATGGCCGCCGTGGCGGCATGGGCGGGCCTGATGGGCGGAGTCGGCGGATGCACCGAGGGGGGCGGCTCCCCGGTGGAGATCCAGCTCCCGGGGAAGGCCAGATCGCCGCAGGAAGCCATCCGGGTCACCCCGGAGGACAACGCCAAGGGCGTGCCCGCCGAAGGGCCGCTGACGGTGCACGTGCCCGAGGGGCGCCTGGAGCGGGTCGTGGTCACCAAGGTGGAGGACGCGCAGGAGGAACAGGTACCCGGATCGATCGATCCCGACGGCCTCGGCTGGCACCCCGACGCGGGCGCCGGACGGCTCGCGCTCGCCGCCAAGTACACGGTGGACGCCGTCGCGGTCGACGGCCACAACCGCCGCCAGGCCCGGCACACCAGCTTCACCACCTACGTCCCCGAGGAGCGGTTCATCGGCTACTTCAAGCCCGAGAACCGCTCCACCGTCGGCACCGGCATGATCGTCTCCTTCACCTTCAACCGGCCCATCAAGAACCGCGCCGAGGTCGAACGGGCCATCACCATCACCGCCGACCCCGCCGTGGAGGTCACCGGCCACTGGTTCGGCGACGAGCGGATCGACTTCAGGCCCAAGGAGTACTGGAAGCCCGGCACCGAGGTCACCGTGGACATGAAGCTCCGCGACGTCGAGGGCGCCCCCGGCTCGTACGGGGTCCAGAGCAAGCGCGTGAGCTTCACCGTCGGCCGCCGGCAGATCTCCACCGTCGACGCGGCCGCCCACACCATGGAGGTACGCCGCGACGGCCGGCTGCTCTCCACCCTGCCGATCAGCGCCGGGGCGCCGAAGAACACCACCTACAACGGCAAGATGGTGGTCAGCGAGATGTTCGACGTGACCCGGATGAACGGCCAGACCGTCGGTTTCGGCGGCGAGTACGACATCCCCGACGTCCCGCACGCCATGCGGCTCACCGCCTCCGGCACCTTCCTGCACGGGAACTACTGGGCCAGCCCCGACACCTTCGGCGCCAGCAACACCAGCCACGGCTGCATCGGCCTGCGCGACGACAAGGGCGGCGGCTCGGACACCCCGGCCGGCTGGTTCTTCGACCGGACCCTGGTCGGGGACGTCGTCGAGATCGTGAACTCCCAGGACAAGACGGTCGCTCCGGACAACGGCCTGAGCGGCTGGAACCTCTCCTGGCCGGACTGGGTCGCGGGCTCCGCCCTCGGCTGAGCGCGGACCGATCGAGTGATTGTCCGACCGGGATGGCCCTGGCCGGGAGTGTCGGTCCGCGCGGCTCGCCGGACCCCGCGTCCAGCCTGTCAGCGCACACAGCGCCGACAGCGGCAGCAACGGACGGAGCGTCATGTCAGCAAGGAAGTGGACCCTCGGGCTCGCGATCGGGGCCGTACTGGCCGCCGGGGCGCCCACGGCCCTGGCGGCCGGACCCGGCGGTTCCGGGGGCTCCGGCGGCGCCGCGGGCGAGCGCCCGTCGGCCGCCGTGCGGGCACCACTGCCGGGCGGGCTGGGTCCGTGCGTACCGGGCGACTGTCCGGACCCGTACCCGCCCATCGGTGTCGACGGCGTCGCCAAGGGCCGCGACAACGGCGTCAACATCTTCGTCGGCGGCGACTTCCTGGTCCGCGAGCGCGCCGCCGAGGCGGAGGGCCGGGTCGTCGTCCTCGGCACCTTCGACCAGGACAAGGCGGCCGGGGCGAGCAGCGCGTACAACATCGGCGTCGTCGGGGCCGGTTCCCTCGTCCCGCCGCCGGTCGGCGCCGACTTCCTCACCACCGGCCGGGACGTGCACATCGCCGCGGGCGAGCGGCTGATCTCGGACGGCGGCGTGGTGCGGCATGCGGGCGCCGCGCCCGGCCCCGGCACCATCACCGGCCCGACGGTCCAGGACCCGGCCGCCGCGACCCCGTACGCCCCGCTGCGCGACCGGCTCACCGCCGCCAGTACCTGTTACGCGCACCCCGGCGGGCAGCGCCGTCCCGCCACCGGCACCGTCCGCAATCAGAACGGCACCTTCGTCTTCACCGGCGACGACACCTCGGCCCTCCAGGTCTTCGAGGTCGACGCCGACCTGGTCGGACGTAACAACGGCGCGATCGGCGTCCGCTTCGCGCGGATCCCGGCGGGCGCCACCGTGCTCGTCAACGTGTACGGCACGACCCGGACCATCAGCACCTTCAGCGGCAGCATCAACGACACCGGCCCGGGCGCCGACGCGTGGAACGCGCTGCGCACCCGGCTGCTGTGGAACTTCCCCGACGCCACCGCCGTGCACCTGAACGGCAGCGGCCAGTTTCAGGGCAGTGTGCTGGTCGGCGCGCAGGCCTCGGCCACCGAGGTCACCCTGCCCGGCATGAACGGCCGGTTCTTCACCACCGGCGACCTCACGCACACCGGGATCCGGGGCGGGGGCGGCGGTCAGGAGTTCCACGCCTATCCCTTCGACGGCGACCTGCCGGACTGCGCGCCCCCGGTGGTGCGCGGCGCGACCTCCGTCCTCAAGCAGGACGCCGACGGCAAGCCCCTGGCCGGCGCGGCGTTCGAGCTGTGGCACGAGACCAACGGCCGCCCGGGCGCCCAGTTCACCGGCCCGGACGCCGACACCAAGGTCGAGGAATGCGTGACCACGAGCACCGGGCTGTGCGAGCACACCGGCCCGCTGGGCACGTACTACTGGCGCGAGACGGCCGCGCCGGCCGGCTACCTGCTGCCCGCGAACCCGGTCCACCCGGTCCGGCTGACCCCGCAGAACGCGCAGGACGGCGTCCGGGTCACCGCGGTCAACGAGAAGGAAGCGGTACCGCCCGCCACCGTCAAGGTGGTGCTGCGGAAGACCGACGAGGACGGCGGCGCGCCCCTGCGCGGCGCGCGGTTCGAGCTGTGGAAGGAGACCAACGGACGCCGGGACCTCCAGACCACGGCCGCCCAGGGCACCGGACCCGACACCAGGCTGCCCGGTGAGTGCGTCACCGACGCCCAGGGCGGCTGCACCGTCGAGCTGCCCGTCGGCGCCACCTACTACTGGCGCGAGACCGGGACGCCCGAAGGCTACGAGCGGCCCGCCGAGCCGGTCACCGCCTTCGCCCCGGACGAGGGGGACGTCAAGGACGGCCTCGTCGTCAACGTCCCGAACCGCAGGGTGCCCGACCCGCACACCGGCACGATCAAGGTCGTGAAGCTGGACGAGAAGACCGGGCGGCCGCTGCGCGGCGCGGTGTTCGAGGTCTGGAAGGAGACCAACGGCACCAAGGGCCTCCAGCACCGCGGCATCAACGCCGACCGGCGGGTCACCGAAGGCTGCGCCACCGACCGCGACGGCGTCTGCACCTTCCCGCGGCTCTCCGACGGCTACTACTACCTCGTGGAGACGGACGTCCCCGAGGGGTACAAGGTGCCCCGGAACCGGGTGACCGGCCCGCTCCACGTGGACGGGCGGACCCCGGACCACGTGTACGTCCAGCGGCTGACCAACGCGCGCGACCACCACGGCAAGGGCGACGGCGGCAAGGGCCGCGGCCCGGACCGCCGGAGCCCGCGCGGCTGACCCGGAGCGGGCGGCCGGACGGCTCCCGGATGCGCCGGTGGGGTGACCCCGTCACCGCATCGGCGCATCCGCGCGCGCCGGGACGGGCCCGCCGGGGTTGGCTGGCACTGCGAGCCCGGCCCGCGGGCCGGCGGGGTCAGGAGGCGGCATGGCGACAGGCGCGATACGCGGGGCGGCCGCACTGGCCGCGGTGCTGGCCCTGGCCGGCCCGGCCCGGCCCCCGGTCACGGAGCACCCCCCGGAGGCGGCGGCCGTCGCCTTCCCGGTCGCGCAGGGCGCGCCCGAGGCTCCCTGCACCGCCCGCACCGGCCCCTACCAGCGCGAGCTGGAGGCGTACCTGCACCGGCCGGTCGACGGCGTCCAGAGCCCGGCGGACTGCGCCGCCATCCGCACCTTCCAGCGGGCCCAGCGGCTGCGGCCCGCCGACGGCTACCCGGACCTCGGGACCTACCGCACGATGGTCGCCGTCCAGGCCCGGCCCGACCCCAACGCGCAGGGCCGCTGCCCGGTCCGCCCGCACCGCGTCACCTGCGTGGACATGGACCGCCAGCTGCTGTGGGTGCAGCGCGACACCGAGGTCGTCTTCGCGCCCGTCCCGATCCGCACCGGCCGCGACAGCGAGGAGACGCGGCCCGGCTGGCACGAGGTGTACTGGCGCAGCGAGGACCACCACTCCACCCTGTACGACAACGCCCCCATGCCGTACGCCCAGTTCTTCGACGAGGGGCAGGCCATCCACGGCCACCGCGGGAACCTCTACAACTACAGCGGCTCGGCGGGCTGCGTGAACCTCACCGTCCCCGACGCGGCCCGCCTGTGGGACCTGCTGACCGAGGGCGACGCCGTCTACGTCTGGGGCACCAAGCCCGGCACCGAGGACTGACCGCTCCTTTTCCCTGTTCACAGGCGTTTGGGACGGAACGGTGACACATCCGTTTCCTCATCCCGTCCCGCCGTGTGATTCCATTTCGCCCAGCGCGCGACTGTCCGCGCGTCGGGGACATGGGGGAGAACAAGAGTGAACCTGCAGCCGATTCGCGGCCGCTTCCGCACCGGCCTGCCGGCCCTGCTGCTCGGGGCGGCCCTGCTGCTCACCACCGGGTGCAGCGGCGCGGGCGACACCACCGGAGGCGGCGGCGGGGACAACGGCAAGGGCGGCGGCGCGAACGGCAGGACGGGTACCGAGGCCTCGCAGGCGACGGTCACCATAAAGCCGGACGACGGTGCCAAGGAGGTCGCGACCAGCGGCGTCCTGAAGATAACCAGCACCGGCGGCAAGCTCACCACGGTGACGGTCGCCGATACGAAGGGCAACGCGGTCGAGGGCAAGATGGCCCCGGACGGCGCCAGTTGGGAGCCCGCCCGCAACCTCGGCTCGGCCACCGAGTACAAGGTGCACGCGGTCGCCAAGGACGGCGCCGGGCGCGAGTCCGCGAAGGACATCGCCTTCACGACGCTCACCCCGACGAACACCTTCGTCGGCCACTACCTGCCCGAGGACGGCGACACCGTCGGTGTGGGCATGCCGGTCTCGATCAACTTCAGCCGCGGGATCACCCATCCCGAGGCCGTGGAGAAGGCCATCACGGTGACCGCCGAGCCGCCGGTGCCGGTCGAGGGCCACTGGTTCGGCAACGACCGGCTCGACTTCCGCCCCGAGAAGTACTGGGCGGCGGGCACCAAGGTCACCGTCAAGATCGCCCTGGACGGCGTCGAGGGCCGCCCCGGCGTCTACGGCAAGCAGACCCGCACCGTCTCCTTCAAGGTCGGCCGCTCCCAGGTCACCACGGTCGACGCGAGCGCCCACCAGATGCAGGTCGTGCGGGACAACGTGGTCCTCAAGGACGTCCCGATCACCGCGGGCGCCCCGGCGACGACCACGTACAACGGGCAGATGGTCATCAGCGAGAAGTACAAGGTGACGCGGATGAACGGTGCCACCGTCGGCTTCGGCGGCGAGTACGACATCTCCGACGTCCCGCACGCGATGCGCCTGTCGAACTCCGGCACCTTCGTGCACGGCAACTACTGGGCCTCCTCGGACACCTTCGGCTCGGAGAACGTGAGCCACGGCTGCGTGGGCCTGCGCGACGCCCGCGGCGCCGGTGACGACGACATGCCGGCCGCGTGGTTCTTCAACGAGTCGCTGATCGGTGACGTGGTGATCGTGAAGAACTCCAAGGACAAGCAGATCGCTCCGGACAACGGCCTCAACGGCTGGAACATGGACTGGGCGGAGTGGATCAAGTAGCGCGTACGGAATGAGGAGTGGCCCGGTGCTGTGATCCACGGCACCGGGCCACTCCTCGTTAACCCCCGCTAACCTTCGCCGTATGACCCTCACTCTCGAAGTCTCGGCAGGCGTCGGCACCATCCGCCTGGACCGTCCGCCCATGAACGCCCTGGACGTCGCCACCCAGGACCGCCTGCGCGAGCTGGCGGCCGAGGCGACGGACCGCGCGGACGTGCGCGCGGTGATCCTCTACGGCGGCGAGAAGGTGTTCGCCGCGGGCGCCGACATCAAGGAGATGCAGGTGATGGACCACGCGGCGATGATCGCCCGGTCCCGCGCCCTGCAGGACTCCTTCACCGCCGTCGCGCGGATCCCCAAGCCCGTCGTCGCGGCCGTCACCGGCTACGCCCTGGGTGGCGGCTGCGAGCTGGCGCTGTGCGCGGACTACCGGATCGCCGCCGACAACGCCAAGCTCGGCCAGCCCGAGATCCTGCTCGGCCTGATCCCGGGCGCGGGCGGCACCCAGCGGCTGTCCCGGCTGATCGGTCCCTCCAAGGCCAAGGACCTGATCTTCACCGGGCGGATGGTGAAGGCCGAAGAGGCCCTGGCGCTGGGCCTGGTGGACCGCGTGGTGCCCGCTGCCGAGGTGTACGAGCAGGCGCACGCCTGGGCCGCCAAGCTCGCCCAGGGTCCGGCGATCGCCCTGCGCGCCGCCAAGGAGTGCGTGGACGCCGGCCTGGAGGCGGACATCGACACCGGCCTGACCATCGAGCGCAACTGGTTCGCGGGGCTGTTCGCGACCGAGGACCGCGAGCGCGGCATGCGCAGCTTCGTCGAGGAGGGCCCGGGCAAGGCCACGTTCCGCTGAGCACGCGGGCCGCGGTGGGGGGCGCCCGGTACGGCGTCCTCCCTGCGGGTGGATTAGCCAGGCCTTAAGGGAACCTTAAGAACCTGTGGAGATCGACTCTGGGTGATGATCTCGCAGCGGTAAGTCATCGCAGGTGGGGAGCGTGTAACCACGCTCCGCTTGCCGTCGGCATATGACGGGACGCCCTCCGGAATGAAGCATTCCGAGGGGGCGTTTTCGCGCGGAACCCCACCGGGGGAGGGCTCGGCCCTTCATGATGGACGCATGGCGGGCCTGGAGGGTGTGGAACAGCCGCGGCAGCGCAGCAGCGCTCCCGCCGTACGACCGACGGCGGCTCTGGAGGACGAACAGGGCCTGAAAGCAGTGGAGTTGTACGGCAGTCCGGCCGACGGGGAGGTGACCCTGCCCTCGCTCCCGGAGTCCGCGGCCCTCGCCCGCCGGCTCACCCAGCACGTGGCGTCCCGGCTCTGGGCGCTGTCCCCGCAGACCGCCGAACACGCCGTGCTGCTCGTCTCCGAGCTCGTGGGCAACGCGGTCCGGCACACCGGCGCCCGCTCCTTCGGTCTGCGGATGCTGCGCCGCCGCGGCTGGATCCGGATCGAGGTGCGCGACCCCTCGCGCGGGCTGCCCTGCCTGATGCCCGTCCACGAGCTGGACACCACGGGCCGCGGGCTCTTCCTGGTCGACAAGCTCTCGGACCGCTGGGGCGCCGACCTCTTACCGCGGGGCAAGACCACCTGGTTCGAGATGCGGGTCCTCGACCGCTGAGGCCGCGGACCGCTCCCGGCAACGCAGAAGCCCCCTGTCGCCGTAGTGCGGCGCTTCGGGGGCTTCATGGGTGAGCCGAGGATCGAAGGGGGTGTGATCCTCGGCTGCGACTTCGCTCGGGTCAATGGGGAAGCCGTGGTTCCGACTATGGCAGACGAGGGGCCGAACGCCAAAACCCCCAACTCGGACATAAGTGTGTATATCCTAAGACTTTCTATCTAAATCCTAGGTGAGGTGGGCCACTCACCTCGTAATCAGTGAATAAATATCGACCGCTCCGCGTGAATCGTTGATCACATAGCGGACAGTCCCCCTTCGGTCCCGCTTCGGTCACCATCCCGAATTGGGTCAATCATTACCTATCGGGCCAATCACCCCTTAAATGGGCAGGTGCTCTGTTACCCAGACCGTCGTACGGCCCTGCGCGCCGGAGCGGCGGTCGCCGCCGGGGCCCTCACCGCCGCCTGCGGGACGGGCCGCCCCGCCGCCCCGCCCGCGGCGCCGCCCCCCGCCACCCGACCGGCCGCCGCGCACGCCCCGGCCCCCGCCCCCCGCCGGTTCCCCGGACAGCCCGTCGAGATCGTCCACGGGGCCCGGGACAGCCCGGCGGTGGCGCTCACCTTCCACGGGAACGGCGAGCCCGCCATCGCCCGCGCGGTCCTCGCGGAGGCGGAGAAGGCCGGGGCGCGGGTGACCGTACTCGCCATCGGCAGCTGGCTCGACGCCCACCCGGAGCTGGCCCGCCGGATCCTGGACGGCGGGCACGAACTCGGCAACCACACCCAGCGCCACCTCGCGATCAACGCCCTGCCCGAGGCGGAGGCGTACGCCGAGATCACAGGGTGCGCGCAGCGGCTCAAGCGGCTCACCGGGTCCATCGGCACCTGGTTCCGCCCCTCCCAGACCCAGTACGCCAGCCCCCTGGTGCGCACCCTGGCCCAGCGGGCGGGATACCCGCACGTCCTCTCCTACGACGTGGACTCCCTCGACTTCACCTCACCCGGCGCCGCGGCCGTCATCCGCAACGTCACCGGGCCGATCCTCGGCGGATCGGTGGTGAGCCTGCACTTCGGCTACGCGGACACGGTCGACGCGCTGCCACCCCTCCTCGAAGACCTCGCGCGCCGCAAACTGCGCGCGGTGACCACCACGGAGCTGCTGACCTCATGACGACCCACCGCCTTCCCCGGAAAGCCACCGTGCTGCTCGCCGCACTGGCCCTCACCGCCCTGGCGGGCTGCGGAGCGGCCGACAAGGGCGAGCCCGAGGCGCTCGGCTCCCGCGGGCCGGCCCGCCCCGTGAAGGCCGTTCCGGCCGCCCCGCCCGGACTGGCCGGAATGCCGCCGCTCCTCGCGCCCGACGACGTGTACGCGGCCGACCGGCCGAACCAGCTCTCGCCCGTCGTCAAGAACTTCCCCTCCCGCGTCTACGTGCCGAACACCAGCTCCAACACGGTGTCCGTCATCGACCCGGCGACGTACAAGGTGATCGAGACGATCCCGGTAGGCGTCCAGCCGCAGCACGTCGTGCCCTCCTGGGACCTGAAGACCCTGTGGGTGAACAACAACCGGGGGCACACGCTCACCCCGATCGACCCCGCCACCGGGGAGGCGGGCAAGCCCGTCGAGGTGCACGACCCGTACAACCTCTACTTCACGCCGAACGGCAAGTACGCCATCGTCATGGCCTCGATGGACAAGGAGCTGGTCTTCCGCGATCCGCACACCATGGACCGCGTCAAAACCGTCCCGGTGACCTGCTTCGGGGTCAATCACGCCGACTTCTCGGCGGACGGCCGGTACTTCATCGTCTCCTGCGAGTTCTCCGGTGAACTCCTCAAGGTCGACACCGAGAAGATGGAGGTCATCGGCCAGCAGAAACTGCCTTTCGAGGGCGCGATGCCGCAGGACGTCAAGGTCTCCCCGGACGGAAAGACCTTCTACGTCGCGGACATGATGGCGCACGGCATGTGGGTCCTCGGCGGCGATGCCTTCGACACCCCCAAGCTGCTGCCCACCGGAAAGGGCTGCCACGGCCTGTACGTGAGCCGTGACTCCAGGGAGATGTACATCTCCAACCGCGGCGAGGGCAGCATCTCGGTCTTCGACTTCAAGCAGAACCGGCTCACCAAGAAGTGGGACCTGCCCGACGGCGGCAGCCCCGACATGGGCGGCGTCTCCGCCGACGGCAAGGTGCTGTGGCTCTCGGGCCGCTACAACTCCGAGGTCTACGCGATCGACACGGCCGACGGCCACCAGCTCGCCCGCATCCCGGTCGGCAGCGGCCCGCACGGCCTGGCCGTCTACCCGCAGCCCGGCCGCTACTCGCTCGGCCACACCGGCATCTTCCGCTGACCCGGCGCCGCCCGGCAGGACCGGGCGGGGCGGCGGCGCGGCATGACGGTGCCCCGGGGATCCGCCGATCCCCGGGGCACCGTCACGTCCCGCAGCGGCTACCAGGCGACCGGCAGCCGCTCCGGAAGCCGCTTGATGAAGCCCGTGCGCCACACCAGGTTCTCGGTCGGCACCGCGAGGCGCAGCGCCGGCAGCCGGTCGACCAGCACCGACAGCGCGATCTCGGCATGGGCGCGGCCCAGCGCCGACGCCGGGCAGAAGTGCCGCCCCGCGCCGAAGGCCAGGTGGGCGTTGGGCGAGTCCCGCTCCAGGTCCAGCTCCTCGGGGCGCTCGAAGGCCTCCGGGTCGAAGTTCGCGCCCTCCAGCAGGACGAGGACCAGCTCGCCCTCCCTGACCAGCACGTCCCCCAGCCGCACGTCCGCCAGGGCGATCCGCGGCAGGCCGTCCCCGACCGACAGGTTCCAGCGCAGCAGCTCGTCCACCGCCTTGCCCATGCGCTCCGGGTGGGCGCGCAGGTAGCCGATCAGCTCGGGCCGCTGGAGCAGCGCGAGGACCGCGAGCACCAGGAAGGCCGAGGTGGAGACCGCGCCCGCGCCGAAGAGCGAGACGGCCACCGTCGCGAACATGTCGTCGCTCAGGTGCGCCGACTCCGGGTCGGCCTCCCTCAGCTCCGCGAACCGGCCGAGGAGCCCCGTACGCTCCTCGGCGGGCAGCGCGAGCTGCGCCCGCAGTGCGTCGGCGAAGTACCCGACGTCCTTGTACCAGTTGAGGGCCGAGTCGGCGAAGGGTTCGCGCGCGGTCATGAACGCGACGTCCAGCCCCGACATCAGCCGCCGCCGGTCCGCGAAGGGCACGCCCAGCACCTGGCAGTGCAGCGCCGCCGAGAAGGGGTCGGCGAACCCCGCCCGGAGGTCGGCCGGGCCGCCTTCGGCGACGAGCCGGTCGATCAGCTCGCCGGCCGTGGCGGCCAGCCAGTCCTGGAGTCCCTTCTGGCGCGGGTTGAGCGCCTTCATGACGGCGTTGCGCAGCCCTGCGCTGTTGATGTTGCCCATGTTGTCGACGACCTCGGGGGGGATCGTCAACGCGTATTGGCGGGGCGCCCCGGCGTTCGCGGTGTCCTTGAGGCTGAAGCGCTCGTCCTCCAGGACCTGCTTGGCCAGGGCGTAGCTGCTCACCAGCCAGGCCGGGTCGCCCGTGAGGGTACGGACCCGGGCGACCGGCGCCTTCTCGCGCAGCCATCCGCACTCCTCGGGCAGCACGTCCCCGCGCCGGGAGAGGGGGAAGTCGAGGACCGCCGCGTCCTGCGCGCCCTCAAGCTGCTCGACGCTCATCGACGGTCCCTTCGGTCGGTGCGGTGTGTGCGCTGTGCGTGGTGCTCGGGACGGCCTCGGGCCGCACGACGGCGCAGGCCTGGTTGCGGGTCGCCCGCAGGCCCCCGCCGCGTGCGTAGAGGACATCGGTCAGCGGCATCTTGACGTGGTAGGCCGCGACGGAGGACGGCACTCCGAGAATGCTTGGGGTGTCGAGGAAGAACGGCAGTTCCGCGGCCATGTAGTCGAAACAGACCCGCAACTGCTCATCGGTGATGGATTCGCCCTCGGCGAGCTTCGAGCCGACGAAGTGGAGTGCCATTTCCTCGCACCCCTTGCGGAATTCATCATCTGTTTCCAGAAAATGCAGCACGCGTCGGTGCAGCAGCTCGTATACCGGGTTGCCCTGGAATTCGGAGAGTGCCCTCACCCGGATCTCGGCGTCCTGGGGGCCGGATTCCGCGACGCCTTTCAGGATCCGTCGCCGGACCGCCTTGATCTCCTTGGCGGCACGCTTGCCCGCGTGCTCCGCGGTGTAGCCGAAGGCGGCGAACATCCGGTCCACGTGGAGATCCGCGTAGACGAAGTCGACCTGCGCGAAGCGGGTCGTGGCCCATCGGGAGAGGCTGCTGATGCGCTCGGCGGTGAAGTAGCTGTTACCAGGACTCACGCCGATCAGCACATGGTCGCCGTCTTCCCAGATGTGGCGGCACGTACGGGTGAAGGGCAGAACTTCGAATGATGCGTCAACTGTGATCGTCACCTGTGTGATCGCCCTTGTTGCCGCTTGTCCCTGGGAGCCCTGCGCTCCTGGTGTGGCGGCAATGCCGGTACGTTATGCCGTGATCCCGGAGCGTGACAAGTGGGGGCTTGATTTCTTGGCCGGAATTATTGCTTCCGCCGTACTCCGGGGTAATCGCATTTCTATCGACCGCTCGATCGGGCCCCCCGGCGGGAGACCGCTCCCGGGGCCGCTACCCTGAGCCGGTCAACAAGCACCAAGAAGGGGTGGACCCATGGCGGACATCGAGAGCGCGCGGGCGACGTTCGGCCGCTTCGACGCGGACGGCGACGGCTTCGTCACGGCCGACGAGTACAGCGCGGCCATGAAGGCGATGGGTGACGCGTACGTCACCGGTGCGGTCGCTGACGCGATCGTCGCGAGCAAGGACGCCAACAAGGACGGCCTGCTGAGCTTCGACGAGTTCTGGGCCTCCCTGAACAAGTAGTCCCGCACCCGCCTCCGCCCCACTGCCGGGGCGGAGGCGCGTCAGCCGCGGCAGGGGCCCGTCCCGGCGGCCCAGCACCCCTCAGCCGCCGTCCGGCGCCTCCCGCGGCGGGTCGGCCAGCCGGTCGACCTCGGCCACGGCCTCCTCCAGCCAGCGCAGCCAGAACGTCTCCAGGCCGAGTCCGCCGTGCAGCACCAGCCGCCGCAGCCGGTCCTCGTCGGCGTCCCGGCCCGGCGGGAAGTCCCGCTGCTCGATGGCCTCGTACTCCGCCAGCTGCCGCCGGTGCAGTTCCAGGTGGCGCCGCAGCTCCGGCCCCAGCCCGCGCACCCCGACGACCCCGGCCGCCCGGACCCGCAGCAGCAGGGGATCCCGGACGGGCTTGGGATCCTGGCTCTCCCCGACCCAGCGCGCCAGCTCGGCGCTCCCGGCGGCCATGACCTCGTACTCCTTGCGCCGGCCGCGCACGGGCTGCTCGCCGGGCAGCGCCCGGATCAGCCCCGTCTCCTCCAGCCGCCCCAGCTCCCGGTAGATCTGCTGGTGCGTGGCCGACCAGAAGTACCCGATCGACTTGTCGAAGCGCCGGGTCAGTTCCAGCCCCGACGAGGGCTTCTCCAGCAGCGCGGTGAGAATGGCATGCGGCAGCGACATGCGGCCATCCTAGGTTCGCACGTCGCTGCCGGTCGCCCGAGGTGAACGCCCCTCAGCAGGTGTTCGGGTGGGCGATGTCGACCACGAAGCGCTCCGGGGAGTGCAGCGTGGAGGTGGTGAACTGCGGCGCGGTGTCGAAGGCGGCGCCGAAGGAGACGTACCCCTCGAAGTCACCGGTGAAGGCCAGGCCCTTGAGCTTGGGGAGGTAGATCTTCTGCAGCTTCGGGCCGGTGTAGACGGACTGCCCGGCCTCGTCGTGCGCGGCGGCCGGATGCAGCCGGATCGCCAGGAAGTACGAACCGGCGAGCGGGACCGGCTTGCCCGAGCCGTCGTAGACCAGCTCGGAGACGGGCGTGACGGTGACCCCGGGGACGGAGCCCTAGAGGTCGATGACGATCCGGTCGTAGGTGCAGTGACCGCCCCAGCGGGCGTTGGTCACGAGCGTCGTCGTCGCGGCGGATGCCGAGGCCGGGACGGCCAGGCCGAACCCGGCGGTGAGCAGGACCCCGGCGGTGACGGCGGAGAGCCGCCGCCGGTGGGCGGAGCCGGGGCGGGCGCCGCCCCGGACGGAGCGTATGAGGTGGTGGATGCGGTTGAGGTGATGGCGCATGACGTCCCCCGATTCTTCGGATGTGGGGACAGTAGTGTCACTGGTGAAGACACGCCATACGGCCTCGCGGTTGCATCCGCCGCGCGTCCGGGGAGGGGCGCCGGCTCGGCGCCCCTCCCCGGACCGGTCAGCACTCGATGACGTTGACCGCGAGACCGCCGCGCGCGGTCTCCTTGTACTTCACCTTCATGTCGGCGCCGGTCTCCTTCATGGTCTTGATGACCTTGTCCAGGGAGACCTTGTGGGTGCCGTCGCCGCGCATCGCCATCTTCGCCGCGGTGACCGCCTTGACGGCCGCCATGCCGTTGCGCTCGATGCAGGGGATCTGCACCAGGCCGCCGACCGGGTCGCAGGTCAGCCCGAGGTTGTGCTCCATGCCGATCTCGGCCGCGTTCTCCACCTGCTCCGGGGTGCCGCCCAGCACCTCGGCGAGGGCGCCCGCCGCCATCGAGCAGGCCGAGCCGACCTCGCCCTGGCAGCCGACCTCGGCGCCGGAGATCGAGGCGTTCTCCTTGAACAGCATGCCGATCGCGCCGGCCGACAGGAGGAAGCGGACCACGCCGTCCTCGTCCGCGCCCGGCACGAAGTTCATGTAGTAGTGCAGGACCGCCGGGATGATGCCCGCGGCGCCGTTGGTGGGCGCGGTGACGACCCGGCCGCCCGCCGCGTTCTCTTCGTTGACGGCCATCGCGTACAGCGTCGCCCACTCCATGGCGTGCGCCTGCGGGTCGCCCTCGGCGCGCAGCTGGCGCGCGGTGCCCGCGGCGCGGCGCTTGACCCGCAGGCCGCCCGGCAGGATGCCCTCGCGGGACATGCCGCGCGCGACGCAGGCCTGCATGACGCGCCAGATCTCCAGGAGGCCCTCGCGGATCTCCTCCTCCGTGCGCCAGGCCTTCTCGTTCTCCAGCATCATCGAGGAGATCGACAGGCCGCTCTCCTTGGCGAGGCGCAGCATCTCGTCACCGGAGCGGAAGGGGTACTTCAGCACGGTGTCGTCGAGCTTGATCCGGTCCTCGCCGACCGCGTCCTCGTCCACGACGAAGCCGCCGCCGACCGAGTAGTAGGTCTTCTCCAGCAGCGGGGTGCCCGACTCGTCGTAGGCGAAGAGGGTCATGCCGTTCGCGTGGTACGGCAGCGACCGGCGGCGGTGCAGGATCAGCTGGTTCGGCTCGTCGAAGGCGATCTCGTGGCCGTCACCTATCTCCGCGCCCAGCAGGCGCAGCCGGCCGGTCCGGCGGATGCGCTCGACCTCGTCGTCGGCGCTCTCCACGTTCACGGAGCGGGGGGAGTGGCCCTCCAGGCCCAGCAGGACCGCCTTGGGGGTGCCGTGACCGTGCCCGGTGGCGCCGAGCGAGCCGAACAGCTCGGCCCGTACGGAGGAGGTCTGGGCGAGGACACCGTCCTTCTTCAGCCGGTTCACGAACATGCGTGCGGCGCGCATCGGGCCCACCGTGTGGGAGGAGGAAGGACCGATGCCGATGGAGAAAAGGTCGAAGACGGAGATGGCCACGGTGGCGGACTCCCTTGTCTGCTCGTGGGGTGGAGGGGGCAGGAGAGGCGGATTGTTCGGATTTTGTCCGACAGCCGAGCTTAACGCGGTGAGGTGAACGGCTCAGCGGCCGGACGCGTCACCCGGGGGTCGGGCGGGCGGACGTGTGACAGCTCACGCCCCCGCCCGCCCGTCCCCCCGTTCGCGCGAGAGGGCCCGGTCCTGTGGAAAACAGGCCCGGGCCCTCCGTGGGCGCTCCCTAGAGCGACGGGTACAGCGGGAACTTCGCGGCGAGCGCGGACACGCGCGCCTTGAGGTCCTCGGCGTCGAACTCCGGCTTCAGCGCGGCGGCGATGATCTCGGCCACCTCGGTGAAGTCCTCGGCGCCGAAACCGCGCGTGGCCAGGGCCGGGGTGCCGATCCGCAGGCCCGAGGTGACCATCGGCGGCCGCGGGTCGTTCGGGATGGCGTTCCGGTTGACCGTGATGCCGATCTCGTGCAGCCGGTCCTCGGCCTGCTGGCCGTCCAGCTCGGAGTCGCGCAGGTCGACCAGGACCAGGTGGACGTCCGTACCGCCGGACAGCACCGAGACGCCGACCTTGGTGACGTCCTCGCGCACCAGGCGCTCGGCGATGATCTTCGCGCCCTCCAGGGTGCGCTCCTGGCGCTCCTTGAACTCGGGCGAGGCCGCGACCTTGAAGGAGACCGCCTTGGCCGCGATCACGTGCTCCAGCGGGCCGCCCTGCTGACCCGGGAAGACCGCGGAGTTGATCTTCTTGGCCAGTTCCTGCGTGGACAGGATCACGCCACCGCGCGGACCGCCGAGGGTCTTGTGCGTAGTGGTGGTGACGACGTGGGCGTGCGGCACCGGGTTGGGGTGCAGGCCCGCGGCGACCAGACCGGCGAAGTGCGCCATGTCGACCATCAGGTACGCGCCGACCTCGTCCGCGATGCGGCGGAAGGCGGCGAAGTCCAGCTGGCGCGGGTAGGCGGACCAGCCCGCGACGATCATCTGCGGCTTGGACTCCTTGGCGAGGCGCTCGACCTCGGCCATGTCCACGCGGCCGGTCTCGTCGACGTGGTACGGGACCACGTTGTAGAGCTTGCCGGAGAAGTTGATCTTCATGCCGTGGGTCAGGTGACCGCCGTGGGCCAGGTTCAGGCCCATGATCGTGTCGCCCGGCTTCAGCAGCGCGAACATCGCGGCCGCGTTGGCCTGCGCACCGGAGTGCGGCTGCACGTTCGCGGCCTCGGCGCCGAACAGCGCCTTGATCCGGTCGATCGCGATCTGCTCGACCACGTCGACGTGCTCGCAGCCGCCGTAGTAGCGGCGGCCGGGGTAGCCCTCGGCGTACTTGTTGGTCAGGACCGAGCCCTGGGCCTCCATGACGGCGACCGGAGCGAAGTTCTCCGACGCGATCATTTCCAGGGTGGACTGCTGGCGCACGAGCTCGGCGTCGACGGCGGCGGCGACGTCGGGGTCGAGCTCGTGCAGCGGGGTGTTGAGAACAGACATCAGGATCCCCTGGGGTGTCAGTTGTCGGAGTGGGTGAGCGCGGCGTACTCCTCGGCGGAGAGCAGGTCGGCCGGCTCGTCCGTGATGCGCACCTTGAACAGCCAGCCACCCTCGAAGGGAGCGGTGTTGACCAGCGCAGGGTCGTCCACGACGTCCTGGTTGAACTCGACGATCTCGCCCGTGACGGGGGAGTACAGGTCGCTGACCGACTTGGTCGACTCCAGCTCGCCGCAGGTCTCGCCCGCGGTCACCTGGGCGCCCGCCTCGGGCAGCTGGGCGTAGACGACGTCACCGAGCGCGTTGGCCGCGAACTCCGTGATGCCGACCGTCGCGACGCCGTCCACGGCGTCCGACAGCCACTCGTGCTCCTTGCTGTAACGCAGCTGCTGGGGGTTGCTCATGACCTGATTCTCCTGGATGCGGGGGAGTGCTGATGGACAGGGGTCTCACGGGGTGGGACGTGCGGTGCCCCGTGCGCCGACGTGTGTTCCGCGGGCTGCGCTGCGGGCTTCCCGGTGGGGGGAAGCGTCACTTCTGACGCTTGTAGAAGGGCAGGGCCACGACCTCGTACGGCTCATGCGTACCGCGAATGTCCACTCCGACGCCGGAGGTGCCCGGTGCGGCGTGCGACGCGTCGACGTACGCCATCGCGATGGGCTTGCCCAGCGTCGGGGACGGGGCGCCCGAGGTGACCTCGCCGATGACCTGGCCGCCGGCCACGACCGGGAACCCGGCGCGCGGGACGCGGCGGCCCTCGGCGATCAGGCCGACCAGCTTGCGCGGGGCGGCGGAGGCGGCGCGCTCGGCGGCGGCCTCCAGGGCGGCGCGGCCGACGAAGTCGCCCTCCTTCTCGAACTTCACGACCCGGCCCAGACCCGCGTCGAAGGGGGTCAGCGCGGTCGTCAGCTCGTGCCCGTACAGCGGCATGCCCGCCTCCAGGCGCAGCGTGTCGCGGCAGGACAGACCGCACGGGATCAGGCCGGCACCCTCGCCCGCCTTGGTCAGCGCCTGCCACAGCTCCACGGCGTGCTCGGGGGCGACGAACAGCTCGAAGCCGTCCTCGCCGGTGTAACCGGTGCGCGCGATCAGCGCGGGCACCCCGGCGACCGTGCCGGGCAGACCGGCGTAGTACTTCAGCCCGTCCAGGTCGGCGTCGGTGAGCGACTTCAGGATGGCCGGGGACTGCGGTCCCTGGACCGCGAGCAGGGCGTAGGCGTCGCGGTCGTCGCGGACCTCGGCGTCGAAGCCGGCGGCGCGCTCGGTGATCGCGTCGAGGACGACCTGGGCGTTGGAGGCGTTGGCGACGACCATGAACTCGCTCTCGCCGAGGCGGTAGACGATCAGGTCGTCGAGGATGCCGCCGTCCTCGCGGCAGATGTGCGTGTACCGGGCCCGGCCGACGCCCACCGTGGAGATGTTCCCGACCAGCGCGTGGTCCAGGGCCTTGACGGCCTCGGGGCCGGTCAGCGTGATCTCGCCCATGTGGGACAGGTCGAACAGGCCGGCCCGGGTGCGGACGGCGTTGTGCTCGTCGCGCTCGCTGCCGTAGCGCAGCGGCATGTCCCAGCCCGCGAAGTCGGTCATGGTCGCACCGAGCGAACGGTGCAGCGCATCGAGGGCGGTCAGGCGGGGGGCAGTGCTCATGGGTGTGGCTCCCAAGGTCCCGGGGCATCGACAGGGCATCGACATGACATGACGAGGAGGATCCTCCCCATCTGTCATCGGAACCTGAGAGGTTCGCCGGGAGTTCCTCGATTCGCACCGAAGTTCCCCGACTTGCACCTTGGGTGGAGCGCGCACCGCCCAAGGGGCGGTACGGACTCGCTTTTCAGATCTGCCTCATCCACGCGGTACGGGGCCTGAGAGATTCAAGGGAGGGTCTTGCTCCTTCGGCGCCCGGGGTGCGCAGCAACTCCCGGGACTCTCCCGCGCGGATTCAAGCGGCCTTTATGCAGTTGGGTCCAGATGGCGCACATCATTGCACGGCCGGGGCCCGCATGGGCGTGCGGGCCCCGGATCGGGCCGCCGGACCCGCACCCGGTCCGACGACCCGACCGGAACCATGTCCACCGCATTACCGTCTCTTTACACTCAGGGGGCAAGGGTCCTGGTGACCCGATCCGGGGGAGGCGATCACTGTGCGCAGATTCGGTGCGGCGGCGGGGACGACGGCGGCGGGAGCGGTGGCGGCGCGGGTGCCGGGAGCGCGTGCGGCGGCGGGCGGCGCGGCGGGCCGGCCGGAGCGCCGGCCGCGGGAGACCGCCGGCCCCGGACCCGCGGCCCCGGCGGCCGTACGGGACCTGCGCGGCCGGGGCCCGGTCCGCGGCGGCCCGGCCCGCCTCCGCTTCGCCGAGGGCGACATCGTCGTCGTGTCCGGCCTGCCCGGCGGCGGCAAGAGCACCCTCATCAAGCGCGCCGTCGCGGGCGGCGGCATCGACTCCCAGGACGCCCGCGAGCGCTGGGAGCACCGGATGCCCCGCGCGCTGCCCTACGCCGCCTACCGGCCCCTGGTGCGCGCCGCGCACTACTGGGGGCTGTGGCGCGTGCTGCGCTCGGGGGACTCCGCCGTCGTCCACGACTGCGGCACGCAGACCTGGGTCCGGGCGCTGCTCGCCGGGGCCGCCCGCCGCCGCGGCCGCGACCTGCACCTGGTGCTGCTCGACGCCACCGCCGAGGAGGCCCTGGCCGGGCAGGCGGCCCGGGGGCGCGGCGTGTCGGCGTACGCCTTCGCCCGGCACCGCGGCGCGGTCGCCCGGCTGGTGCGCGAGGCCGAAGCGGGCCGGCTCCCGGCGGGCTGCGCCTCCGCCGTCCTGCTCGACCGGGCGGCGGCGGCCCGGGTGACCCGGATCGGCTTCGGCGCGGGCCCCGCGACGCACTAGCCTCGGCGGTGACCGGTCCCCCGCAGTGACGGGACCGGCACGGACACGGGGAGACACGGGCATGCAGGGCAGCGGCTGGCCGGCCAACGAACTGGAAGCGGTCCTGGGTACGGCGATGGGCGACCCGGGAGCCGGGCCGCGGATCCTGGAGACCCTGGCCCGCAGCGAGGTCTGGGTACCGCTCCCCGCGGGCGGCGGCCCCGGCTCGGCGGCCCTGGACCTGCCCACCATGGACATCGGCGGCGCCGCCTACGTGCCCGTCTACAGCTCCGAGGCCCAGTTCCGGGCCTGCGTCGGCCCCGGCATGGACTTCGCCGTCGCCCCCGCCGTCGCGTTCGCCCGCGGCCTGCCCCCACAGCTCGGCATCGCCGTGAACCCCGAGGGAGCCGTCGGCGTCCCGCTGCCGCCGCCCGCGGTGGCCCTGCTCTGCCGCGCCGGGCGCAGCCCCCTGGACGGCACGGCCGCCGGCGGCCGGGTCCGCCTGTACGAGCCCGACTGGCAGCAGGACCCGGTGGACTTCCTGGCCGCCGCGGCCGAGGAGTTCCGGGCCGACGGGGTGGTCGCCTCCGCCCACCGCTGCCTGGCGAGCGTCGAGGGCGGGGAACCGCAGCTGTACGTCGGTGTCCGCCTGACGGGATGGGAGCCGGAGCACCGCAACGCGCCGATGGACGCCCTGGGGCGGGCGCTGGGACGGGTCCGGCCGCCCTGGCCGGTGCAGCTGATCCTGCTCGACGCGGTGGAGGACCCGGTGGCCGTTTGGATCCGTGAGCGCGTGCGCCCGTTCTACCTGCCGTAGTCGCGCTTAAGCTGTCCGCATGGCCCGGCCGCACGCGCGGCGGGGTGCGCGGGGACGACGGGCGGACGAGGAGGGGTACCGGGTGAGTGCGTCAGGCACGGCCGCGGCCGGACAGGTCGAGCACATGCTGCGCCAGGTGACACCCGGGCGCTACGACAGCTACGAGCAGCTCCTCCAGGGGCTGGCCGAGGGCAGGCTCTGGATGCTGCTGTGGCACGGGCAGCCCGGATCGCCGGACGCCCAGTACGGCGGCATGGAGGTCGAGGGCCTCGGATACGCGCCGTGCGTGACCTCGCCGCAGGAGCTGGCCGCCAGCGGCTGGAACCGCGGCTACGAGGTGGTCACCGGCCGCGACGTGGCCCGCGCCCTCTACCCCGACCGCTGGGGCCTGTGGCTGAACCCGCACGCCCAGGGCGGTGGCCTGGGCATCCCATGGGCCGACCTGCGCCGGATCGCCACCGGCCTCGACCGGATGCCGGCGGGGCCGCTGCGGCTGTCCGAGCCTTCGATCGAACTCCCGCAGTTCTACGGACTGCTCACCCAGCACGCCCACCGCACGCCCGCCGTGCGCTCGCTGCGCCGCGCCTGGGTACAGCCGGTGATCGGGTCGCCCTACCTCGCCGTCGGGCTGGACCTCTACGACGCCTCCGCGCCCGCGCTGGAGTCGGTGCGCGAGATGATGCGCCAGTCCGTGGGGGCCGTACCCGAGGGCGTGCCGGTGTGCACGGTCGCGCTCGCGGACGAGCACGACCCGGTCGCGATGTGGCTGCGCGCCCAGGCGCGCCCGTTCTACGACCGCGAGGGCCAGGCCCCGGCCTACTGACACGCACCGGACACCTCTCAGGGCCGCACGGAACCGCGTTCCGTGCGGCCTTCGCGCTGCCCCGGCCGGTCCGGCCGGACCGGCCGCCCGTGCCCGAATAGCGCACCGGAAACGGCAGTTGGGCTGCATGTCCGTTTGCGTACCGAACGTACGGTCTTGCTCCGCTGAGGAGTCAGTGCAGTCCGGATAGCGGGTCACGGCTCGCCACATCACGGTTGCGCATCCATTCATCTGCGGGTCTGGCGGGTGATCGAGGGCCCCATGAAGACTCCCCACCCAAGAGCCGGTCAGTCCTGCTGAACCCGGCTCGGCATCTGCATTTCACTCTGCACTTCACCTTGCACTTCCTGCGGTTCCTGCACCTCACGCACCACGCAGCACGCGCCACCGAAGTACCGCACCGAAGCGAACGCAGTCCCACGCACCTCCCGCACCTCCCGCACTTCCCGCACCTCCCACGCTCTCCGAGCGCCACTCCGCACCAACGCCGCCACAGCGGCGGGCATGGGCCGGCTCACCCGTCGGCCGAGAGGGGTCCCCACCACGATGACGGCACCACTGCATGACACGAGCGCGGAAACACCCGCTCCCGTGTCCGTAGCCGACGTCCCAGCCAAGGCCATCGAAGGCCGCTCACCCGGCCGCATCGCCTGGATGCGGCTCAAGCGCGACAAAGTCGCGCTCACGGGCGGCATCGTCGTGCTCCTCCTGATCCTGGTGGCGGTGTTCGCGCCGCAGATCGTGAGCCTGCTGGGCCACCCGCCCAACGACTTCCACGAGGACCTGATCGACCCGAACCTGGGCACACCGATCGGCTCCTACGGCGGAATGAGCTCCGACTTCCTGCTCGGCGTCGAACCCACCAACGGGCGCGACGTGTTCAGCCGGATCGTCTACGGCGCCCGCATCTCCCTGACCGTCGCCTTCCTGGCGGCCATCGTCTCCGTGGTCCTCGGCAGCCTGCTGGGCACGCTGGCAGGCTTCCTCGGCGGCTGGATCGACGGAGTCATCAGCCGCGTCATGGACCTGCTGCTGGCCTTCCCGCAGCTGCTGTTCACCATCGCGCTCGTGTCCGTGGTGCCCAACTCCCTCTGGGGCTTCGAGGGTTCGGGCGTCCGCATGGGCGTGCTGGTCATGGTGATCGGGTTCTTCGGCTGGCCCTACATCGGCCGCATCGTGCGAGGTCAGACGATCTCGCTGCGCGAGCGCGAATACGTGGAGGCAGCCCGCAGCCTCGGCGCCGGACGGGTGTACATCCTGTTCAAGGAGCTGCTGCCGAACCTGGTCGCGCCGATCCTCGTCTACTCGACGCTGATCATCCCGACCAACATCCTGACGGAAGCGGCCCTGAGCTTCCTCGGCGCGGGCGTCAAACCGCCCACCGCGTCCTGGGGAAAGATGCTCTCCGACGCCGTCCCCATCTACCAGTTCGACCCCATGTACATGGTGGTCCCCGGGGTGACGATCTTCATCACCGTCCTGGCGTTCAACCTCTTCGGGGACGGTCTGCGCGACGCGCTCGACCCCAAGGGCAACTGATCCGAGTCCTCGACTCATCCACTCATGTCATCCACTCATGGAGGTTGGACAAACGTGATCCGCAGAAAGCAGGCAATAGCGATCACCGCCGTGGTCGCAGCCCTGTCGCTGACCGCCGCGTGCGGGGGCAAGGGCGATGAAGGCTCGAAGGACAAGGCCTCGAACGGCGCGGCCTTCGACGCCGCGACCAAGGGTGTCGTCAATGCGTCCGACAAGAAGGGCGGCGAGCTGAAGCTCTGGTCGCCCCAGGACGTCGACTACCTCGACCCGGCGCGCGCCTACTACGGCTTCGTCTGGAACATCCAGCGCCTGTACATCCGCCAGCTGCTGGCCTACGACAGCAAGCCGGGCAAGGACGGCACCAAGCTGGTCCCGGACCTCGCCGAGTCCCTGCCGGTGCTCAGCAACGACGGCAAGACCTACACGCTGAAGCTCAAGGACGGCGTGAAGTTCGAGGACGGCACGCCGATCACCTCGAAGGACATCAAGTACGGCGTCGAGCGCGTCTTCGCGCAGGACGTCCTCTCGGGCGGTCCGACGTACCTGATCGACCTGCTGGACCAGGGCCAGAAGTACCCCGGCCCGTACAAGGACACCGACCCCAACAAGATGGGTCTCAAGTCCGTCCAGACGCCGGACGACAAGACGATCGTCTTCAACCTGGCGAGCGCCAACTCGGACTTCAGCTACCTGCTGGCCATGCCGTCCTCCTCGCCGGTCCCGGTGGCCAAGGACGAGGGCGCCAAGTACACCAACAAGCCCGTCTCCACGGGCCCGTACAAGATCGAGTCCTTCACCTCGGGCAAGGGCGCCACCCTCGTCCGCAACACGAACTGGGACCCGAAGACCGACAAGGTCCGCTCCGCGCTGCCGGACAAGGTCTCCTTCACGGTGACCACCAACCCGGACGACATGGACCAGCGCCTGCTCTCGGGTGACATCGACCTCGCGGTCGACGGCACCGGTGTCCAGCAGGCCGCGAAGAACAAGATCCTCCAGTCCCCGGACCTGAAGAAGAACGCGGACAACCCCTTCACGGGCTACATCCGCTACATGGCCTTCCCGCAGACGGTCGCGCCGTTCGACAACATCGAGTGCCGCAAGGCCGTCATCTACGCGGCCGACCCGAAGTCGCTGCAGACCGCCCGCGGTGGCCCGACCAGCGGTGACCTCGGCGCGAACATGCTGCCGCCGGGCGTGCCCGGAGCCGACAAGTCCTACGACCCGTGGGGCCTGACCGCCGGCAAGCCGCAGATCGACAAGGCCAAGGCCGCGCTCGCCGCCTGTGGCCAGCCCGGGGGCTTCAAGACCACCATCGCGGTGCGCAACAACCGCGCCCCGGAGGTCAAGACCGCCGAGTCGCTCCAGGCCGCGCTGAAGGCCGTGAACATCGAAGCCTCCATCGACCAGTACGACGGCAAGCTCTCCTCCTCCACGATCGGTTCGCCCGAGAACGTGAAGAAGAAGGGCTACGGCATCATCATCATGGGCTGGGGCGCCGACTACAACAGCGGCTCGGGCTTCCTCCAGCCGCTGGTCGACGGCAAGTTCATCCTGCCGAACGGCAACAACAACTACACGATGCTGAACGACCCCGAGGTCAACGGGCTGTTCCAGAAGGCCGCGGCCGCCGCGACGCCGGAGGAAGCCGCTCCGTTCTACACGGACATCAACAAGAAGATCATGGAGAAGGCGCTCTACCTTCCCATCAACTTCGACAAGGCGCTGATCTACCACAACCCGCGCCTGACGAACGTGTACTTCAACGACTCCATGGGCCGCATCGACCTCGCCACCCTCGGCGTCGTCAAGTAACAGTCGGCACGTGCCTTCACCGCACATGCGCTAGCTCGAAGGGCAGGTGAAGGCCGTTAGGCGGTGGCTGCCGTCCCCACGAGGGACGGCAGCCGCCCGCCGGAGCGGCCGACTGCAGTGCTCGTCTACCTCCTCAGGCGGCTTTTCAACGTCGTCGCCACGCTGCTGGTGGTCTCCGTGGTCACCTTCGGCATCTTCTTCGCGGTGCCGAAGATCACCGGGTCCGACCCGGCGCTCATGTACGCCGGCCGCGAGACCAACGAAACCGCCTTGGCGGGCATCCGCGTGAAGATGGGCTTCGACAAGCCCATTTCCGAGCAGTACTTGCTCTTCCTCAAGGGAGTCGTGGCCGGTCGCGACTACGACTCCGGCGTCGAGCAGACGCACTGCCCCGCCCCCTGCTTCGGCTACTCCTTCAAGAGCGAGGCCCCGGTCTGGCAGCTGATGACCAGCCGCATGCCGGTCACCCTCTCGCTCGCCTCCGGAGCCGCCGTCATCTGGGTGCTCGCGGGCGTGGCCACCGGCGTGGTCTCGGCGCTCAAACGCCGCACGGCCATCGACCGAACGGTCATGGTCGGCGCGCTGGCCGGTGTCTCGCTGCCCATCTTCTTCACCGGCATGGTGGCCCCGGCCGTCCTGGTCTACGGCCTCGGCTGGCTGGACGTCTCCAACTACCGTCCGCTGAGCGAGGATCCGGCCGCCTGGCTCAACAGCATGATCCTGCCCTGGATCACCCTCGCCTTCCTCTTCGCCGCCACCTACGCCCGGATCACCCGCGCGACGATGCTGGAGGTCATGGGCGAGGACTACATCCGTACCGCCCGCGCCAAGGGCCTCACCGAGAGCGTGGTCATCCGCAAGCACGCCCTGCGGTCCACGCTCACCCCGATCGTCACGATGTTCGGCCTCGACCTCGGCGGACTCCTCGGCGGCGCGGTACTGACCGAGACGACCTTCAACTTCCAGGGTCTGGGGACGGCGGCCGTCGCCGCCATCGGCCAGGGCGACCTCCCCGTGATCATGGGGATCACCCTGCTCGCCGCGCTCTTCGTGGTGATGGCCAACCTGATCGTGGACATGCTGTACGCCGTCATCGACCCGCGCGTGAGGCTGACGTGACCGAGACCCCTTCCCTCGTACCCGAACAGGCCGGTCCCCGGGACCCCGCCCGTTCCTTCCTCTCGGTCCGCGACCTCAAGGTCCACTTCCCGACCGACGACGGCCTGGTCAAGTCCGTCGACGGGCTCTCCTTCGATCTGGAGCGCGGCAAGACGCTCGGCATCGTCGGCGAGTCCGGCTCCGGCAAGTCGGTGACCTCGCTGGCCATCATGGGCCTGCACCGCACCGGCAACGCCCGCAGCCGCCCGCACATCTCCGGTGAGGTGCTGCTGGACGGCGAGGACCTGGTCCGGGCCGATGCCGACGACGTGCGCAAGCTCCGCGGCCAGAAGATGGCGATGGTCTTCCAGGACCCGCTGTCCGCGATGCACCCGTACTACTCGGTCGGCAAGCAGATCATCGAGGCCTACCGGACCCACCAGGACGTCGACAAGAAGACGGCCCGCAAGCGCGCCGTCGAGATGCTCGACCGGGTCGGCATCCCCGAGCCGGACCAGCGGGTGGACTCCTACCCGCACGAGTTCTCCGGCGGCATGCGCCAGCGCGCGATGATCGCGATGGCCCTGGTCAACAACCCCGAACTGCTCATCGCGGACGAGCCGACGACCGCCCTCGACGTCACCGTCCAGGCGCAGATCCTCGACCTGATCCGCGACCTGCAGAAGGAGTTCGGCTCGGCCGTCATCATGATCACGCACGACCTGGGCGTGGTCGCCGAGATGGCCGACGAGATCCTCGTGATGTACGGCGGCCGCTGCGTCGAGCGCGGCACCGCGGACCAGCTGTTCTACGAGCCCCGGCACCCGTACACCTGGGGCCTGCTCGGTTCCATGCCGCGCATCGACCGGGACCAGACCGAGCGGCTCATCCCGGTCAAGGGCTCGCCGCCCAGCCTCATCAACATCCCCAGCGGCTGTGCCTTCCACCCGCGCTGCCCGTTCGCCGACGTACCCAAGGGTGGCATCACCCGCACCCAGCGGCCCGAACTGGCCCTGACCAGTGCCGGACACTGGTCCGCCTGCCACATGTCGCAGGAGGACCGGACCCGGATCTGGACCGAAGAGATTGCGCCGAAGCTGTGACCGATACGACGGACATGAAGAAGACGGCGGACGCGGCGGCGGACGGCGCCGGGCAGGCCGAGGAGCCGCTGCTCAAGGTCACCGGCCTGGTCAAGCACTTCCCCATCCACAAGGGGCTGCTGCGCCGCGAGTCCGGGGCCGTGAAGGCCGTCGACGGCATCGACTTCGACGTCCGCCGCGGTGAGACCCTCGGCGTCGTCGGCGAGTCCGGCTGCGGCAAGTCGACCATGGGCCGGCTGATCACCCGGCTGCTCGAACCCACCGGCGGCACGGTGGAGTTCGAGGGGCGGGACATCACCCACCTGGGCGTGGGGGCGATGCGGCCGTTGCGCCGCGACGTCCAGATGATCTTCCAGGACCCGTACGGCTCGCTGAACCCGCGGCACACGGTCGGCACGATCATCGGCGCCCCCTTCAAGCTCCAGGGAGTGCAGCCGCAGGGCGGGCTCAAGGCCGAGGTCCAGCGGCTGTTGTCGCTGGTGGGCCTCAACCCCGAGCACTACAACCGCTACCCGCACGAGTTCTCCGGCGGTCAGCGCCAGCGCATCGGCATCGCGCGCGCCCTGGCGCTCAAGCCGAAGCTGGTCGTCGCGGACGAGCCGGTCTCGGCGCTGGACGTCTCGATCCAGGCCCAGGTGGTGAACCTGCTGGACGACCTCCAGGAGGAGATGGGCCTCACCTACGTGATCATCGCCCACGACCTGTCGGTCATCCGGCACGTCTCGGACCGGATCGCGGTGATGTACCTCGGCAAGATCGTCGAGCTGACCGACCGCAACTCCCTGTACGCGAGCCCGATGCACCCGTACACCAAGGCGCTCCTGTCGGCCGTCCCGGTCCCGGACCCGCGCCGCCGGGGCGCCAAGAGCGGCCGCATCCTGCTCAAGGGCGACGTCCCCTCGCCGATCTCCCCGCCCAGCGGCTGCCGCTTCCACACGCGGTGCTGGAAGGCCACGGAGATCTGCGGCAAGCAGGAACCGCCCCTGGTCGCCCTGAAGCCCGGCCACCAGGTGGCCTGCCACCACCCGGAGAACGCCGACACCCCGGCGGCAGCGGAAGCCGCGGTCTGACCCGCAGGGCGGGGCCGGTCCTCCGGCCCCGCCCGGGGCATTGCAAGCCCCTCCGGCGTTTGAGGAGCGGGGTCCGGGGCGGAGCCCCGGGCAGTGACCCGCACCCACACCGGACCGCCCGCCGCCAGGCGCCCGGCACAATGACCCCGTGCCCCATGATCTCTTCGCGCCCGGTGTCCAGCATGCCCTGGACCTCGCGGGCATCTTCGTCTTCGCCACCGCGGGCGCGCTGCTCGCCGTACGCAAGAACTTCGACGTCTTCGGCATCGCCGTCCTCGCCCTCGTCACCGCCCTCGGCGGCGGGCTGCTGCGCGACCTCGTCATCGGCGCCGTCCCGCCGGCGGCCTTCGGCGAGCTGAGCTTCTTCGTCACGCCGCTGGTCGCCGCCGCCCTGGTCTTCTTCCTGCACCCCGAGGTGCAGCGGATCAACCGGGCCATCAACGTCTTCGATGCGGCGGGGCTCGGTCTGTTCTGCGTATCGGGCACGACGAAGGCCTACGAGTACGGGCTCGGGCTGACCGCTTCGGCCGCGCTCGGACTGGCGACGGCGGTGGGCGGGGGCGTGCTGCGCGACGTGCTGGTCAACGAGGTGCCGTCGCTGCTGCGGGACCGCGAGATGTACGCCGTGCCCGCCATCATCGGGGCCGCGATGGTGGCCGTCTTCATCTCGCTGGGCATGCTCAGCACCGTGACCAGCGGCATCGCCATCGTGACCACCTTCGTCCTGCGGCTGCTGGCGATGCGCTACCACTGGCGGGCGCCGCTGGCGTGGAACCGGCGTTCCTCGGTCCCGGAGGAGCCGTAGAGAGAAAAGCTACCGCTTAGTAGGGTCCGGGGTTACCCTCGTTCCATGTCTCAAGCATCAGCGTTGGCCGCCATCGGCGAGAGCGAGTTCGACCGCGACACCGCCGTCATCGAGCGCGCGGGCGAGCCCGGCGTGTACGACGCGGAACTCTCCGGCGGCTGGACGATCATCACCGCCGTCAACGGCGGCTACCTGCTCGCCCTGGTCGGACGGGCACTGTCGGCCGCCCTGCCGCACCCGGACCCCTTCACGGTGTCCGCCCACTACCTGACCTCCTCGGTCCCCGGCCCCGCCGTGATCCGCACCGAGGTCGTCCGCGCCGGGCGCACGCTCTCCACGGGTCAGGCCTCGCTGTTCCAGTACGACGAGAACGGCGCCGAGGTCGAGCGCATCCGCGTCCTCGCCTCCTACGGCGACCTCGCGGCCCTGCCGGACGACGTCCGTACGACGGCCACGCCGCCGGTGATGCCCGCGTACGCCGACTGCCTGGGCGCGGAGGCCGGTCCGGCCCCGATCCCCGGCAGCTCGGCCATCGTCGACCGCCTCCGGCTGCGGCTGGATCCGGCCACCGCGGGCTGGGCGGTCGGCGCGCCGTCGGGCAAGGGGGACATGCGGGCCTGGTTCGAGCTGGCGGACGGCCGGGACGCCGACCCGCTGTCCCTGCTGCTGGTCGTGGACGCGCTCCCGCCGACCTCCTTCGACCTCGGCCTCATCGGCTGGACCCCGACGCTGGAACTCACCACCCACGTCCGCCGCTTGCCCGCGCCGGGCCCCCTGCGGGTCGCGATCACGACGCGGAACCTGGCCGGCGGCATGCTGGAAGAGGACGCGGAGGTCTGGGACTCCGCGAACCACCTGGTAGCCCAATCCCGCCAACTGGCCCGAGCCCCCCGCGTCTCCCCTTCCTGACCCACCCGGCCGCTCCTTCCGGCCTGCCGGCCCATCCGAGCCCGCCCCAGGCTCCCGGCCATCCTGCCCGCCCGGCCGTCCCGCCCATCCCGCCGGGACGGCCCCCTCCTGCCCGCCCGGCCATCCCGCCCGGGCAGGCCATCCCAGCCCGTCCGGCGTTTGAGGACCCGCCGGAGGCCGGGCAGACCGGCAGCCGGGGAACCAAGGGCGGGGGCCCGCCCCGCCGCCCCCGCCCCGGGCGGCCCATCCCAGCCCGCCCCTGGACCCCGGTCCACCCGGCCATCCCAGCCCGTCCGGCGTTTGAGGACCCGCCGGAGGCCCGGCCGGCCGGCAGGCGGGGAATGAGGGGCGGGGCCCCCGGCCCGGATCCAGCCCGTCCGGCGATTGAGGACCGGCCCCGGCCCACGACACGGACGGGTCGGCCCGGTTTCGCCCGGTCCGCCGACCGAGGACCACGGCCGGGCCCGCCGACCCGGTCCGCACCGCGCCGGGGGACTCGTAGAATCGGGGAATCATGGCCTACCTCGACCACGCCGCCACCACGCCGATGCTGCCGGAGGCCGCCACGGCGATGACCGCGCAGTTCGCCGCGACGGGCAACGCATCCTCCCTGCACGCCGCCGGCCGCCGGGCCCGCCGTACCGTCGAGGAGGCCCGCGAGGCCTTCGCCGAGGCACTCGGCGCGCGCCCGAGCGAGGTGGTCTTCACCGCCGGCGGCACCGAGGCCGACAACCTCGCCGTCAAGGGTCTGTACTGGGCCCGCCGCGACGCCGACCCCGCCCGCACCCGCGTCCTCGCCAGCCCCGTGGAGCACCACGCCGTTCTGGACGCCGTCCACTGGCTGGGCGAACACGAGGGCGCCCGCGTCGAGTACCTCCCGGTCGACGGCCACGGCCGCGTCCACCCCGAGGCGTTCCGCGAGGCCCTCGCCCGCAACCCGGACGACGTCGCCCTCGCCACCGTCATGTGGGCCAACAACGAGATCGGCACCGTCATGCCGGTCCCCGAACTGGCCGCCATCGCGCGCGAGTTCGGCGTCCCGCTGCACTCCGACGCCGTCCAGGCCATCGGCCAGCTCGACGTCGGGTTCGCCGACAGCGGCCTCGCCTCCATGGCGGTGAGCGGCCACAAGATCGGCGGCCCCTACGGCATCGGCGCCCTGCTCCTCGGCCGCGACCAGAGCCCCGTCCCCGTCCTGCACGGCGGCGGCCAGGAGCGCCACGTCCGCTCCGGGACCCTCGACGTGCCCGCCATCGCCGCCTTCGCGGTGGCCGCCGTACTGGCCACCGAGCGCCGGGAGACCTTCGCCCGCGAGGTCGGAGCCCTGCGCGACGAGCTGATCGCGGCCGTGCGCGCGGCCGTACCGGACGCCGTGCTGGGCGGTGACCCGGACGACCGCCTCCCGGCGAACGCCCACTTCAGCTTCCCCGGCTGCGAGGGCGACTCCCTGCTCCTCCTCCTGGACGCCCAGGGCATCGAGTGCTCCACCGGTTCCGCCTGCACCGCGGGCGTGGCCCAGCCGAGCCACGTGCTGCTGGCCACCGGCACGGACCCGGACCTGGCCCGCGGCACCCTGCGCTTCTCCCTCGGCCACACCTCCACCAAGGAGGACGTCGCCGCCGTCGCGGCCGCCATCGGCCCCGCGGTCGACCGCGCCCGCACCGCCGGCCTCAGCTGAGCCGGACGCTGGGACCGCGCCGGACGGCTTCGCCCGCGGCGGACGCTCCGGCCACGGCGGAGGACGGATCAGCGCAGCAGTTCGCCGACCAGGCGCAGGTAGCGGGTCCAGTCCCAGTGCGGCCCGGGGTCCGTGTGGTCGGCGCCCGGGACCTCGGAGTGGCCGATGATGTGCTCGCGGTCGGCGGGTATCCCGTACCGGCGGCAGACGTCGGCGGCCAGCCGCGCCGAGGCGGCGTACATCGCGTCCGTGAAGTCCTGCGGGCGCGTGACGAAGCCCTCGTGCTCGATGCCGACGCTGCGCTCGTTCATGGAGCGGCTGCCCGCGTGGAAGGCGACGTCCAGCTCGCGGACCATCTGCTCCACGTGCCCGTCCTGGCGGACTATGTAGTGGGCGGACGCCTTGTGCCACGGGTTCTGGAAGGCCTCCACCGACGAGGCGAAACCGCCCTGGGTCACATGCACCACGATCCGGTCGATGCGGTGGTCGGCCGGGCGGTCGGCTAGGCGCCAGTTCGCCGGCGACGCGGCGGACCAGCTCGCGCCCGCGTGATCCAGCGCACCCTCCTCGCGCGGCTTGCTCACACCCGGGAGCAGCCACCAGGCCCGCTCGATCTCCTCCCGGCCCGCCACCGCACCGGCCGCGACCAGCCCGAGCCCTCCCAGCAGTACCGCCCGGCGCCCTCTGGAACCCATCCGAACCACCCCCCGCACCGATAACGCGCGGTCACCCGGCCCGGTTCCCCGTACCCTGGACGGTGCTATGACTGAGAACCTGCCGAGCACCCGCCCCCTTCGCGTCCTGGCCGCCATGTCCGGCGGCGTGGACTCCGCCGTCGCCGCCGCCCGCGCGGCCGAAGCCGGGCACGAGGTGACCGGTGTCCACCTCGCGCTCTCCGCGAACCCGCAGTCCTTCCGCACCGGCGCCCGCGGCTGCTGCACGATCGAGGACTCCCGCGACGCCCGCCGCGCCGCGGACGTCATCGGCATCCCCTTCTACGTGTGGGACCTGGCCGAACGCTTCCGCGAGGACGTCGTCGAGGACTTCATCGCCGAGTACGAGGCCGGGCGCACCCCCAACCCGTGCCTGCGCTGCAACGAGAAGATCAAGTTCGCGGCACTGCTCGACAAGGCCCTCGCCCTCGGCTTCGACGCCGTCTGCACCGGCCACTACGCCACCGTCGTGCTGAACGAGGACGGCAGCCGCGAACTGCACCGCGCCTCCGACATGGCCAAGGACCAGTCCTACGTCCTCGGCGTCCTCGACGAGAAGCAGCTCGCCCACGCCCTCTTCCCGCTCGGTGACACCCTCACCACCAAGGAGGAGATCCGGGCCGAGGCCGAAGCGCGCGGTCTGGCCGTCGCGAAGAAGCCCGACAGCCACGACATCTGCTTCATCGCCGACGGTGACACCCAGGGCTTCCTGGCGGGCCGCCTCGGCAAGGCCGAGGGCGACATCGTGGACGAGTCCGGCGCGAAGCTCGGCACCCACGAGGGCGCCTTCGGCTTCACCATCGGCCAGCGCAAGGGCCTGCGCATCGGCCACCCGGCACCCGACGGCAAGCCGCGCTACGTCCTGGACATCTCGCCGGTGAACAACACGGTCACCGTCGGCCCCGTCGAGGCCCTCGACGTCGGCGCCCTCACCGCGATCCGCCCCCGCTGGTGCGGCTCCACGGCCGCCGCCCCGGGCACCTACACCGCTCAGCTGCGCGCCCACGGCGGCGAGACCGAGGTCTTCGCCGAGGTGGTCGACGGCGAACTGCGCGTGCGCTTCGCGGAGCCGGTCCGCGGCGTGGCCCCGGGCCAGGCGATCGTGCTCTACGACGGCACGCGCGTCGTCGGCTCCGCCACCATCGCCACGACCGAGAAGGCCGCCGCGGCCGTCTGAGGCCCGGCCGCGCGGCCGCACCGCCCCGCGCCCGCCCCCTATACCACCGTCAGGACGATCTTGCCGGTGGTCCGGCCGCGCTCGCCGATCTCGTGGGCGCGCGCGGCCTCGGCCAGCGGCAGCACCGTGTCGAGCTCCGCGCGCAGACTGCCCGCCTCCACCAGCGCGGCGATCGCGGCCAGCCCCGTGTGGTCCGGCTCGACCAGCAGCCAGCCCGTGTGCACGCCGGGCGCGTCCGCCGGCACGTCGTCGGGGCCGGGCAGGGTCACCAGGTGCCCGCCCGGCTTCAGGACGGCCAGCGAGCGCTGCCCGTAGTCGCCGCCCACGCTGTCCAGGACGATGTCGACCTCCCCGGCCGCCTCCGCGAAGTCGGCCGCGTGGTAGTCGATCACCTCGTCCGCGCCCAGGGAGCGCAGCAGCTCGTGCTTGCCCGCGCTGGCGGTGCCGATGACGTACGCCCCGTACGCCTTGGCGATCTGCACCGCGAGGTGGCCCACGCCGCCCGCCGCGGCGTGGATCAGCACCCGCCGGCCCTCCCGGACGCCGGCCGTGTCCACCAGGGCCTGGTAGGCCGTCAGGGCCGCCAGCGGCAGCGCTGCCGCGCCCACGTGGTCGACGTTCGCGGGCTTGCGGGCGAAGTGCCGGGCCGGAGCCGTGACGTACTCGGCGTACGCGCTCGCCTGCCGCGGGAAGCGCGGCATGCCGAAGACCTCGTCGCCCACGCGGAAGAGGGTCACGCCGGGCCCGACGGCCGCGACCGTGCCGGAGACGTCCCAGCCGACCGCCGGGACCGCGTCCCAGGCGATCAGGCCGCCGGTGGCGCGGGTCTTCCAGTCGACCGGGTTCACCCCGGCCGCGTGCACCTTGACGAGGATCTCGGCCGGGCCGGGCTCCGGGCGCTCGACCTCGGTTTCGACGAGGACCTCGGGTCCGCCCCACTCCTTGACGACGACCGCGCGCATGACTGCTCCTTCTGTTCCATCCGCCGGGCCCGGCGTGTCCGGACCCGCTGACAGCACCAGCCTGACGGCCGCGGGCCCCGCGCGGTGCTGGCCGTTCGGCCACCATGTGACAGAATCCGGCCATGCACCGTATCGCCGTACTCGCCCTCGAAGGCGTGCCCCCCTTCGAGCTGGGCATCCCCTCCCGCGTCTTCGGGAATGCGTTCGACGACGACGGCCGCCCCCTCTACGAGGTCACCGTCTGCACCGCCGACGGGGCCCCCGTGACCAGCGACGCGGGCTTCACGATCGGCGTCGGCGCCGGCCCCGAGGCGCTGGTCGCCGCCGACACCGTGATCGTCCCGCCCACGCACGCCATGGACGACCTGGCCCGGGGAGCGGCCCTGCCGCCCGCCCTCGCCGAGGCCATCGCCGGCATCCGGCCCGGCACCCGGCTGGTGTCCATCTGCACCGGCTCCTACGTCCTGGCCGCGGCCGGGCTGCTCGACGGCCGGCCCGCCACCACCCACTGGGCGCACGCCCCCGCGTTCCAGCGCGCCTTCCCCCGCATCCTCCTCGACGAGGACGTGCTCTTCGTCGACGACGGCGACGTCCTCACCTCCGCCGGGGTCGCCGCCGGGGTGGACCTCTGCCTGCACCTCGTGCGCCGCGACCACGGCAGCGCCGTCGCCAACCGGGCCGCCCGGCTCTGCGTGGTCCCGCCCTGGCGCGACGGCGGACAGGCCCAGTACATCGACCGCCCCGTCCCCGAGGCCACCGTCGCGACCACCACCGCGACCCGCGCCTGGGCGCTGGAGCGGCTCCACACCCCCCTCTCGCTCACCGAACTGGCCGCGCACGCGCGCATGAGCCTGCGCACCTTCACCCGGCGCTTCCGCGACGAGGTGGGGGTCACGCCCGTCCAGTGGCTCACCGCCCAGCGCCTCGAACTGGCCCGCCAGCTGCTGGAGTCCAGCGACCTCCCGGTCGACCTCGTGGCCCACCGGGCCGGCTTCGGCTCGGCCAACTCCCTGCGCCAGCACATGCGGACGGCCCTCGGGGTCTCCCCGATCGCCTACCGGCGCACCTTCCGGCCCGCCGCCGCGGCATGACCCCGTAGGTCATCGACGGCGTGCGTCCGGCCGGGCAGGATCGGAGCCGACAGCCGCTCCCGCCACGGAAGAAGAGGCCGCCATGACCGCCTACGCGATCGCCCACATACGCCCCGAGACGATGAACGACGAGATCCTGCGGTACATCGAGGAGATCCAGGCCACCATGGACCCCTTCGGGGGCGAGTTCCTCGTGCACGGCACCACCCCGGAGGTCATGGAGGGCCCCTTCCCCGGCGCCGTGGTCCTCATCGGTTTCCCCGATGTCGAAAGCGCCCGGGCCTGGTACGCCTCGCCCGCCTACCAGGAGATCCTCCCGCTGCGCACCCGCCACATCCCGGGCGAGGTCGTCCTGCTCGACGGCGTCGCGCCCGGCTACGACGCCGCGAAGACCGCCGCGGCGCTGCGCGAGGCCGCCGGCCTCTGACGGGACGCCGCCGGGCGGCCCGGACCGGACGCGCCGGGCATCCCCGGGCGGGCCGGGGCGGGCGGCCCGGGAGGGGCGCACGGGGTGCGAGCATGGGCGGTATGGCTACTCACCTGATCACCGGCGCCGGGTCCGGCATCGGCGCCGCCGTCGCGCGCCGCCTGCACGCACGCGGCGACGACCTCGTCCTCATCGCCCGCGACGCCGGCCGCGGCAAGGAGCTGACCGCGCGCTTCCCCGGCTCCCGCGCGCTCGTCGCCGACCTCGCCGACCCCGACCGGATCTCCTGGGCCTTCGGCCAGCAGGCGCTGCCCGACCGGCTGGACTCCCTGCTGCACATCGCCGGGGTCGTCGACCTCGGCCCGGTCGGCGAGCTGCGGCCCAAGACCTGGCACCAGCAGCTCAACCTCAACCTGATCGCCCCCGCCGAGCTGACCCGCCTCACGCTGCCCTCGCTGCGCGCCTCCCGCGGGCACGTCCTCTTCGTGAACTCCGGCGCCGGACTCACCGCACACGCCGAGTGGGGCGCGTACGCCGCCTCCAAGCACGGACTGCGCGCGCTGGCCGACGCACTGCGCGCCGAGGAGAAGCCGAACGGCGTCCGCGTCACCTCCGTGTACCCGGGACGCACCGCCACCCCGATGCAGGCCAAGGTCCGCTCCCAGGAGGGCGAGAGCTACGACGCGGCCGACTGGATCGACCCCGAGTCGGTGGCCACCACCCTCGTGATGGCCCTGGACCTCCCGCGCGACGCCGAGGTCACCGACCTCTCCGTGCGGCCGGGACGATGACGGCGCCCGGGGCGACGGGGATCGGTTCCCTGCCCGGCGGCGACGCCCGCGAGGCCGCCAAGACCGTCACCGGCTCCTTCGAGGACTTCCCCTACCTCGCCGAGCTGCCCGCCCGCGGGCCCGGCGCCGACATGACCGGCCGCTCCCTGGGCCTGCTCGTCGACATGTACGCGCACGTCGAGCCCAGCGGCTGGCGGCTCAGCGACCGGCCCGGCCGCGACACCAAGCGGGCCCGCTCCTGGCTCGGCGAGGACCTCGACGCACTGGAGGAGTTCACCCAGGGCTACCGGGGCAAGCTCAAGGTGCAGGTGGTCGGGCCGTGGACGCTCGCCGCGGCGCTGGAACTGCACGGCGGCGAGGCCGTCCTGCGGGATCCGGGCGCCTGCCGCGACCTGGCCGGTTCGCTCGCCGAAGGGCTGCGCGAGCACCTGGCGGACGTCCGCAAGCGGATCCCCGGCGCCGACATCGTGCTCCAGGTCGACGAGCCCTCGCTGACCGCGGTCCTGCGCGGGCACGTCCGTACGGCCAGCGAGTACCGCACCTACCGCGCCGTCGACCGGCAGGTGGCCGAAGGGGCGCTGCGGGACCTGTTCGCCGTCCACGACGGGGACACGATCGTGCACTCCTGCGCGCCCGACGTGCCCTTCGCGCTGCTGCGCCGGGCCGGCGTGACGGGCGTGTCGTTCGATTTCTCTCTGCTCACCGAGCGCGAGGACGACACCATCGGCGAGGCCGTCGAGGACGGCATGAAACTCTTCGCCGGAGTGGTGGCGGGCACCGACGGCCCGTTGTCGGACCCGGGCGGTAGCGTCATGGGTGTCAGGAAGCTTTGGCGCAGGCTGGGGCTGACTCCGGGGACCCTCGCGGAGTCCGTCGTGGTCACCCCGTCGTGCGGTCTGGCGGGTGCTTCGCCCGCCTACGCCCGCGCGGCGATGGCGCACTGCGTCAAGGCGGCGAGGTCGCTCGCCGACAACCCTGAGTGACGTAGAGACGGGCCCACGGGAGGACACGGCATGGCAGCCGAACAGAAGCACGGTGACGGCACGGCGGCGGCCGGCACGGGCGCGGCGGCGGCGGCCGACGCTCCGGCGGCGGTCCTGGAGCATCACCAGCTGCTAGCCGAGCAGATCGAGGAGCACCGCTTCCGGTACTACGTGAACGACCAGCCGGTCGTCACCGACGCCGAGTTCGACCGCCTGCTGCGCTCGCTGGAGGCCCTGGAGGAGCAGTACCCGCAGCTGCGCACCCCCGACTCGCCCACCCAGAAGGTGGCGGGGGCCTACGTCACGGACTTCGCCTCCGTCCAGCACCGCGAGCGGCTGCTCTCCCTCGACAACGCCTTCGACGACGAGGAACTGGCGGCCTGGGCCGAGCGGGTGGCCCGGGACGTCAACACCTCCGACTACCACTACCTGTGCGAGCTCAAGGTGGACGGCCTCGCCGTCAACCTCACCTACGAGAACGGCCGGCTGACCCGCGCCGCCACCCGCGGCGACGGCCGCACCGGCGAGGACATCACGCCCAACGTCCGCACCATCGCCGAGATCCCCGACAGGCTGGCCGGGGAGCGCATCCCGGCGCTCGTCGAGATCCGCGGCGAGGTCTACTTCCCGATGGAGAAGTTCGAGGAGCTGAACGCCCGCCTCGTCGAGGCGGGCGACAAGCCCTTCGCCAACCCCCGCAACGCGGCCGCCGGTTCGCTGCGCCAGAAGGACCCCAAGGTCACCGCGACCCGCCCGCTCCACATGGTGGTCCACGGCATCGGCGCCCGCGAGGGCTTCGACATCGACCGGCTCTCGCACGCCTACGAACTGCTCCGTGAGTGGGGCCTGCCCACCGCCGAGCACAACAAGGTCGTCACCTCCCTGGCGGAAGTACGGCAGTTCATCGCCCACTTCGGCGCGAACCGGCACTCGGTCGCCCACGAGATCGACGGGGTCGTCGTCAAGCTCGACGAGATCCCGCTCCAGGGCCGGCTCGGCTCCACCGCGCGCGCCCCGCGCTGGGCGATCGCCTGGAAGTACGCTCCCGAAGAGGTCAACAGCAAGCTGATCGACATCAAGGTCGGCGTCGGCCGGACCGGCCGGGTCACCCCCTACGCCCAGGTCGAGCCGGTCACCGTGGCCGGGTCCGAGGTCGAGTTCGCCACCCTGCACAACCAGCAGGTGGTCAAGGCCAAGGGCGTCCTCATCGGGGACACCGTGGTCCTGCGCAAGGCGGGCGACGTCATCCCCGAGATCCTCGGTCCGGTGGTGGACCTGCGCGACGGCAGCGAGCGCGAGTTCGTGATGCCCGCCGACTGCCCCGAGTGCGGGACCCCGCTGCGTCCGATGAAGGAAGGCGACATCGACGTCCGGTGTCCCAACGCGCAGACCTGCCCCGCCCAGTTGCGCGAGCGGCTCTTCTACCTCGCGGGCCGGGAGTGCCTGGACATCGAGAACTTCGGCAAGGTCGCCGCCGCCGCGCTCACCAGACCGCTCGAACCGGCCGTCGCCCCGCTGCTCGACGAGGGCGACCTCTTCGACCTCACCATCGAAGAGCTGCTCCCCATCAAGGCGTACGTCCTGGACGCGGACAGCGGGCTGCCCAAGCGCGACCCCAAGACCGGCGAGGAGAAGATCGTCACCGTCTTCGCCAACCAGAAGGGCGAGCCCAAGAAGAACGCTCTGGCCCTGCTGGAGCACGTGGCGGCGGCCAAGAACCGGCCGCTGGCCCGCTTCATCAACGGCCTCTCCATCCGGCACGTGGGACCCGTCGCGGCGGCCACGCTGGCCCGCGAGTTCCGCTCCATCGACCGCATCGAGGCGGCGACGGAAGAGGAACTGGCCGCCACCGAAGGGGTCGGCCCCATCATCGCCGCCGCCCTCAAGGAATGGTTCGCCGTCGACTGGCACCAGGAGATCCTGCGCAAGTGGCGGGCCGCCGGGGTGCGGCTGGAGGAGGAGGCCTCCGCCGACGAACAGGGCCCGCGCCCGCTGGAAGGCCTCACCGTCGTCGTCACCGGCACGCTGGCGAGCCACACGCGCGACGGCGCCAAGGACGCCCTGCAGAGCAGGGGCGCCAAGGTGACCGGCTCCGTCTCGAAGAAGACCTCCTTCGTCGTCGTCGGCGACAACCCCGGTTCCAAGTACGACAAGGCCGTCCAGTTGAAGCTCCCGGTCCTCGACGACGCGGGCTTCGCCGTACTGCTGGACGAGGGGCCCGAGGCGGCCCGCGCGGCCGCCCTGCCGCCGGCGGAGCCCGCCGCCGCGGACGCCGCCCCCCTGGACGCCGACGCCGGATCGGAGTAACGAAGGAGCGGGGGCCGTTCGAGGAGGGGAGCGCGGTCGGGGGCGAAGCCGAACGGTTGCGTGGTGTGCGGCCGTACGGGCGGGCGCACGCCGGGCGCGCGAGACGGTCGCGAACGGCCGGTACCCGCCTAGCGGCAGGGCGTTGACCTGTCGGATCATCGCAAGGGTGACCCGTCCTTCATGGTCCGGTCTCACCCGTTCGGCGGATACCGTACTGATGAGGATGGCTGGGTCGTATTCGGGCAACCGCCGCCGACCGCTGCCCTTCGGAGCCCCTCGCGTCCTACTGTTGAGAGGTGCGCCTGTCGTGCACGGTTGCGGGACGCGAATCCAGCCGTGATGGCATGACAACGGGGCCATCACGAGGCAACGGCATCGCCGGCTGTGAGAGGGACGGGCATGAAACCCATCGAAAGCGCCGACCCGCCACCGGATTTCGGCGGGACGGGCGGGGAGCTGCCGTCGCTGCGGACGGACCGGAGCGACCGGACGGACCGGACGGACCGCAGCGCGCGGGCGGACCGCAAGGAGCGTGACCGTGGCGAGCGTGCGGACCGGGTGGCCCGCACCGCCGCACGGGGCAACCGCGCGGGCCACGCCCGCCGCGACGGACGCCCTTCCCGCACGGAGCGCACGCCCCGCCCCGAGCGCCCCGTGCGCCCGGAGTGGCCGGCCCCGCCCGAGCACCCCGTCCAGGCCGCCCGGTACGGCGTACGGAGCACCCGCACCCTCCCGGCCCGCCCCCTCGACACCGGGGCCGCGGCCGGCCCCGGCGGCGTGGCGGGTGCGCGGGACCGGGGCCGGCGCGTGGCGCTGCCGTTCGCCCTCGTCGGCCTCTCCCTCGGCGTCCTCACCGCCGGGATCGCCCGCGCCCTGAGCGAGCGGCACGCCCTCTTCCCGGGCGGCGCCGCGGGCTGGGGCCTCGCCCTGCTCACCGGCATCATCGTCGGCCACCTCGTCGCCCTCGGCCGCGACCGCTGGTGGGGCGGCACCGGTTCCGGCGCCGCCCTCACCCTCGGCGTGCTCATCCTCTACGGCTGGGTCCCGGCCGGACTCGTCTCGCTCGCCGTGGTATCCCTGGTCGGCGCCGCCCGCAGACACCGCTGGCGCCAGGGCCTGCTGCACGGCTGCGCCGACATCCTCGGCATCGGCGCGGGAGCGCTCGTACTCGCCGCCTTCGGGCAGGCGCCCAGCGTCGAAGTGCCCTGGCAGCCCACCGGCTGGGGCCCCGGGGCGATCCCCGTGATCACCCTCGTCGCCGTCGCGTACCTCCTGGTCACCCGGGTCCTGCTGTGGTTCGCCCTGTCCCCGCCCGGCTCCGGGCTGCCCACCGTCGCCCGCGCCGCCCTCATCCGGCAGGCGTTAGTCGCCGCCGCCCTGCTCGGCATCGCCCCGCTGATCTGCGTGGTCGCCGTCACCCTGCCCGTCCTGCTGCCCCTGTTCGCCGTGCCGCTGATCGCCCTCGACTCCACCCTGTGGATCGCCCGGGCCCGCGCCGAGGAACAGCTGCGCGATCCGCTCACCGGACTGCCCAACCGGCAGTGGCTGCTGGAGCGCGCCCGGCGGGCCCTGGACGAGGCTGAACGTATCGGCACCCGCTCCGCCCTGGTCCTCATCGACCTCGACCGCTTCCGCGCCGTCAACGACACCCTGGGCCACCTCGCCGGCGACCGGCTCCTCCTCCAGATCGCCGACCGGCTGCGCCAGGCCCTGCCCCGGGACGCCGAGGCGGCCCGGCTCGGCGGTGACGAGTTCGCCGTCCTGCTGCCCGTCGCCGACTCCACCACCAGCGCCCAGCGGGTCGCCCGCCACCTCGTCGCCGAACTCAGCTCGCCCCTCGACCTCGACGGGCTCACCCTCGTCCTGGAGGCCAGCGCGGGCCTCGCCGTCTTCCCCGACCACGCCCTCGACGCCGAAGGGCTGCTGCGACGGGCCGACGTGGCGATGTACCAGGCGAAGCGGGACCGCACCGGAGTCGAGGTCTACGAGTCCAAGCGGGACAGCAACACCCCCGACCGGCTCGGCCTCCTCGGCGACCTGCGGCGGGCCCTCGACGCGGGCGAGGTGGAACTGCACTACCAGCCCAAGGTCCGCTTCGACGGGCAGGTCGCCGGGCTGGAGGCGCTGGTGCGCTGGGTGCACCCGGAGCGCGGGCGGGTCTCGCCGGACGAGTTCATCGCCATCGCGGAGACCTCCGGGCTGATGCCGCACCTGACGGAGTACGTCCTGGAGACGGCGCTGGCCCAGGTGGCGCGCTGGCGGGCCCAGGGGCTGAAGGTGCCGGTCGCCGTCAACGTCTCGCCGCGCGACGTGCACACCCCCGGGTTCGCCGGGGCCGTGGCCGCGCGGCTCGCCCGGCACGGGGTGCCGGCGAGCGGGCTGCAGCTCGAAATAACGGAACACGTCCTGCTGGAGGACCCGCAGCGGGCCGCCGACACCATGGCCGGGCTGACCGGGCACGGCGTGAAGATGTCCCTCGACGACTTCGGGACGGGCTACTCGTCCCTGGTCCACCTGCGGCGGTTGCCCGTCAGCGAGCTGAAGATCGACCGGTCCTTCGTGGCCCGGCTGGCGGTCGACGCGCAGGACGCGGAGATCGTCCGCTGCACGGTCGACCTCGCGCACTCGCTCGGCCTGCTGGTGGTGGCCGAGGGCGTCGAGGACGACGAGACGTGGGAGCGGCTGCGGGACCTGGGCTGCGACGCGGTGCAGGGGTGGCTCGTGGCGGCCGCCATGCCGCCCGCCGAGGCCACGGCGCCGCCGGGCGGCCGATGAGTACGAGGCCTGGCGGGCGCGGAACCCGGACGCGCGCCCGTGGATCCGTACCGCGGTGTGGCAGGTGCCGCTGC
>NZ_JBEXPB010000046.1:0-51688 GCF_040611795.1 Streptomyces sp. NPDC006529 | reverse complement strand
TCCGCGACGATCTTCGGGGACGACGGCTGGGGGCCCGGGCCGGAGGGCGGGGCGGCGCGGGGCGGGGGCGGGCCCGCGCCGCCGCCCCCCCGCCCCCGCGGCCGCCCCGGCGGCGGGCCCGCGCGAGCGGCTCGGCCGGAACAGCCGCTCCCGCTCGGCGCCTTCGGCGGCGGTCAGCGCCGCCCAGCGGGCCCGCAGCGCGCCGGGACCGGGCGCGGCCACCCAGTCCCGCCCGAGCCGCAGGCCGGCCACCGACCAGGGCATCAGCTCGTCCAGCAGGGGCACGGCGGGCTCAGGTACGTCTTCGCTCACAGCACCCGATGCTAGGGCTGCGGGCCCGCCCAGGGGGTGCGGGTCTGCCTAATGCGCGTCCATCGTCACCGTGAAGGAGAAGCGGTCGCCGCGGTAGCGGATCCGGGCCACGTCCACCACCCGGCCGTCCTCGTCGTAGGTCACCCCGGTGTAGTGCAGGATCGGGCTCAGCAGCGGCACCTGGAGCAGCTCCGCGGTGGCCGGGTCGGCGAGCCGCGCCTCGACGGTGTCCGTGATCCGGCTGATCCGCACGCCCACCACGTCGCGCAGCACCTTGGTCATCGGCCACCGTTCCAGATCGGCCAGGTCCACCGCATCGGCCAGCTCCGGGCGGACCGCGTTCTCGGCCCAGTTCGTCGGCTCACCGGTCTCCCCGTCGTGCCGCAGCCGCCGGTACGTCACCACTTCGGCGAGGCCGGGGAAGTACTCCAGCAGCTCCCCGGGCACCGGCGTCCGCGTACGGCCGAGAATCGTCGTACGTTCCCCCGACTGCTGGGCCACGATCGCGTCGACCGAGCCCAGCAGCCGCACCGGCGCCCCGCGCCGCGCCCCCGGCTCGATGAAGGTGCCGCGCCGGCGGTGCCTGCTGATCAGGCCCTCCTGCTCCAGCTCCTTGAGCGCCTGGCGCATGGTCAGCACGCTCACCCCGTAGTGCCCGGCGAGCTGTTCCTCCGTCGGCAGGCGCAGCGTCGCGTCCGGGGTGCGGCCGAGTATCGACGCGCGCAGTGACTGCGACACCTGGTACCAGAGCGGGAGCTTCCGGTTCAGCACCAGGGAATCGGGGGCGAAGGCGGTCACGGCGGGTCTCCGTACGGGTCGGGCAGGGGCGGCGTGCTGCGATGTTAGGCGCGGAAGTGGCGTTCGAGCCCCTGCCAGACGTCGTCGTAGGCGCGCTGGAGGTGACCGGCGCCGGCCGCCTGCGCGGTGGCGGTCACCGGCCAGCGGGTCTCGAACATGAAGGCCAGGCCGTCCTCGATCTTCTGCGGCTTGAGCTCGGCGGCGCTCGCGCGGTCGAAGGTCTCCCGGTCGGGGCCGTGCGCGGACATCATGTTGTGCAGGGACCCGCCGCCCGGAACGAACCCCTCCGCCTTGGCGTCGTAGGCCCCCTCGATCAGGCCCATGTACTCGCTCATCACGTTCCGGTGGAAGTAGGGCGGCCGGAAGGTGTCCTCGCCGACCAGCCAGCGCGGGGCGAAGACCACGAAGTCGACGCCCGCGAGGCCCGGGGTGTCCGAGGGCGCGGTGAGGACCGTGAAGATCGAGGGGTCCGGGTGGTCGTAGCTGATGCTGCCCAGGACGTTGAAGCGCCGCAGGTCGTAGACGTAGGGGACGTGCGAGCCGTGCCAGGCGACCACGTCCAGCGGGGAGTGGTCGTAGGTGGCGGACCAGAGGTTGCCGCAGAACTTGTTGACCACCTCGACCGGCCGGTCCTCGTCCTCGTAGGCCGCCACCGGGGCCTGGAAGTCCCGGGCCGCGGCCAGCCCGTTGGCCCCGATCGGGCCCAGGTGGGGCAGCTCGAAGGGGCGGCCGTAGTTCTCGCAGACGTAACCGCGGGCGGTGGCGTCGAGCAGCTCCACGCGGAACCGGATCCCGCGCGGGATCAGGGCGATCTCGCCGGGGCGGACGCCGAGCAGGCCGAATTCGGTGCGCAGCAGCAGAGCGCCCCGCTCGGGGACGATCAGCAGCTCGCCGTCGGAGTCGCTGAACACCCGGTCGGTCATGGAGGTGTCGGCGGCGTAGAGGTGGATGGCCATGCCGGTGCGCTGGGTGGCGTCGCCGTTGCCGCCGAGGGTCCACAGGCCGGCCACGAAGTCGGTGCCGGGCGCCGGGTCCGGCAGCGGGTTCCAGCGCAGCCGGTTGGGGTCCGGGACGGACTCGGTGAAGGGAGCCGTGCGCAGGGCGCCGTTGCCGGTGCGCGTGAAGGGCGGGTGCGCGGCGGAAGGGCGGATGCGGTAGAGCCAGGAGCGGTGGTTGTGCGGGCGCGGCTCGGTGAAGGCGCTGCCGCTGAGCTGCTCGGCGTAGAGCCCGAGCCCGGCCCGCTGGGGCGAGTTCCGGCCGACCGGCAGGGCGCCGGGAACCGCCTCCGAGCTGTGCTCGTTGCCGAAGCCGGTGAGGTACTCCAGCCCCTCCGCCGTCTTCCTGGCCTGCTCGCTCATGGCTGCTCCCGCTCCGTCGAAGGAATCCTATGCCTGACAGTAGGATTCCGCGCCGCCGTCGTCAACGGGCACTGCCGATCAACCGACGGGCACTGCCGATCAACGATTCCTGCGCGCGGGGATCCCAAAACATGAACATTGCTCTACTCTTCCGCGCATGTCGTGGATCCGCAGGTTCCCAGCCGTTCCGGCGGCTCTCCCAGCCGCCCTCCTCTCCCTCGTGGTCCTCTTCGCCGCCGCGCCCGCCGCGCAGGCGCACGAGGAGCGCCCGATCACCCTCCCCGACGGCTCCGGCAGCGTGCCGCAGTACCGCGCGGGCGAACCCGACCTCCTCGTCTGCAAGACCGGCCGCCCCGACTTCGAGCGCCGCACCGCGGGCTTCCCCGAGCCGCTCAGGCAGCGCAACCTCGCCCTGTACGACCGGTGCGAGAAGAACGGCTTCCGCGACCTCCAGGCCGCCGTCGACGCCGTCGACCGGCCCGGGATGAACATCGCGATCCTGCCCGGCCTGTACGAGGAGGAGCCCTCGCTGCCCAAGCCCACGGGCGCGTGCGCGGCGCTGAAGGCCCCCAACTCCTCGCTCGGCTACCAGATCCTGTCCTACGAGCAGCAGGTGGCGTGCCGCCACAACCAGAACCTGGTCGCCATCCTCGGCAAGAAGAACCTGCAGATCGAGGGCACCGGAGCGTCCCGGCAGGACGTCGTCATCGACGCCAAGTACCAGAAGCTGAACGCCATCCGGGCCGACAAGTCCGACGGGATCTACTTCCGGAACTTCACCGCCCAGCGCACCACCTTCAACTCGCTGTACGTGCTCGCGGGCGACGGCTTCGTCATCGACGACGTCCTGACCCGCTGGAACGACGAATACGGCTTCCTCACCTTCGCCAGCGACCACGGCCTGTACAAGAACTGCGAGTCCTACGGCAACGGCGACTCCGGCATCTACCCGGGCAGCGCCTCCGACATCAACGACGGCCGCGGCTACGACGTCCCGCGCCACTCCATCGAGATCACCGGCTGCCGCAGCCACCACAACATGGTCGGGTACTCGGGCACCGCGGGGGACTCGGTGTGGGTGCACGACAACGAGTTCGACGCCAACATGGGCGGCGCCTCGATGGACAGCGCCTTCCCCGGCCACCCCGGACTCCCGCAGAACCACGCCCTGTTCGAGCGGAACCTGATCCACGACAACAACGCGGACTTCTATCCCTACGTCGCCGACGGCACCTGCGCCAAGGCCCCCGTCGACCGCGGCTACGAGCAGGGCGTCGTCTGCCCGCAGATCTCCATGCCGCCGGGCACCGGCATCATCACCGCGGGCGGCAACTGGAACATCTACGAGAACAACTGGGTCTACGGACACCGGCGCGCCGGATTCTTCCTGAGCGCGGTCCCCGCCTTCATCCGCGGCGAGTCGGCCTGGGGCAAGCAGACCGACACCTCGCACCACAACCGGTACGCCGGGAACGTCCTGGGCAAGGACAAGACCGGAGCCTCCCGCCCCAACGGCGCGGACGTGTGGTGGGACGGCCAGGGCACGGGCAACTGCTGGCAGGACGGACCCGACGGCTCCACCCCCGGCACGCTCCCGCAGTGCGGAGCGGCGCGCGGCGCGGTGTCGGGCGGCTCGGCCCGGCTGGCGGGAGAACCGGTCAAGCTGGCCCAACTCCTCGTCTGCGCCGACTACAGCGTCCAGGCGCGCAAACTTCCGGCCGGCTGCGACTGGTACGGCGCCCGGGGTCTGGAACGGGTGGAGACCCAGATCGCGCTGGCGGTCGCGGTGGTACTGGCCCTGGTCGGCGGCGTGCTGTGGTGGCGCAGGCTGCGCGGATCGCGGCTGGGCACGGTGTCGGCGCTGCTCGGCCTGGCCGGACTCGCCCTGGACGTCGTCGGCTCGACGATGGCGCTGACCAGTACCTTCGTACCGGCGCTCGCGCTGTTCCTGCTCGGGCTGTGGTGGACGGGCACGGGGATCGCACTGCGGCCCACCCGCCCCTGGCTGGCGCGGCTGACCCTGCTGCTCGGCGCCCTGACCCTGCTCGACGCCTTCGACAAGGCGGTGCTGATGATCCCCTGGATCCCGCTGAGCCCCGCCTGGATCCGCGCCCTGGTGGCGGTCGTGTGGTGCCTGTGGGCCGTCACCGCCTCCGCCCGCCCGGGCCCGGCCCGGGAACCAGGGCCGGGGACGGCCGACGACTCGGATGGGGGCGGTGCCGGGGCGTCCGCGGCCGGTGCCGGGGCATCCGGACCGGCCGGCGGGGCGTCCGGGCCGGGGGAGGCTCCGGCTTCGGGGCGCGGTGGTGCCCCGGGTTCGGCGCAGGGCGGCGCCCCCGCTCCGGGGCACGGTGATGCCCCGGCCCCCGCGCAGGGCGGCGCCTCCGCTTCCGCCCCCGGTGGTGCCGCGTGAGCACCGGGGAGCGGGCGACGCTGCCCGGGCGGCAGGGTTCCCGCCCGAGCCCGAGCCCGAGCACCAGCCCGAGCATCAGCGCGCGCCGCCGCCGCCCCCGCCCCCGCCCCCGGGTCGGGCGGGGGCGGCGGGCGACGGTCTGCGCGGTGCTGCTCCTGCTCGCCGCCGCCGGTGCGGCCGGCTGCGGCGGGCGGGCCACCACTCACCACAAGCCCGGCACCACCCACCAGCAGGCCTCCGGCTCCGTCGGCACCCTCCTGGACGCCCGGGACGAGGCCGGCCACCGGCTGCGCCAAGTCCCGGCCAAGGGTGCGCCCGAGGTGAAGCTCGCCCTCCGCCCCGACAGCGAGGACGGCTGGAACCTCCAGCTGGAGGTGGGCAACTTCCGCTTCACCCCCGACAGCGTGGGCGGTGCCGCCCTCGCCGGCGGCGGCCACGCCCACCTGCTGCTCGACGGCCGCAAGGTGGCCCGGCTGTACGGCCCCTGGTTCCACCTGTCCGCCACCCAGGTGCCCCAGGGCGCGCACACCCTGACCGCCCGCCTGTACGCGGACGACCACACCGCCTGGGCGGTCGACGGCAAGCCGGTGGAGGCCGCGGTCCCGCTGACCGCGCCCGCCCCGGGCGCGGCGGGCCACGACCACGCCACCCCCGGAGCCCCGTCCACGTCCCCGCCCAGCGCTCAGGCCCCGTCCCCGGACCCGGCCGCCACCGCCGACCGGACCGTCACCCTCACCGTCCACGACGGCAAGGTCACCCCCGCCCCCGGCCGGACGGAGCTGAAGCGCGGCGAACGGGTCGCACTGCGCGTCACCAGCGACCGCGCGGACACCCTGCACGTCCACGGCTACGACAAGGAACTGACGCTCCCCGCGGGCCAGGAGGCCACCCTGGTCCTGACGGTCGACCGCCCGGGCCTCTTCGAGGTCGAGACCCACGAGTCCGACCTGGTCCTGACCCAACTCCTCGTCCGGTGACCCCGGCGCCCACCCCCCTCGCCCACGGCATCGGTTCCCAGCACGACCTCCCCATCTCGCCCTTCTACGCCTTCGCCGGTGCCTTCACCGCGCTCTTCGTCTCCTTCCTCGCGCTCGGCCTCCTCTGGTCCGCCTCCCGCTTCCGCGGCAACCGCTCCGGCCGCCCGCTGCCCGCAGCCGTCCAGCGGGTGGCCGACGCGCCGGCCACCCGGACCGCGCTGCGGGTCCTCGGACTCGCGGCCGCCCTCTTCTTCCTCGTGCACCTCCTCCTCGGTCCCGACGACCCCGCGCGCAACCCCGCTCCCGGCGCCGTCTACGTCCTGCTCTGGGTCGGGCTCGTCCCCGCCTCCCTTCTCCTCGGCCCCGTCTGGAGCCTGCTCAACCCGCTGCGCACCCTGCATCGGTTGCTGACCCGGCTGCGGAGCCGCCTGCGGCCCGCCCGCCGCGGCCCGGTCCGGCCCCCGCACCCCCTCCCGCCACAGCTCGGCCTCTGGCCCGCCGCCATCGGCCTCTTCTGCTTCACCTGGCTCGAACTCGTGTCCCGTAGCCCCGCCTCGCGCACCACCCTCCTGACCGCCCTCATCGTCTTCGCCACCGTCCAACTCGGCCTCGCGGCCCGCTTCGGCGCATCGTGGTTCGCCGAAGGAGACCCCTTCGAGGCGTACTCGACCCTCCTGGCCCGCTTCTCCCCCCTCGGCCGCCGCGACGACGGCCGCCTGGTCCTCCGTAACCCCTTCCACGGACTCGACGCGACGCCCGAGCGGCCCGGACTCGTCGCCGTCGTCTGCGTCCTGCTCGGTTCCACCGCCTACGACGGCTTCTCCGACCACCCCTGGTGGATCAACGTCGTACAGACCTCCCCCCTCGGCCGCACCCCCGCGGCCACGCTCGGGCTCCTCGGGTCCGTCACCCTCGTCGCCCTCCTCTATTGCCTCTGTGGCGGGGCCACCCGCCTGGTCGCCGGCCCGCTGCCGCGTCCGCTGACCGCCTTCGCCCCCTCCCTCCTCCCGATCGCCGTCGGGTATCTCGTGGCCCACTACTTCTCGCTCTTCGTCACTGAATCGGCACGCACAGTCATGATGGCAGGCGGCACTGACAACGCCTCCGTTCCGGCTCCCGCGCCGCCCCTGGAGCCCGGCGGGCTCGCTGCCCTGCAGGTCATCGCCGTCGTCACCGGCCACGTCCTCGGGGTGGTCGCCGCGCACGACCGGTCCGTGCGCCTCTTTCCGCCCGCCCGGGCCGTGGCCGGACAACTGCCCCTGCTCGCCCTGATGATCACGTACACCGTCGGAGGGCTGAGCCTCCTGCTGAACTGAGGACCGAGGACCGGCATGATGGACCCCGTGCCTCCAGCCCACCCCCTGCGCCGCGCCCCGATCCAGCAGCGCAGCGCCGACCGGCTCGCCCGGATCCTTGACGCCTGCGCCGAACTCCTCGATGAGACGGGGTACGAGAACCTCAGCACCCGCGCCGTCGCCCTCCGGGCCGGGGTCCCGATCGGCTCCGTCTACCGCTTCTTCGGCAACAAACGCGCCATGGCCTACGCCCTGGCCGAGCGCAACCTCGACCGCTACGCCGAAGGCATCACCGCCCGGCTCGCCGCGCTCCCGGACGCCGACTGGCGGCCCGTGGTCGACGCCGTCCTCGACGAGTACCTGGTGATGAAGCGCACCGTTCCCGGCTTCGCCCTGGTCGATTTCGGCGTGCCCCCGCCGCCGCCCAGCGAAGCCGCCGACCCCGCCGACCCGAACGGCATGGTCGCCGGCCGCCTCACCGACCTGCTCTGCCTCCACCTCGGGCGCACCGCCGACCCGGCCCTGCGGCGTACGGTCCTGGTCGCCGTCGAGGCCACCGACGCCCTCGTCCACCTCGCCTTCCGGGCCGCCCCCGCCGGTGATCCGGACATCATCGACGAGATCCGCGCGATGATGCACGCCTATCTCGCCCGGGTCCTGGACTGACGGGGCCGGGCCCCCTGACCCGCCGGCGGAACCGCTCGCGACGGGCTCGGCGGGGCCCCGCGACCCGTGTCAGTGGGGCCCCCCGCGACCCGGCCGGCGGGACACGCGCCCCCCGCCCCCTCCGGTCCGCGCGCACCAGGGTCTCCCCAGCCTCCGTACCGGTCGGTATGCTCGGGCCGCCCGCGTGCCGCCGCAGCCTGCCGTCCCTGGAGGGCCCATGCCCCGTACCGCCCTGCGCATCTGCCCCCTGTGCGAGGCCACCTGCGGCCTCACCCTGACCATCGCGGGAACGGCCGTCACCGGCGCCCGCGGGGACCGGGACGACATCTTCAGCCGCGGGTTCATCTGCCCCAAGGGCGCCGCCTTCGGCGCCGTCGACGCCGACCCCGACCGGCTGCGCACCCCCCTCGTCCGCCGCGACGGCGAACTCCGGGAAGCCACCTGGGACGAGGCGTTCGACGCCATCGCCGCCGCCGTCCCCGCGATCACCGGACGCTACGGGCCCCAGTCCGTGGGCGTCGTCCTGGGCAACCCCAACACCCACACCATGGCCGGCGCGCTCTACCCGCCCGTGCTCCTCAAGACGCTCGCCACCCGCAACCTCTTCACCGCCAGCACCCTCGACCAGATGCCCAAGCACGTCTCCAGCGGCCTTCTCTTCGGCGACCCCTTCGCCATCCCCGTGCCGGACCTCGACCGCACCGATTTCCTGCTGCTCATCGGGGCCAACCCGGTCGAATCCAACGGCTCCCTGTGCACCGCCCCCGACTTCCCCGGGCGGCTCAAGGCCCTGCGCGCCCGCGGCGGCACCCTCGTCGTCGTCGACCCGCGCCGCACGCGCACCGCGCGCCTGGCGGACCGCCACCTCGCGCCCCGCCCCGGCAGCGACGCCCTGCTGCTCGCGGCGCTCGCGCACACCCTGCTCGGCGAGAAGCTCACCGACCCCGGAGCGCTCGCCGAACACCTCGAAGGACTCGGGGAACTCTCCGAAGCCCTCCGCGCGTTCACCCCGGAAGAGGTCGCCCCCGCCTGCGACCTGACCGCCGAGGAGATCCGGCAGCTGGCCCGCGACCTGGCCGCCGCCCCGACCGCCGCCGTCTACGCCCGCATCGGCAGCTGCACCGTCGCCCACGGCACCCTGGCCAGCTGGCTGGTCGACGTACTGAACGTGCTCACCGGCAACCTCGACCGCCCCGGCGGCGCGCTGTTCCCGCTCTCCGCGACCGCCGCGGCGCCCCGTCCGGCCGGTCCCGGCCGGGGGTTCGCGCTGGGCCGCTGGGCCAGCCGGGTCTCCGGCCACCCCGAGGCCAAGGGTGAACTGCCCATGACCGCCCTCGCGGAGGAGATCGAGACCCCGGGGGAGGGGCAGGTCCGGGTGGTGATCGCCGTCGCCGCCAACCCGGTGCTGTCCGCGCCCGACGGGGACCGGCTCGACCGCGCCCTGTCCGGGCTCGACTTCATGGTCTCGGTGGACCCCTACCTCAACGAGACCTCGCGCCACGCCCATGTCGTGCTGCCCCCGCCGCCGCCCGCCCAGAGCGCCCACTTCGACTTCGCGTTCAACGGTTTCGCCGTCCGCAACCAGGCCCGCTACTCGCCCCCCGCCATCCCGCTGGAGGAGGGGCGGATGGACGAGTGCGAGATCCACGCCCGGCTGATCCTCGCCGTCTCCGGGCAGCACGGCGCGGACCCCGGCGCCGTCGACGACCTGGTCATCGCCGACACCGCGGCGCGGGCCGCCGCAGATCCGCGCTCACCGCTCGCCGGCGCGGACCCGCAGGCATGGGCGCGGACCCTCGCGGGCGGGACCGGCCCCGAGCGGCGGCTCGACATGATGCTGCGGCTGGGCCCCTACGACCTCACCCTCGACGACCTGCGCCGCGCTCCGCACGGCGTGGACCTCGGCCCCCTCGGCTCCCGGCTGCCGGGCCCGCTGAAGACCCGCAGCGGCAGGATCGAGCTGCTGCCGGAGCCGATCGCCGCCGACCTGCCCCGGCTGCGCGCCGCGCTCGCCGACCGTCCCACCGCCCTGGTCCTCGTGGGCCGGCGCCACCTGCGGTCCAACAACAGCTGGCTCCACAACGTCCCCGCTCTGACCGGCGGTTCCAACCGCTGCACCCTGCACGTCCACCCCGACGACGCCGGGCGCCTCGGCCTCGCCGACGGCGGCCGGGCCAGGATCACCGCCGACGGCGGCAGCCTGGAGGTCCCGGTCGAGGTCACCGACACCGTCCGCGCCGGGGTGGTCAGCCTGCCGCACGGCTGGGGTCACGACCGGCCCGGTACCCGCACGGGAGCGGCGGCGAAGGTGCCGGGAGCCAACGTCAACCAGCTCCTCGACGGCTCCCGGCTCGACCCGCTGTCGGGGACCGCCGTGCTCAACGGCTTTCCCGTGGAGCTGGCGCCCCTGCCCTGAGCTGGGGTTTTGCTCGTATTGCTCGCGCGCAGACGTCTTGTTGGGGTGACTGGGGGACACCTACCTTCCCAGCATGCTGACCTTCCTCGGCTTCGCCATGATCGCGACCTTCCTGGTCCTGATCATGATGAAGAAAATGTCGCCGATCGCGGCGCTCGTCCTTATTCCCGCGCTCTTCTGCGTGTTCGCCGGCAAGGGCGCGCACCTGGGCGACTACGTCATCGACGGTGTTGGCAAACTCGCGCCGACCGCCGCCATGCTCATGTTCGCCATCGTCTACTTCGGCGTGATGATCGACGTGGGCCTCTTCGACCCGGTCGTACGCGGCATCCTGCGCTTCTGCAAGGCCGATCCGATGCGGGTGGTGGTCGGTACGGCGGTGCTGGCCGCGATCGTCTCGCTCGACGGGGACGGCTCGACCACCTTCATGATCACGGTGTCGGCGATGTACCCGCTCTACAAGCGGCTCGGCCTCAGCCTGGTCGTCATGACCGGGGTCGCCGCCACCGCGAACGGGGTCATGAACACCCTCCCGTGGGGCGGCCCGACCGCCCGCGCCGCGACCGCGCTCAAGCTCGACGCGTCGGACATCTTCGTACCGATGATCCCGGCCCTGGCGGTCGGCCTGCTGTGCGTCTTCGTCCTGGCGTACGTCCTCGGGCTGCGCGAGCGCCGCCGGGTGGGCGCGCTGTCGCTCCCCGGCGCGGCCGACGCCCACTCCGACTCCGACTCCGACATCGTCGCCGAGGTCGACTCGCACGTCGAAACCGGGCGGCTGGTGGCGGCCGGTACGGGCACCACCGCGCCCGCGGGACAGGCTCAAGCCGGAGCCGGAGCCGGAGCCGGAGCCGGAGCCGGAGCGGAGGCGGGGGCTGTCGATGCCGCGGACGCCGGTCCCGGCGTGCCCGACGACGACGGGTTCCAAGGGCTGGACCATGCGCGGGCCACCCTGCGGCCCCGGCTCTACTGGTTCAACGCCGCCCTCACCGTCGTCCTGCTCACCGCCATGATCATGGAGTTGCTGCCCATCCCGGTGCTGTTCCTCCTCGGCGCGGCCCTCGCCCTCACCGTGAACTACCCGAAGATGGCCGACCAGAAGGCCCGTATCGCCGCGCACGCCGACAACGTCCTCAACGTCGCGGGCATGGTCTTCGCCGCCGCCGTCTTCACCGGTGTCCTCACCGGCACCGGCATGGTCAAGGACATGGCGGCCTGGCTGGTCGGGGCGATCCCCGACGGCATGGGCCCGCACATGGCGCTGGTCACGGGACTGCTCAGCCTGCCGCTCACCTACTTCATGTCGAACGACGGCTTCTACTTCGGCGTCCTGCCCGTGCTGGCGGAGGCGGGCGCCGCCCACGGGGTCTCGCCGCTCGCGATCGCCCGCGCCTCCCTGGCCGGTCAGGCCCTGCACATGTCCAGCCCGCTGGTCCCGGCCGTCTACGTCCTCGTGGGCATGGCCAAGGTCGAGTTCGGCGACCACACCCGCTTCACCGTGAAGTGGGCGGCCCTCACGTCGCTCGTCGTCCTCGCGGCGGGGATGCTTTTCGGCACCGTCTGACCCTGGCGCACAGAAAACTACCGACGCTAGTTTGTAGGGTGGCCGCGACGTCCATGCGGTCCAAGCGGTCCATGTGGTTCACGCGCTCGTGCTCGGGAGGAATGCGATGAAGGCCCACGACGGGATGTACATCGGCGGGGAATGGCGGCCCGCCGCCGGACAGGACCGGATCGAGGTCGTCAACCCGGCCGACGAGCAGGTCATCGCCACCGTCCCGGCCGGGACCGGGGAGGACGTGGACGCGGCGGTCCGGGCGGCCAGGACCGCCTTCCCCGGCTGGGCGGCCACCCCGCCCGCGGAGCGGGCCGCACGGATAGCGGCCCTGCGGGACGTCCTGATCGCCCGCAAGGGCGAGATCGCGGAGACCATCACCGCGGAGCTCGGCTCCCCGCTCGGCTTCTCCGAGATGGTCCACGTCGGGGCGCCCATCGCCGTGGCCGACTCCTACGCCGAGCTGGGTGCGACGTACGCCTTCGAGGAGCGCATCGGCAACTCCACCGTCCTGCTCGAACCGGTCGGCGTGGTCGGGGCCATCACCCCCTGGAACTATCCCCTGCACCAGGTCGTTGCCAAGGTGGCACCCGCTCTCGCCGCCGGCTGCACCGTCGTCCTCAAGCCCGCCGAGGACACCCCGCTCACCGCACAGCTCTTCGCCGAAGCCGTGCACGAGGCGGGCATTCCTGCCGGCGTCTTCAACCTGGTGACCGGGACCGGCCCGGTCGCCGGGCAGGCACTCGCCGCGCACGCCGGGGTGGACCTGGTCTCCTTCACCGGCTCGACCGCCGTCGGCAAGCAGATCGGCGCCACCGCGGGCGCGGCCGTCAAGCGCGTCGCCCTCGAACTGGGCGGCAAATCGGCCAATGTCATCCTGCCCGGGGCCGACCTCGCCAAGGCGGTCGCGGCCGGAGTGGGCCACGTCATGAACAACGCCGGCCAGAGCTGCAACGCCCTGACCCGGATGCTCGTCCACCGCGACGACTACGAGGAAGCCGTCACCCTCGCCGCCGCCGCGGTGGCCAAGTACGCCACCGGCGACCCGCGCGACCCGGCCACCCGCCTCGGCCCGGTCGTCAACGCCAAGCAGCACGAGCGCGTCCGCGGCTACATCGCCCGGGGCGTCGAGGAGGGCGCCCGCCTGGTCGCGGGCGGCCCCGACGCGCCCGCCGAACGCGGCTACTTCGTCGCGCCCACCGTCTTCGCCGATGTCACGCCGGAGATGACCATCGCGCAGGAGGAGATCTTCGGCCCCGTCCTGTCGATCCTGGCCTACGCCGACGAGGACGAGGCACTGCGCATCGCCAACGGCACCGTCTACGGGCTGGGCGGAGCCGTGTGGGCGGCCGATGAGGAGAGCGCGGTCGCCTTCGCGCGCCGCATGGACACCGGCCAGGTGGACATCAACGGAGGCCGGTTCAACCCGCGCGCCCCCTTCGGCGGGTACAAGCAGTCCGGCGTCGGCCGCGAGCTGGGCCCGCACGGCCTGGCCGAGTACCTCCAGACCAAGTCCCTGCAGTTCTGAGCCCCGCGAACACGGAGACGACGATCATGGTCCGCGCCGCCATTCTGCCCGCCATCGGAGCACCCCTGGAGATCCGGGAGATCGTGCTCCCCGATCCCGGACCCGGGCAGGTCCGGGTCAAGCTCACCGCCGCCGGGGTCTGCCACTCGGACCTCTCGCTCACCAACGGCACCATGCGGGTGCCCGTACCCGCCGTCCTCGGCCACGAGGGGTCCGGGACCGTCCTCGCCGTCGGAGAGGGCGTCACCCACGTCGCGCCCGGCGACGGGGTGGTCCTCAACTGGGCCCCGTCCTGCGGGCAGTGCCACCACTGCTCGATCGGCGAGGTCTGGCTCTGCGTCAACGCCCTCGCGGGCGTCGGCGCGGTCTACGCCCACGACGCGCGGGGCACCGAACTGCATCCCGGGCTCAACGTGGCCGCCTTCGCCGAGGAGACGGTCGTCGCGGCCCGCTGCGTGCTGCCGGCGCCGGCCGGGGTCCCGCTCGCGGAGGCCGCGCTGCTGGGCTGCGCCGTCCTCACCGGGTACGGGGCCGTCCACCACAGCGCCCAGGTCCGGCCGGGGGAGTCCGTCGCCGTCTTCGGCGTCGGCGGGGTCGGCCTGGCCGCGCTCCAGGCGGCGCGGATCGCGATGGCGGGGCCGATCGTGGCCGTGGACGTCTCCCCGGCCAAGGAGGAACTGGCCCGGGCGGCCGGGGCCACGGAGTTCGTCCTGGCCTCCGACACCACCGCCAAGGAGATCCGCGGCCTCACCGGGGGGCGGGGGGTGGACGTCGCCGTCGAGTGCGTGGGGCGGGCCGAGACGATCCGGGGGGCCTGGGACTCCACCCGGCGAGGTGGGCGCACGACGGTCGTCGGGATCGGGGGCAAGGAGCAGCAGGTCTCCTTCCACGCCCTGGAGATCTTCCACTTCGCCCGTACCCTGACCGGCTGCGTCTACGGCAACAGTGATCCGGCCCGGGATCTGCCGGTGCTGGCGGCGCACGTGCGGGGTGGGCGGCTGGATCTTTCGGGGCTGGTCACCGACCGGATCGGGCTCGACGGGATTCCGGCCGCCTTCGAGGCGATGCTGGCGGGCAAGGGGGGCCGGTCCCTGGTCGTCTTCTAGCCGACCCCGGGCCCGGGGCTCGCCCCCCGGGCCCCGCCTCTTGGTACCGGCCTTGGACGAGGGGGCCCGGTCCGGTGCGGTGCCTGCGCGTGGGTGCCGGGCTGGTGCTGCCTCCGGCGGCGCCTCAAACGCCGGCGGGGCTGGATTTGGCTGGCCCCGGCCCGGTGTGTGCGCCTGCGCGTAGGTGCCGGGCCGGTGCTGCCTCCGTGGCCCCTCGTACGCCGGCGGGGCTGGTCTACTCGCCCCGCAAGGCCTCGTACTGGAGGGTCAGGCCGTCCAGGAGGGCCGTCAGGCCGGTTTCGAAGGCGCCTTGGTCGACTTCGCGCTGGCGGTCCGCCAGGAGGTGGGCCTGGCCGAGGTGGGGGTAGTCCGCCGGGTCGTACGCCGCCTCGTCGTCCACGAAACCTCGGGCGAAGGAGGCGACGGCCGAGCCCAGGATGAAGTAGCGCATCAGGGCGCCGATGCGGGTCGCCTGGGCGGGCGGCCAGCCCGCTTGCGTCATCGCGCCGAACACCGCGTCGGCGACCCGCAGGCCGGCTGGCCGCCGCCCCGGTCCCCGGGCCAGTACCGGCACGATGTGGGGGTGGTCGGCCAGCGCGTCCCGGTAGGAGTGCGCCCAGTCGGCCAGCGCCGTGCGCCAGTCGCGGGGGTCTCCGGCCTCGAACATCGACAGGTCGACCCGCGCGCTCACCGCGTCCGCCACCGCCTCCAGGATCTGGTCCTTGGTGCGGAAGTGGTTGTAGAGGGAGGGGCCGCTGACCCCCAGGGCCGCGGCCAGCCGCCGGGTCGAGACCGCCTCCAGTCCCTCCGCGTCCACGAGCGCGCCCGCCGCCTCGACGATGCGTTCTCTGCTCAGGAGGGGCTTGCGCGGTCTGGCCATGCGCCACATAGTAGGGCCTGCCCGAATTAAACTAGCGGCGCTAATTTAAGGCGTCGTCCCATGCGTCCGAGCGACGTGCGAGGGGTGGCCATGAACCTGGAACTCAGCGAGGAGCAGACGGCGGTCCGCCGGCTCGCGCGCGACTTCGCCGACCGCGAGATCGCCCCGTACGCCGCCGCGTGGGACCGCACCGAGAGCGTGGACCGGGGGATCGTCGAGAAGCTCGGCTCCGTCGGCTTCCTCGGCCTGACCGTCCCCGAGGAGTACGGCGGCTCCGGCGGCGACCACCTCTCCTACGTCCTGGTGACCGAGGAACTCGGCCGTGCCGACTCCGCCGTGCGCGGCATCGTCTCCGTCTCCCTCGGCCTGGTCGCCAAGACCATCGCAGCCTGGGGCGACGAGGAGCAGAAGCGGTCCTGGCTGCCGCGGCTGTGCTCCGGCGACGCCCTCGGCTGCTTCGGCCTCACCGAGCCCGGCACCGGCTCCGACGCGGGGAACCTCACCACCCGCGCCGTCCTCGACCCGGCCACCGGCACGTACACCGTCAACGGCGCCAAGCAGTTCATCACCAACGGCACCTGGGCCGACGTCGTCCTCCTCTTCGCCCGCACCAACGACGAGCCGGGCCACCGCGGCGTCTCCGCCTTCCTCGTCCCGGCCGACGCCCCCGGCCTGACCCGCCGCGAGATCCACGGCAAACTCGGCCTGCGCGGCCAGGCCACCGCCGAACTCGCCTTCGAGGACGTGCGCGTGCCCGCCACCGCGATGCTCGGCCCCGAGGGCAAGGGCTTCTCCGTCGCGATGTCCGCGCTGGCCAAGGGCCGGATGTCGGTCGCCGCGGGCTGCGTCGGCATCGCGCAGGCCGCGCTGGACGCCGCCCTCGCGTATGCGGCCCAGCGCGAGCAGTTCGGCAAGCCGATCGCCGGTCACCAGCTCGTCCAAGAGCTGATCGCGGACATCTCCGTGGACGTGGACGCCGCCCGGCTGCTCACCTGGCGCGTCGCCGACCTCATCGACCGCGGGCTCCCCTTCGCGGCCGAGTCCTCCACCGCCAAGCTCTTCGCCTCGGAGGCCGCCGTCCGCGCCGCGAGCAACGCCCTCCAGGTGCACGGCGGTTACGGCTACATCGACGAGTACCCGGCGGGCAAGCTCCTGCGCGACGCCCGCGTGATGACCCTCTACGAAGGCACCAGCCAGATCCAGAAGCTGCTCATCGGTCGCGCCCTCACCGGTGTCTCGGCCTTCTGAGCGCCCGCCGCGCGGCCTCCCGCGAGCCGTTCCTGAGTACGCACCTGAGTACGCGAGCGGATTACCCCCGCCGCGCCGGCTCGCGATGCTGGAGCCATGAACGAGACACCGGTCAAGCAGCAGAACACGGGGGCCTACTACGGCCAGGCCGTCGCCTCCTTCGGCGTCGCGATGGGCGCCGTCGCCCTGGGGATCTACAACCTGGAGGCGAACGCCTGGGTCCGGGCCTTCCTCGGCATCGCGGTGCTCTACCTCACCACCTCCGCCTTCACGCTCGCCAAGGTGGTCCGCGACCGCCAGGAGGTGACCCAGATCGTCACCCGGGTCGACCAGGCGCGGATGGAGAAGATCATGACGGAGTACGACCCCTTCACGCCGCGGCCGCCGAAGCCCGCGCAGGAGCGCTGAGCGCGGCGCCGGCCGCGGAGCGTCACCGCCGTGCCGGCGCCGGACGACCTAAGCGCTTGCTCACCCTCCGGTAAGGTGTTCACTTCCACACGGGGACGAGCAGGGCGAAGAGGGTGAGCGGGCGATGGACATCGCGGACCAGGCGACGACCGGCGGCTACCGGCCGTGGTCGGAGGTCACCCCCGACGCCGCGCGCCGGCTGCTGCTCGCGGCCGTCGAGGCCTTCGCGGAGCGCGGCTACCACGCCACCACCACGCGGGACATCGCCGGCCGGGCCGGGATGAGCCCGGCCGCGCTGTACATCCACTACAAGACCAAGGAAGAGCTGCTCCACCGGATCAGCCGGATCGGCCACGACAAGGCCCTGGAGATCCTGGAGACGGCCGCCGACGGCGCCGGCACCGCCGCCGAGCGGCTCGACGCCGCCGTCCGGTCCTTCGTGCTGTGGCACGCCGCGCACCACACCACCGCGCGGGTGGTCCAGTACGAGCTCGATGCTCTCGCTCCGGGGCACCGCTCCGAGATCGTGGCACTGCGCCGCCGCAGCGACGCCGCCGTCCGCCGGATCCTCGCCGACGGGGTGCGCGCGGGGGAGTTCGACGTCCCGGACGTGCCCGGCACCACCCTCGCCGTGCTGTCGCTGTGCATCGACGTGGCCCGCTGGTTCAGCGCGTCCGGGCAGCGCACGCCCGAGGAGGTCGGCGCCCTCTATGCCGGCCTCGTGCTCCGCATGGTCGGGGCGCGCCCGTGACGCCGTAGCGCCGCCCGGGTGATCGCGCCTCGGCCTCCCTGATCCGCCGCGCCGGCCGAACGCCCGCCGCCCGCCCCGGCCGCCGTCAGAAGTAGTAGCGCGACACCGTCTCCGCCACGCACACCGGCTTGTCGCCGCCCTCGCGCTCGATCGTCACCGTGGCGGCGACCTGCACCCCGCCGCCCGCCTCCGTGACGGCGGTGATCACCGCGGTGGACCGCAGCCGCGAGCCGACCGGCACCGGCGCCGGGAAGCGCACCTTGTCCACCCCGTAGTTGATGCCCATCTTCATGCCCTCGACCCGCATCGTCTGCGGCACCAGCGTCGGCAGCAGTGCCAGCGTCAGATAGCCGTGCGCGATGGTCGTCCCGAAGGGCCCCGACGCGGCCCGCTCCGGGTCGACGTGGATCCACTGGTGATCGCCGGTGGCGTCCGCGAAGAGGTCGATGCGCTTCTGGTCGATCTCCAGCCACTCGCTCGGCCCGAGCGGCTCACCGACCCCTGCGCGCAGCTCCTCGGCGGACGTGAAGATCCTGGGCTCGGCCATGCGGGTGCCCCTGCCTCTCAACAGCTGTCGATCAACGGAATAAGCGCTTGCTCAGCATGCTGGGGCCGCAAGGCCCTGTCAACGGACGCCCGCGCCCACCGCCCCCCACGGCCTCCGGCACCCCCACCGCACCCCCGACGGCACCGACTACGCTCGGCCCGGTGCCGCAGATTCCCGAAAACGTCCACGAACTCACCGTCGGCCAGCTGTCCGCGCGCAGCGGCGCGGCGGTCTCCGCGCTCCACTTCTACGAGACCAAGGGCCTGATCAGCAGCCGCCGCACCGCGGGCAACCAGCGCCGCTACACCCGTGACGCCCTGCGCCGGGTCGCCTTCGTCCGCGCCGCCCAGCGCGTCGGCATCCCGCTGGTCACCATCCGCGAAGCCCTGGCCCAGCTGCCGGAGGAGCGCACCCCCACCCACGAGGACTGGGCCCGGCTGTCCGAGAACTGGCGCGCCGAACTCGATCAGCGGATCGAGCAGCTCAGCCGCCTGCGCGACCACTTGAGCGACTGCATCGGCTGCGGCTGCCTCTCCCTGGAGACCTGCGTGCTGTCCAACCCGGGCGACGTCTTCGGCGACCGCATCACCGGCTCCCGCCTCTACGTCACGCCCCGGTAACCCCGTACGGGCAGCCCCGTCCGCACAACGCGGCAACCTACGGGCAGCCCCTCACGCCGTCTCCGCGAGCGCGGGTCTCGGCACCACGATTCCGCAGCCCGCGCACACCGGCCCGACCCAGTGGCCCGGCCCGGCCGGGGCCTGCCAGCGCAGCTCCTCGTCCCCGCACACCGGGCACCCCGTGCTTGGTTCCGACTCCAGCGCCTTCACCAGCCGCCGCAGCACCTCGCCCAGCGCGCCGTCGGGACGGACGTCCGGGTCGGCGCACCGCACCACCGCCTCGCCGCTCCACGCCCACTCCGGCCGGCGCAGCCCGTCGTGCTTCTCCCGCCGCCTGCGCTCGGCGAAGTGCCGCTCGTACTCCAGCCACACCGCCCGGGCGTCCTCCAGCTCCTCCAGCGCCGCGACCAGCCGGAGCGGGTCCGCGCCCCGGTCGTCGGGCCCGATCCCGTGCCGGTCGCACAGGTGCGACCAGGTCGCCCGGTGCCCGTACGGGGCGAACCGCTCCAGGCAGCGGCGCAGGGAATGGCGCCGCAGGGCCCGGTCGTTGGCCGCGTCGCGCACCTGGTACGCCAGACTACGGAAACCCGCCATCTCACCTGCACCTCCGTCGCGCTCGTGCTCGCATGGGGCATCGAGTGACGTCACATGTCGTTGATGTGCCCAACATGCCCGCCCATCCGCAGGCGCATGCGGGGGCGGTCGATGCGTGTGGGTGGCACATGGCCGGAAATCAGCGCCCCACGCGCCCCGCCAGGGTGACCAGACGGGCCAGTTCCTCGTGGCAGACGTCGCTGTGCGCCCCGGAAGGCGCCCCTCCGCGGCGCACCACGGACGCCGCGTCCACGCTGACGCATCCGGCCGCCGGCAGCCCGCCGCGCAGCGCCGCCTCCAGGGTCAGCCGCGCCGCGCCCGGGACCTCCTGGATGCCGTCGTGCCCCAGCGCGCCCCACCGGCTGTCGAAACCCGCGAAACCGGTCGCGTCCCCGGCCAGCCGGGAGGCCAGCGGGTAGAACACCTTCAGCGCCGTGTCGAAGTCCGAATGGCAGGCCACCACCGGACCGTCCACCCGCGCCTGCAGGCCGCGCAGGTCCCCCGCGCCCCGGCCGAACGGCAGCCGCGCGGCGAACGCGTAGTGGGAGAAGGCGCCTTGCAGCAGGGTCACCGAGCGCACGGGCCGCGGGCCGCCCGCGGGCATCGCGCGCAGTGCGAACGCCACCACCCGCGCCCCGAAGCTGTGCCCGATCAGGTGCACCCGCGGGCCGGTCCCGCCGCCCGCGGTCCGGGCCAGACCCGCCAGGACCGGGCCGAGCCCGTGCTCCCCGACGGCCCCCGCGCGCTTCTTCATCCGGTAGTAGGCGGCCTGCCGCAGCAGCTCCTTGGCCCCGTTCCAGAGCGAGTGCGCGGCGCTGCCGGGCGACAGGCCCCGCGCCCCCGGTTCCGGCGGCGCGCCGTCCAGCGCCCCGGTCTCCGCGAGGGCGTCCGTAAAGGCCCGGCACACCTCCAGCACGTCCGCCGTGAACATCAGGGGCACCCCGCCGGATACGGCGGCATTCTGGCCCGGCGCTCCGTCCGTGCCGCTCAACTCCCGTATCAGCGCACCGAATTCGACGAAGGCGGCGGTCGATTCCGGCTGCTCGTCCAGGAGCTCCGCCACCCGGTCCAGCTCGGCGTCCCGGCCCGGCCAGAACTCCCCGAGCGCCCGTCGCGTCGGCGGATCCAGCCGTATCGCGTAGCCGGCGCCGGCGGCCGCTCCCTGGTGCTCGAAGTCCGGTGCCGGCTCGTCGGAGAAGGCCGTCGACGGCCAGAACACCCCCACGTACCCGGGCCGCACCCCCGGCCCCAGCAGCCCGGGGAACGGCGCGAAGAAGCGGTCGTAGAGCCGGGTCGAGGTGGCCCGGGAGCTGTTCCAGCCGTGCGCGAAGACCAGCAGGTCGGTCACGTCCAGCCCGGCCACCGCGTCCCGGCTCGCCGGATCCACGTCCCCGTCCGCGTCGAAGACCAGCTCCGCGTACGGCCGTACGCCCATCCCCGCGACCCCCGCGCCCGCCATCCCCGCACCCGCCATGACGTCCCCCTCCGCGTCGCACCGCCGGGCCGCCGCGCGGCCGGTGCCGACAGCATCCTGCGGCCACCCCCGTCCGGCCAGACCCCCGGCCGGACCGCCGTACGCGCCCCGCGCGCGGCCGGGCTCAGCGGTAGAGCAGGTACCCCTCCCGCACCGCCGCGAACCGCGCCAGCCCCGCCTCCCAGTCCGCCGCGATCTCCGCGACCCCGGCCCCCGCGTCCACCATCCGCCGCACCCGGTCCGAGCCGGTCAGCCGGTCGATCCAGTGGTCCTCCCGCCACGCGAACCCGCTCCAGGCGCGGCGCGCGCTCACCAGTAGCCCGACCCCGGTCCGCACCGGGTCGAACGCCTCCGGATCGTGCACCAGCAGCCGCACCCCGCCGCACACGCGGCCCGCGTGCTTGGAGAAGGACGGCGTGAACCAGGCCTCCCGGAACCACACCCCCGCCAGCCCCAGTGCCTCCGCCTCCCGCGCCCACCGCCGGTCCACGCCCTCCGCGCCCAGCAGGTGGAAGGGGGTGGTGGTGCCCCGCCCCTCGGACAGGTTCGTCCCCTCGAACAGGCAGGTCCCGGCATACGCGAGCGCCGTCTCCGGGGTCGGCACGTTGGGGCTCGGCGGCACCCACGGCAGCCCCGTCGCCCCGAACCGGGCGCCGCGCCGCCAGCCGGACATCCGGACCGTGCGCAGCCGGGCCGGGCGCGCCGCCAGGAACTCGCCGTTGAACAGCAGCGCCAGCTCGGCCGCGGTCATCCCGTGCGCGAGCGCGATCGGCTCCCGGCCCACCCCGCTCGCGTACGCCCGCTCCAGCACCGGACCGGCGGCCCGCGCCCCGCCGACCGGATTGGGCCGGTCCAGCACCACCACGGCCTTGTCCGCCAGGGCCGCCGCCCGCATGCAGTCGTAGAGCGTCCAGATGTAGGTGTAGAACCGCGCCCCCACGTCCTGGACGTCGAAGACCACCGTGTCCACCCCGGCCGCGGTGAAGACGTCCGCCAGTGCCTGGCCGCTCTTGCCGTAGACGTCGTACACGGGCAGCCCGGTCGCCGGATCGCGCGCGGTCCCCTCCGACCCGCCCGCCTGCGCGGTCCCGCGGAACCCGTGCTCCGGCCCGAACACCGCGACCAGGCGCACCCGTTCGTCCGCGTGCAGTACGTCCACCAGGTGGCGCGCGTCGGCGGTGATCCCGGTGGGGTTGGTGAGCACGCCGACCCGCTGACCGGCGAGTTCCGCGTACCCGTCGGCCATCAGCCGCTCCAGCCCGGTCACCACCCGCTCCGGAGACCGCTCCGAGCCCGCCCGCGCGGGCGGCGCGGCTCCCACCACCCCCACGGCGCCCAGCGCTCCGGCCACTCCCAGCAGTCCCCGCCGCGACATATCCATCGACCTCACGCTAGGCGTCGGCACTCTTCCGTCCCGGCATACCGACTGGTTAGTCTGCCGTCGACCGGCGCGATCCGGCGCGGGCCGCGGCAGGCGACGAGGAGCGATCCAGTGGGCACGGACCAGTACGGCCGGCACGACGGACACGGGGACGGCGGATACGGGGAGCGCGGGCAGGCGCAGGAGCGGGAGGACACCCGGGGCGGCGGCGTCCGGAACGCCCACGAGGGGGCGCGCGTCGTCGTCACCGGCGCGGGCGGCGGGATCGGCGCCGCCCTGGCGCGCCGGTTCGCCGCCGAGGGCGCGACCGTCGTGGTCAACGACCTCGACCCGGTCAAGGCCGCGGCCGTCGCGGCGGAGATCGGCCCCCGGGCGACCGCGCTGGCCGGTGACGCCTCGGCCGTCGCGGAGGCGGCCCGCGAGGCGCTCGGCGGGACGGTGGACGTCTACTGCGCGAACGCCGGGCTGGCCTCGGGCGGCGACGCCTTCGCCGACGAGGCGGTCTGGGACGCGGCCTGGCAGACGAACGTGATGGCCCACGTCCGCGCGGCCCGCGCGCTGCTGCCGCACTGGCTGGAGCGCGGGAGCGGCCGGTTCGTCTCCACCGTCTCGGCCGCCGGGCTCCTGACCATGATCGGGGCCGCGCCGTACAGTGTCACCAAGCACGGTGCACTCGCCTTCGCCGAATGGCTGTCGCTGACCTACCGCCACCGCGGGATCCGGGTCCACGCCATCTGCCCGCAAGGAGTGCGCACCGACATGCTGACGGCCGCGGGGTCCGCCGGTGAGCTGGTGCTCGCGCCGACCGCCATCGAGCCCGAGGCGGTCGCGGACGCCCTCTTCGAGGGCATGGCGCGGGACCGGTTCCTGATCCTCCCGCACCCCGAGGTCGCCGGGTACGCCGCCGCCCGCGCCGCCGACCCCGACCGCTGGCTCGCCGGGATGAACCACCTCCAGCAGAAGTGGGAGACGGAGTGACCCCGGACGCGCAGCCGCCTACGGACGCCCACCCGACCCGGGACACGCGCCCGGCCCCGACCCCGGACGCACACCCGGACACGCACCCGGCCCCGGACGCGCCCTCCGGTGCCCGCCCGACGCAGCCCCCCGCGCCCGACTCGCCGTACGCCGCGCGCCCCTGGCTCGGCCGGCTCACCGCCGCGCAGCGGGCCCCGGTGGATGCGCCGCCCACCGTGCTGCACGCCTTCCGCGCCGCAGTGGCCCGGGCCCCGGGCCGCACCGCGCTCGCCTATTTCGACGGGCGGATCGGCTACGCCGAGGCCGACGCGCTCTCCGACTCCGTCGCCGGGTACCTCGCGGAGCGCGGGGTGCGGGCCGGGGACCGGGTCGCGGTGATGCTCCAGAACACCCCCCACTTCGCGCTCGCCGCCCTGGCCGTCTGGAAGGCCGGGGCCGTCGTGGTCCCGCTCAACCCCATGTACAAGTCCGCCGAGGTGGGCCACATCCTGCGCGACTCCGGCGCCGCCGCGCTGGTGTGCGAGCCCCGCGCCTGGTCGGCGTACCTCGCCGCGGCGACCGCGGGCACGGGCGTACGGACCGTGCTCACCGCCAGTGACCTGGACTTCCAGAGCCGCGGCGACACCCGGGTCCTGGCACCGGAGCCGGAGCACGAGCCGCCGCCCCCCGGCGCCCCCGCCGAGGACTTCCTGACCGTGGCCCGCCACGGTCACCCGGCGCCCGCCCTCCCCGGCGCCGGCCCCGCCGACACCGCCCTGATCAGCTACACCTCCGGCACCAGCGGCACCCCCAAGGGCGCCATGAACCCGCACGGCGCGGTCACCTACAACGCCGAGCGGCAGGTCACCGGGCACCCCGTCCCCGAGGGCGCCACCTACTTCGCCCTCGCCCCGCTCTTCCACATCACCGGCCTGGTCTGCGAACTCGCCGCCTGCTTCCGCAACGCGGGCACCCTCGCCCTGGCCCACCGCTTCGACGCCGGCGTGGTCCTGGACGCCTTCCTCGAACACCGCCCGGCCTACACCGTCGGCCCGGCCACCGCCTTCATGGCCCTGGCCGCCCACCCGGACGTCACCCGCGACCACTTCGCCTCCTTCCTGGTGGTCTCCTCCGGCGGGGCCCCGCTGCCGCCCGCGCTGGTCGAGCGGCTGCGCGCCGCCTTCGGCTGCTACCTCCGCAACGGCTACGGGCTGACCGAGTGCACCGCCCCCTGCGCCTCGGTGCCCCCGCACCTCGAAGCGCCGGTCGACCCCGCCTCCGGCACCCTCTCCGTCGGGCTGCCGGGCGCGGAGACGCTCGTCCGGATCCTCGACGAGCGGGGCGCCGAGGTGCCGCTCGGCGAGAGCGGCGAGATCGCCGTCCGCGGCCCCCAGGTGGTGCCGGGCTACTGGCGGCTGCCCGACGCCACCGCGAAGGCCTTCCCGGACGGCGAGCTGCGCACCGGCGACGTGGGGTTCATGGACGCGGATGGCTGGCTCTATGTGGTCGACCGCAAGAAGGACATGATCAACGCCTCCGGTTTCAAGGTCTGGCCGCGCGAGGTCGAGGACCTGCTCTACACCCATCCGGCGGTCCGCGAAGCGGCCGTCGTGGGCGTTCCGGACCCGTACAGGGGGGAGAGTGTGAAGGCGTACGTCAGCCTTCGCCCCGGTATGTCCGTGGAGCCCGCCGAGCTGTCCGCGTACTGCGCCGAGCGGATCGCCGCGTACAAGTACCCGCGCCAGGTCGAGATCCTGCCTGTTCTCCCGAAGACGACCAGTGGCAAGATCCTGCGACGGGAACTGCGCGAGCGCGGCTGAAAACCAGCGGTGCGCGCGTCATGTCGTAGGTGAAGCCGAAGGGAAGGCGAAGGCCATGGAAACCAGGGAGCCCGCGCGGTCGCAGGAGTCCGCACGCCCGCAGGAGTCCAACCGGCCGCCCGAGGGGGCCGCACGGCCGAAGGAGTCCGCCGCCGCGCAGGACGCGCCGGTCCCGCAGCGGCTGCTGGCCGTCGCCACCCGGCTCTTCGCCGAGCGGGGCTACGACCGCACCTCGGTCCAGGAGATCGTGGAGGCGGCCGGGGTCACCAAGGGTGCGCTCTACCACTACTTCGGCTCCAAGGACGACCTGCTCCACGAGGTGTACGCGCGCATGCTGCGCCTCCAGCAGCAGCGGCTCGACGCGATCGCCGACTCGCCGGCCCCGGTCGAGGAGCGGCTGCGCGCGGCCGCGGCCGACGTGGTGGTCACCACGATCGAGAACCTCGACGACGCGATGATCTTCTTCCGGTCGATGCACCAGCTCAGCCCGGAGAAGTACAAGCAGGTACGGGCCGAGCGCCGGCGCTACCACGAGCGCTTCCGGGCCCTGGTCGAAGAGGGCCAGCTCGCCGGGGTCTTCGCCACCGCCACCCCCGCCGACCTGATCGTGGACTACCACTTCGGGTCGGTCCACCACCTGTCCACCTGGTACCGCGAGGACGGCCCGCTCACCCCGCAGCAGGTGGCCGACCACCTCGCCGACCTGCTGCTGCGCGCCCTGCGCCCCTGACGCCCGGTGACCCCGGTGCCCCCGGCCGGCGGGTCGGGGGGCACCGGGTGTGCGCCCGGCGGGTCAGCGGTAGCGCTTGAGCTCCCGCCGGGCCAGCGAGCGCTGGTGCACCTCGTCCGGGCCGTCCGCGAGGCGCAGCGTCCGCGCCGCCGCCCACAGCTCCGCGAGCGGGAAGTCCTGGCTGACCCCGCCCGCCCCGTGCAACTGCACCGCCTGGTCCAGGATCCCGACCACCGCGCGCGGGGTCGCGATCTTGATGGCCTGGATCTCGGTGTGCGCGCCCCGGTTGCCCACCGTGTCCATCAGCCAGGCCGTCTTCAGCACCAGCAGCCGCAGCTGCTCCACGGTCACCCGCGCGTCCGCGATCCAGTTCTGCACCACGCCCTGCGCTGCCAGCTCCTTGCCGAAGGCGGTCCGCGCCAGAGCGCGCCGGCACATCAGCTCGATGGCGCGCTCCGCCATCCCGATCAGCCGCATGCAGTGGTGGATGCGGCCCGGGCCGAGCCGGGCCTGGGCGATCGCGAAGCCGCCGCCCTCCTCGCCGATCAGGTGAGAGGCGGGGACGCGTACGCCGTCGAAGACCACCTCGGCATGGCCGCCGTGGTCGTGGTCCTGGTAGCCGTACACGCTCATCGCCCGCCGGACCTCGACGCCCGGGGCGTCGCGCGGCACCAGGATCATCGACTGCTGGCGGCGCGGATCGGCGTGGTCCGGGTCGGTCTTGCCCATCACGATGAACACGGCGCAGTCCGGGTTCATGGCTCCGGAGATGTACCACTTGCGGCCGGTGACCACGTAGCTCGCGCCGTCGGCGGACCGCTCGATCCGCGTCTCGACGTTGGTGGCGTCCGAGGACGCCACCTCCGGCTCGGTCATCGCGAACGCGGACCGGATCTCCCCGGCCAGCAGCGGCTCCAGCCACCGCTTCTTCTGCTCGTCGTCGCCGAACTGGGCCAGCAGCTCCATGTTCCCGGTGTCCGGGGCCGCGCAGTTGGTGGCCATGGGGGCCAGGTGCGGGCTGCGGCCGGTGATCTCGGCGAGCGGCGCGTACTGGAGGTTGGTCAGCCCGGCGCCGTACCGCTCGCCGTCGGCACCCTGTCCGCCGGCGCCGTGCCCGTCCACGAAGAAGAGGTTCCACAGGCCCTGGCGGCGGGCCTCGGCCTTGAGCTCGCCGAAGACCGCCGGAGTGTCCCAGGGCGAGGCGAGCAGCGCCCGCTGCTCGGCCGCCACCGCCTCCGCCGGATAGACGTACTCGTCCATGAACGCGAGCAGCCGCTCGCGGAGTTCCTCGGTCCGGGCGTCGAATGCGAAGTCCATGAGCGCGTGCCTCAGCCTTCCTGGAGGGTCGTCAGACCGTGTGCGATGAAGACCGGGACCAGTTCGCCGATCCGGTCGAAACCCGCTCCCACGGTCTGGCCGAGGGTGAAGCGGTAGTGGATGCCTTCGAGGATCACCGCGAGTTTGAACCAGGCGAAGGCCGTGTACCAGGAGATCGCCCCGGTGTCCCGGCCCGAGCGGGCCGCGTACCGCTCGATCAGCTCGGCGGGCGCCGGGTGGCCGGGCGCGCCGCTCGTCGTGCTCACCGGGGACTCGGTCAGCCCCAGGTCGGAGCTGTACATGACCAGCAGCCCGAGGTCGGTCAGCGGATCGCCGAGGGTGGACATCTCCCAGTCCAGCACCGCGCGGATGGTGTCGTCAGGACCGCCGATCAGCACGTTGTCGAGCCGGAAGTCGCCGTGCACGACGGTCGGCGCGGGGGAGTGGGGCAGGGCCCGGCCGAGCGCTCCGTGCAGCTCGTCGATCCCGGCCAGCTCGCGCCCCCGGGAGGCCGCGAGCTGTTTGCCCCAGCGGCGCAGCTGCCGGTCGAGGAATCCCTCGGGGCGGCCGAAGTCGCCGAGGCCCACCGCCTCCGGGTCCACCGCGTGCAGGTCGACCAGGGTGTCCACCAGGCCGAGCACCGCCCGCCGGGTCCGGTCGGGGCCGAGCGCGGCGAGCTGGTCCGCCGTGCGGTAGGGCACCCCCTCCACGTGCTCCATGACGTAGAACGGGGCGCCGAGCACCGACTCGTCCTCGCAGAGCAGCAGTGCTCCGGGCACCGGCACGGCCGTGCCCGCCAGCGCCGCGATCACCCGGTGCTCGCGGCGCATGTCGTGCGCGGTGGCCAGGACGTGCCCGAGGGGCGGGCGGCGGACCACCCAGCGGCCGGCGCCGTCGGTGATCTCATAGGTGAGGTTCGACCGGCCGCCCTCGATCAGCCGGCCGCTCAGCGGCCCGGTCACCAGTCCGGGACGCGTGCGGTCGAGGTGGCCGCGCAGCCGCTCCAGGTCGAGACCCCGGGGGTCGGCCGGTGGTGTGGTCATGGTGCGGACCTCCGTGAAGGGTGGGGCGGGTGCCAGTCGGCCGGGGGCAGGTGTCTCGGAGCCATCATGCCGACCAGTCGGTATGTCGTCCAGGGTGCGGACCGGAACTTCGCCCCCGAGGCCGCGGCCCGGTGCGCACTCCGCCGTCACGCGTGGCAGGCGACCGGCACTCCGCCGTTCATCACCGTCATGTCCCGCAGCACCGCCATGATGTCCAGCGGCTCGCCGAGGACGCCCCCGTCCAGCTCCGCGTACGCCCGGTGCAGGTTCGCCACCAGCCGCTCGCTCTCCCTCCAGTGCGCGAACTCCCCGAGGTCCGCCCGGCGCGCGGTCTCCAGCGGGGTGTCCCCGCGCTCGCGGCCCTCCTGGGCGAGGTGGTCGACGTAGCGCAGGTAGCGTTCGGTGGCCTCGTACGCCGACGGGTCCGTCAGCGGCCCGTGCCCCGGTACGACGGTCTCCGCGTCCAGGGCCCGCAGCAGCTCCAGCGCCCGCAGCGAGCCCGCCAGCGAACCCATTGCCAGGAACGGCGTGCCCTCGGCGAAGACCAGGTCCCCGGTGAAGACGGTCCGCTGCCGGGGCAGCCACACCACGGAGTCGCCGACGGTGTGCGCGACGCCCGGGTGCATCACCTCCACCTCGGTGTCGCCCACGTGCACGGTGACGCGCTCGCTGTAGGTGAGGTCGGGAGCGGTCAGCGGCAGGGCCCCGAAGTCGGTCTCCGGCCAGATCAGTTCGAGCTGGCGGCCCGCGTCGAGCTGCTCCGAGCGGCACAGGTCGTGGCCGAGGACGAGGGCCTCGGGGGTGAACACGGCGTTGCCGTAGGTGTGGTCGCCGTGGTGGTGGGTGTTGACCACCGTGCGCGGCAGCGGTGACCCGGTCGACAGGACGGCGTCCCGCAGCGCCAGCGCCCGGCGCTCGGTGGCGGCGGTGTCGACCAGCAGGCTGCGGCCGCCGCCGGTCACGAGCCCGGCGTTGTTCAGACACCAGCCGCCGTCCGGCTGTATGTAGGCGAAGACGCCGGGCGCCGGCTGGACGAGGTAGGGCTTCTCTGCGGTCATCTGCGCTCTCCCCGGGTCGCGTTGACGGGCGGGCAGCATCCTGCCAGTCGTCGCGGGGCCGGGGGAGGGCGGGGGCGCCGCTCGTCGGAGCCGGTCAGTGACGTCCCGCGGTGCGCGGAAGCCCGGTCATCCGACCAGGCCGGCCGCGCACACCGCGAGGGCCACGGTCCCCAGGGCGGCCGCGAGCGCGGTGCGGGGGGCGAGCCCCGGGGGCCGTCCGTCCGCCAGCTCCGTCATCCTGCGGTGCGCCACCACCAGGAGCGCCAGCCAGACCACGACGATCACCGCCGTCACGGCCACCGCCGACGGCGACCCGGACCCGCGGAGCGCCTGCCGCACCCCCAGGACGGCGGTCACCGAGGCGCTCAGCGTCGTACGCCGCCACGCCATCCGGGTGCGTTCGGGCTGCAGCCCGGGGTCGCGCGCGCTCACCGCCCGGTCGTCCAGCCCATGAGGACGACCACCACCATCGCGACGGCGACCACCCCCACGCCGAGGCTCAGCACCACCGGGAACGGCGACAGGGGCAGGTCCTCACCGCGCCGCATCGCGCGCTCGCAGCGCACCCAGTGGTTCACCGCGCGCAGCGCGCAGGCCGCACCGACCGCCAGGAGGACGAACGCCAGCCCGACCCGGACCGCCCAGCGCAGGTCCGGCAGGAACTGGTCCACCGCGAAACCCCCGCCGACCAGGGCCAGCGCGGTCCGGATCCAGGCGAGGAAGGTCCGCTCGTTGGCGAGGGAGAACCGGTAGTCGGGGGTCGCCCCCTCGTCCCGCAGCCGCCGCGGGGCGAACCAGAGGCGCACGTCCCTGACGAAGTCGATCATCCGGCCAATCTAGCGGGCGGAGCGGGGTGAGCGCGGGAGCGGTCGGGGCGGCTCGGGGTGGGCGGGCCGCGGCCGGGCCGGTGCCCCGCACGAGCGTCTCCTCGGCTCGCGGCCCCACCGGGTCGGGGAAGGGCACCAGTGGTGGCCGCTCGTCCTGCGGGGACACTCCTGCGTGTCCCCGTCCCGGCCGCGACCCGCCGTGGGGGCGGCCGATCGGTCCCGTCCACGGCCGCGATCCGCCGTGTGGGGCTTCGGGGTCACGCCCCCCGCCGGTGCTCCTCCAGCCTTCGGTAGGCCTCCAGGCCGTCCGGTACCCAGGGCCAGGAACCGTCCGCCACCCGGCGGGTGAGCTCCGGCTCGTCCACGAAGGCGTACCAGTCCACCTCGGAGACCTGCGGGCGCACCGGCAGGTCGCAGCGGACCTCGTGCACGTACGACCACCAGGTGCCGCCCTCGCCCTCGTACAGGAACTTCAGCACCGGCTCCGGCTGCCCGAGCCCGCTCACCCCCAGCTCTTCCTCGGCTTCCCGCAGCGCGGCCGACGCGTAGCTCTCGCCCGCGCCCAGCACCCCGCCCACGAACATGTCGTAGCGGGACGGGAAGACCAGCTTCGTCGCGGTGCGCCGGTGCACGAAGATCCGCCCCTCGGGGTCCCGGACCCGGACGAACACGCAGCGGTGGATCAGGCCGCGGGCGTAGACCTCGGCCCGTCGGGCCCGGCCGGTCACCCGGTCCTCCCGGTCCACCACGTCCAGTACCTCGTCCGCCGGCTCTTCCACCGGGCTGTTGGTGTTCATGTCGGGCATTCCTTCCTCGGTGTTGACTGGTTACCGCCAGGTAGTCAGGATCACTCCCATCCACCGAGGGCAGGACGGGAAACGCATGGGGTACGACGCAGACGTCATCGTGATCGGCGCCGGGCTGGCGGGGCTCGTGGCCACCGCCGAGCTGGTGGACGCGGGCCGCAAGGTCATCCTGCTCGACCAGGAGCCCGAGGCGTCGATCGGCGGCCAGGCCCACTGGTCCTTCGGCGGGCTGTTCTTCGTGAACTCGCCCGAGCAGCGCCGCATGCGCATCAAGGACAGCCACGCGCTGGCCCTCCAGGACTGGTTCGGCACCGCCGGTTTCGACCGGGAAGAGGACGCCTGGCCGCGCCGCTGGGCCGAGGCGTACGTCGACTTCGCGGCGGGGGAGAAGCGGTCCTGGCTGCACCAGCGGGGGGTCCGCTTCTTCCCCGTCGTCGGCTGGGCCGAGCGCGGCGGCTACGACGCCACCGGGCACGGGAACTCCGTACCCCGCTTCCACATCACCTGGGGCACCGGCCCCGGGCTGGTCGAACCCTTCGAGCGGCGGGTCCGGGCCGGGGTGGCCCGCGGGCTGGTCGAGCTGCGGTTCCGCCACCGGGTCACCGGCCTCTCCTCCACCGCCGGGACCCTGGACACCGTCACCGGCGAGGTCCTGGAGCCGTCCGACGCCGTGCGCGGCACCGCGAGCGGCCGCGGGGTCGCGGGCGCGTTCTCGCTGCGCGCCCAGGCGGTCATCGTCACCTCCGGCGGCATCGGCGGCAACCACGACCTGGTCCGCGCCCAGTGGCCCGAGCGGCTCGGCACGCCGCCGGAGCGGCTGCTGTCCGGGGTCCCGGCCCACGTGGACGGCCTGATGCTGGGCATCGCCGAGCGCGCGGGCGCCCGTCACATCAACAAGGACCGGATGTGGCACTACACCGAGGGCATCGAGAACTGGAACCCGATCTGGGCCCGGCACGGCATCCGGATCCTGCCCGGCCCCTCCTCGCTGTGGCTGGACGCCACCGGCAAGCGGCTGCCCGTACCGCTCTTCCCCGGGTTCGACACGCTCGGCACGCTCGACCACATCATGAAGACCGGCCACGACCACACCTGGTTCGTCCTCAACCGGCGGATCATCGGCAAGGAGTTCGGGCTCTCCGGCTCCGAGCAGAACCCCGACCTCACCGGGAAGTCGGTCCGCGAGGTGATCAACCGGGCCCGTCAGGACGTCCCCGGACCGGTCCAGGCCTTCATGGACAACGGCGCGGACTTCGTCGTCGAGCGCGATCTCGGCGCCCTGGTCCGCGGCATGAACGCGGTCACGAAGGAAGACCTCATCGAGGAGGACGCGCTGCGGCGCGAGATCACCGCGCGCGACCGGGAGATCGCGAACCCCTTCACCAAGGACCTCCAGGTGATGTCGATCCACGGGGCCCGCAGGTACCTCGGCGACAAGCTGATCCGTACGGCCGCCCCGCACCGGATCCTGGACCCCAAGGCGGGGCCGCTGATCGCGGTCCGGCTCTCGGTCCTGACCCGCAAGTCCCTCGGCGGCCTGGAGACCGACCTGTCCTCGCGCGTCCTCGGCGCGGACGGGGCGCCGCTGCCGGGTCTCTACGCGGCGGGGGAGGCGGCGGGGTTCGGGGGCGGTGGCGTGCACGGCTACCGGGCGCTGGAGGGGACCTTCCTCGGGGGCTGCATCTACTCGGGCCGAGCCGCAGGCCGCGCAGCGGCCACGTCGGTGACCTGACGGGCCCCGCCCTCGCCCTCAAGCGCCGGGCGGGCTGAACGCGCCTCGGCCCCGGCGGCCCTTCCCCGGGGCCGCAGGCCGGGCTACCGGGCGCCCCATCCAGCCTCGCCGACGGGCCGCCCTGCCCCCTTCCAGCCTCGCCGGCGCTTGAAGCGCCCCCGGAGGGCCGGCCCATCGGGTGGTGGGGTCCGACGGTTGTGCCCTGCGGGTGGCTGTCGCCTCCGGCGGGCCCTCAATCGCCGGGCGGGCTGGTTTTGCGTCCGCAGGCCGGGCCGGACGCGTGCCCTTCCTGCCCTGCCGGCGGGTGGCCCGGAGTGCCTATCCAGCCTCGCCGGCGCTTGAGGCGCCCCCGGAGGGCCCATCGACCGGGGGGTGGGGTCCGACGATTGTGCCCTGCGGGTCGGCGTCGCCTCCGGCGGGGCCTCAAACGCCGGGCGGGCTGGATTTGCGGCCCCAGGGCCGCAGGGTCGGGGCCGCGCCCCCGGCCAGTTCCGCCCGGACCGGAGCGGCCCGCGTCGTCAGTTCCGCGGCCCCAGCACACGGAACCGCTCCGCGACGACCATCGTGTCCTCGTCCACCGTGAAGCCGGGATCGCCGAGTTCTTCCCGTACCGGCGCGCTGTGCCAGAACTCCTCGTGCGAGGCGCGCCATTCGGCCACGGAGGTGTCCCCCTCGCCCTCGTCCACCGCGTGCCGCAGGTCGACGTCCGCGAGCCGCAGCACCCGGACGTCGAGCACCTCCACCACCGCCACCGGTGCCTCCGCCGAGTCGATCAGCACCCGGCGGTCACCGGGCCGAGGCAACGGCTCGTTCTCGGCCTCGTAACCGGCCAACAGCCCCGTCGTGGTGGTCTTCGCCCCGCTCAGCACCGCCGCCACCAACCGGTCGCGCAGGGGCCCGGGAAAGCCCAGCAGGTACGGCGGAAGGTCCGCGGGGACGTCCTCGGGGATCATCATCCGGCCAGCCTAACGCCGGCGCGCGCACCCCGCGGAACCACCGCGACCGCCCCAACTCGACGGTCTCACCCCAGCAGTTGAAACTCGCCACCCAGTGGACTGGACCTTGACGCGGAGCTGTGCCTACCGGTTTGCTGTGCGTGATCATCCACCGGTCGGCCACCGCCCGGCCGCCATTCGTCCGCCGCTCGTCGACCCGCGCTCGCGTTCTGGAGGGAAACCGCGGATGTCTCCGCCTCCGCCGCCCCTCGGCCGCGCCCGCAAGCGGGACGCCCAGCTCTTCGACCCGGCGCTGTGCGACACCGAACTGGTCGACGTCCGCTCCCAGTTCACCCAGGGCCGCTGGGCCACCGCCCGCAGCCTGCTCGCGGCCACCGCCGACGACTGGGACCGCCGCGGCCACCGCGTCGTCGTCCTCGCCGAAACCCCCGCCGCCACCGCCTGGGCCCGCGAATGGCTGCTCGCCGAACCCGAGAGCGCCGACGCCGCCACCCTCCTCGCCTGCGCCGCCGTCTTCACCGCCCTGCGCCGCAAGGGCACCCCCGAAGCGGCCGACGAGGCCTGCCGCCGCGCCGCCGCCCTGCTGCCCGCCGACCCCACTCCCTGGCTCGGCCTGCTGCTGCTGTCCCGTGCCTTCGGCACGGAGGAGGAGTTCAGCCGGCACTTCGACCAGGTCCGCGCCCGCCACCGGGAACACCACCACGCCCACCACGTGATGGTCGCCCGGCTTGCCGAGCGCCTCCCCGGCAGCGGCCAGGACCCGCTCCACGAGGTCTACGACTTCGCCGCCTGGGCCGCCGAGGAGTCCCCGGCGGATTCGCCGCTGGCCGTCCTCCCCGTCATCGCCCACGCCGAGCGCTACCGCGTCCTCGCCGCCGCCCACGGCACCACCGGCCCGGGCGCCACCGCGGCCGCCGAGCACTGGTCCGGCCGCCGCGCCCGCCAGGTGCTGCGCCACGCCTTCGACTGGTGGCTCGAATGGGAGCGCGAGGACCACCCGCGCAACCGCGTCGACCTCAACTTCCTCGCCCACGCGAAACTCTGCGAGGGCCGCCCCGCCGAGGCCGCCGCGCTCTTCCACCGCATCGGCAGCCATGCCACGCGGGCCCCCTGGTCCTATCCGGACCTCGACCCGCACAAGGCCTTCCTCGCCGCGCGCCATGCCGCGCTCGGCTCCGCCTGAAGCACCCGCTCCGCCTGATCGTCCCCCTCCGACCTGAACTTCCCTCTCCGAAAGGACCCCCGCCATGGCGACGGGCAGTTCCACGACGTCCCCGCGCAGCACCGCGGCCGAGATCCGCACGTACAAGGGGCAGGACCGCGCACTGCGCGCCGACCGCCTCGGCACCGCGGGACTGCTGCTCTCCGTACTGGCCGCCAGCGCCCCCCTGATGGTGGTGGCCGGTGTGATGCCGACCACCTTCGGCGTCATGGGCGTCGTCGGCCAGCCGCTGCTCTTCGTCGTCCTCGGCGTCGTCCTCGCCCTGTTCAGCATCGGCTACGCCGAAATGAGCCGGCACGTCCACAACGCCGGCGCCTTCTACGCCTACATCGCGCGCGGCCTGGGCGCCACCGCGGGCGCGGGCGCCTCCATGGTCGCCCTCGTCGCGTACAGCGCCATGCAGGTCGGCGTGTACGGCATCCTCGGCTTCGAGGTCTCCGGCCTCCTCACCACCTACCTCGGCATCGAGGTGGCCTGGTGGATACCCGCCCTGCTCGCGGTCGCCGCCACCGGCGCCCTCGGCTGGCTCAAGATCGACCTCAACGCCAAGGTGATCGGCGTCCTCATCCTCATCGAGTGCGCGCTCGTCGTCATATTCGACGCCGCCGCCCTCGGCAAGCCGGGCGCCGAAGGCCTCTCCCTGCACGCCTTCAACCCGGCCACCCTCAGCGGTCCGGGCCTGGGCACTGCCCTGTGCTTCTGCATCGCCGCCTTCGTCGGCTTCGAGCAGTCCCCGGTCTACGCCGAGGAGACCAGCAAGCCGCACATCGTGGTCTCCCGCGTCATGTTCCTCGCCGTCGGCTTCGTCGCCCTCTTCTTCGCGCTGAGCGCCTGGGCCCTCACCGTCGCCACCGGCCCCTCCCAGGTCGTCAAGGCCTCCGGCGCCGCGGGCCCCGGGCTGCTGTTCGCGCTCACCGAGGACCGCCTCGGCAGTGCCTTCACCGACGTCCTGCACGTGCTCTTCGTCACCGGCATGTTCGCGGCCATGCTCAGCTTCCACAACGTCGTCGCCCGCTACGCCTTCGCGATGGGCCGCGAGGGCCTGCTCCCCGCCGCCTTCGGCCGCACCAACGCGGGCACCGGCGCCCCCGGCACCGGCTCCCTGCTCCAGACCGGCGTCTCCGCCCTCGTCGTCGCCGGCTTCGCCCTCACCGACGACAAGCCGGTCGGTGACCCCACCGCCCCCGTCCTGCACCTGTTCACCTGGATGGGCAGCGTCGGCGCCCTCGGCATCACCCTGCTGATGGCCGCCGCCTCCTTCGCCGTCATCGCCTTCTTCGTCCGTCGCGGCACCGCCTCCGCCCAGGTCTGGCGCCTCGCCGCCGCGGGCGCCGCGGGCCTCGCCCTGCTCGGCATCGCCGCCTACACCGTCAAGGACTTCGCCGTCCTGGTCGGCGCGGGTGAGGGCTCCGCGCTCAGCTGGGCGCTGCCCGCCATCATCGGCGTCGCCGCCGCGGGCGGGCTGGCCTACGGGTCGCTCCTGCGCTCCCGGCGCCCCGAGGTGCACGCCCGGATCGGCCTGGGCAACGAGGCCTTCCGCCTCGACCAGGCCGCCGAGGCGACCCCGCACGCCTGAGCGGCGTACGCCCGAGAAGGCCGCGGAGGCCCCAGGCACCCCTTTCGGGGGGAGCCGGGGGCCTCTGGCGGGTAAAGGGCCGGTTTTGGTCCGAGCGCGGCACACATGGTCTCCTGGGTCGATCAAATCCGGACCGCGGGCCCAGGCGATACCACCCAGCTCTCCTGTGCGGCGGCCCGGACCTGCCCGTCCACCCCACGAAGGCGACGTCGTAGATGAGTGACCGCACCCTGAAAGAGGCCGCGTCCCGGGCCCCCGCCGCACCGACGGCCGGCCGGGCCGTCCACGTGGACGCCGGTGACGAGGGTTACAGCAAGGACCTGAAGTCCCGCCACATCAACATGATCGCGATCGGCGGAGCGATAGGCACCGGCCTGTTCCTCGGCGCGGGCGGCCGCCTGGCCAACGCCGGCCCCTCCCTCGCCATCGCCTACGCGGTGTGCGGCGTCTTCGCCTTCTTCGTCGTGCGGGCCCTGGGCGAGCTGGTCCTCTACCGGCCGTCGTCGGGCGCCTTCGTCTCCTACGCGCGCGAGTTCATGGGCGAGAAGGGCGCGTACACGGCGGGCTGGCTGTACTTCCTCAACTGGTCCACCACCACCGTCGCCGACATCACGGCGGCCGCGACCTACGCCCACTTCTGGTCGATGTTCAGCGACATCCCGCCGTGGATCCTCGCCCTCATCGCCCTCTCCGTCGTCCTCTCCGTGAACCTGATCTCGGTGAAGTACTTCGGCGAGATGGAGTTCTGGTTCTCGATCGTCAAGGTCGGCGCCCTCGTCGCCTTCCTCCTGGTCGGCATCTACCTGGTCGCCACCAGCCACCCCATCGACGGCCACACCCCGGGCCTCGGCTCCATCACCGACAACGGCGGCATCTTCCCCGCGGGCATGCTCCCCATGCTCCTGGTGGTCCAGGGCGTCGTCTTCGCGTACGCCTCCGTGGAGCTGTGCGGCGTCGCCGCGGGCGAGACCGAGAACCCCGAGAAGATCATGCCGAAGGCGATCAACTCGATCATGTGGCGCGTCGGCGTCTTCTACGTCGGTTCCGTGGTCCTGCTGGCGCTGCTCCTGCCCTACACCTCGTACTCCGCCGACCAGAGCCCCTTCGTCACGGTCTTCGACAAGCTCGGCGTCCCGGGCGCCGCGGGCATCATGAACCTGGTCGTCCTGACCGCGGCCCTCTCCAGCCTGAACTCCGGCCTCTACTCCACCGGCCGCATCCTGCGCTCGATGGCCACCGCCGGTTCCGCCCCGAAGTTCACCGCCAAGATGAACCGCGGCAAGGTCCCCTACGGCGGCGTCCTGTTCACGGCCGCCTTCGGCGTCATGGGCGTGGGCCTGAACTACTTCATGCCCGAGGACGCCTTCGAGATCGTCCTCAACTTCGCGTCCATCGGCATCCTGGGCACCTGGGCGATGGTCATGCTCTGCTCCCTGCACTTCTGGCGCCGGGCCCGCGAGGGCCGGGTGGAGCGCCCGTCCTACCGGCTGCCCTGGGCCCCGTACACGCAGATCGTGACCCTGGTCTTCCTGGTCACCGTGCTGGTCCTGATGTGGAGCGACGGCGGCGTCGGCCGCCGCACCATCCTCTTCCTGCCGGTCATCGCCGCTGCCCTGGTCGGCGGCTGGTTCCTGGTCCGCCGCCGGGTCGCCGAGATCGCCGCCGCGCGCGAGGCCGCCGCGCAGCCCCGCGACTGACCGGCCCGCCGCGCCCCTGACCACGAGGGCCCCCGCCACCCGGCGGGGGCCCTCGCGCGCAGGCTCCGGCCGGCGACCGGACCACCGCGGCCGGAGCACGAAAAAGGACCCCGCCGCAGCGGGGTCCTTCTCTTGTGTCCGAGGGGGGACTTGAACACTCCACCCGGGCACCAGCCTCTTAGTTCGCTGACCTGCACGAACGCCCCCGTGGAGACCATCCGGAGCCTCCCACGGTTGATCACCTTCCCCTGCCGTTTCTCGCTGCTTCCGACCGTTGTTGGCCATGTGTTGGTCACGTGGCCAACCGGTCCAGCGCCGGGCAATGGCGCCTCCTGCTGGCCGCCACCGGACTCAGTCCAAGGAAGCCAACGCACCCCCTATGAGAGACCGTGCCGCAGCTCCCCGCGCGGCTCCCTGCGAGAGCCGTTCAAAGGCTCGGGCGTACAGCTCGACCTGGCTGGGCTGTGTGAGGGTGGAAGCAGCATCCAGCGTGTCCGCGTGCACCTTGGTTTCGTCGAAGATCGTGAAGGTGGGCATGGGCCACACGGTCCGTTGCGCTGAGAACGGGACGATACCCACGGCGACGTTCTGGAGATCCATAACCCCGAGTAGGTGGCCTAGCTGCGCCGCCATGGTCTCGGCGCTGCACAGTCGGTACCGCAACACCGACTCCTCCAGGACGAACGAAAACCGGCGTGCGCCGTTGCTCAGCACCGCGTTACGCCTTATGCGTGCCGCCACGGCGTCACTCACGTCGTTGGGGGTTCCCCGGAAGTCCGCGATGGACAACAGAAGGGCAGAGGCGTATCCGGGCGTCTGGAGGAATCCGGGGATCACGTCGGAAACGTAGACCCGGAACATCTTGGTTTGTTGGTACAGGTCCCCTGTGGACTCTTGCAGGCGACGGAGACCGCTTCGCTGGAGTCCTCTCCACTGCACATGAGCATTGGCGGACTGCCTGTTTGCCGCGATCAAGTCACGGGCCTGATCGTCGGCGGAGCAGGCTCGGCACCACGCCCTGATGTCCGCGTCCGAGGGAGGGGTCTTCGCGTTCTCAATCCGGGACGACTTTGACTCGGACCAGCCGCACCTGACAGCCAGCTCCCGCCCGCTGATCCCTGCATCCTTGCGGATCTCGCGCAGACGCCCGGCAAGGTCTTCGCGGGCCTTCTGCACGCTGGAAGAGGGGTGTGGGGGCATGGAGCCGGCCTTCGTCAGATCTCGTACAGGTGGTGCGGGATCGCTCTCTCCCAGACCGTTTCGAAGGCCTGGGAGCACAGCTTCAGGGCTTCCGGGTCGGCCGTGACCTCGTCCTCCACCACCACGCCGTCACCCGAGAAGTGGTGCACCCGGAGAAACACACCGTCGAACAGCCAGAAGTCATTCCCCGGCAGGGGGATACTCGTGGCCCGTCGCCGTGGCAGCCACCGGACTTCCTCGCCCGCAGTGACGTTGGCGTGGGTGACGTAGTGCTCCCAGCGGATGTACTCCGATACGGGCTCGGAGATAACCCTGGCCCGGCGGATCGCCACGCCCCGGGCCACGGTATCCGTGATCAACTGGTCATAGGGGTGCCACCAGGATTCGCGATCCTCCCAATTGATCCGCTCACCGCGTTTCCATGCCTCGAACCGGTCCGTCGGGCCGTAGGAGTCACGCAGCTCCAGGTGGACGGCGGACCGCTCGCACTGGCCAAGCAGCTCAGCGAAGCTGGGCACGCTCGACGGCATCACACGCCTCCCTGATCATCGGGATCATCCGGGCCGGAATCCTGACGATGGCTTCGCTGTCGGGTACCGGACCGTTCGCGGGGCTGCTCCCCTCACACTCCGCCTGAGTCTCGGGGCTCGGCTTCCATCCCTGCAACAAGATCTCCTGAGCTTCCGCGTCCGCCCACACGGTGGGGCAGTGGTCCCGGTCGGTGTTGGGGTCGATTCCGACGAACTCTACGGCCATGGCCGGCTCCCCGGTATAGGTGCTTGCTCGGGCTTGCATGAGCTTGGCTGAGCAGCGGAGGCAGCGTCAATGGTGCTACCAGTCAAGCGAATTGCTGTGCAAGCTCATGCAAGTTTGTGGAGCCCGGCACTGCTCACTTCCTAGGGTCCTTGCATCGACCTCGGAAGCGATCGGGAGGGCGCGGCGTGATGAAGACGGAACCGAATCGGTGGCAGGAAAAGCCGGTGGTGCTGCCAGTGCGGGTGGAACGGCCTCGGCCTCGTCCGGTGCCGGGTTGCGCCGAGTGCGCGCGGCTGGGGCAGCTTCGCAAGGCCGCAGGGCTGGAGGGCGACGGCACGACGGTTGCCGACTGCAACATCCTGCTGCGGATGCACGGGACCGGGCACTGATGGACATGCAGACGTGGCGAGACGACTGGACGCGGGCCACTGACGCCGCCGAGGCGATACGGGCGGCTCTGGCCGCGCTGGGTGTCCCCGAGGCCGCCTGGACGAGCGTTCGGCCGGTGGTGACGAAAACCGGTCGCGCATATGTGGAGCTGGGGACGGTCCAGGCTGAAGTGGTGGAGGAGACCGCTGAAGCACTGCGGTTGCCCTCGGCGCACTGAAGCACTCACAGAATCCGGTCTCCGTCACCCCCCGACGGGAGACGGGCAGACCCCCGACCGGACAAGGCTTGAACAGGGACAGGACGTGTCCCGTCTGGGTTGACGTGCTCAGGTTCTCCCCCCGGTCCGCCCCTTGGCTGGGGTGCCGCCCTAAGCGGTGAGGGCACCGCTCCGGACCCAGGGAAGCCGGGGCATCCACTTCCAAGACTTCCGTCCGCTACGGGCGGGGGACGGCCCTGTCTGGGGCTGTCAAGCAGATCAGAAGGGCACGACGATGACCGACCTGTACGGGCTTCCCATCGAGGGAGCCGAGTTCTCCAAGGCATGCGGCGGCAGTACCCACCCGGACGGCGAGGCGTGCGTGACGCTCGCCAAGATCGGCCCGGACGCGTGGGCGCTGGGTGACAGCAAGCGGCCGAGTGCTGAGCCGCTGCGGTTCACCACGGCGGAGCTGGACGCGGCGGGTATCGACCGCGCGCGGTTCGACCTCTCCGCCTGATCCCTGAGCGCCACCTGACTGACGGCCCCGCCCACACGCCGACGGGTGGGGCCGTCGCCACTCCCAGGAACGGAGCGTAGTAGTGCATCACCACGGATACGCATGGCTGGGCGAGAAACAGGTCTTCGACAAGGAGAGCATCCGGCGGCCCCCGCCGAGTCAGGCGCCGACAGTGCACAGTCCGGTGGAAGTGATGGACCGGCACCGGCAGGCCGTTGCCGAGTTCCCCACCACGGACGTGCCGCCGCTCCAGACGGCGCACTGGCTGATCAAACCGCCCTCAATGGTCCGGGGCACCTGGGAGGAGCCGAAGGAGGCCGGGGAATGGCTCGGGCTTCAGCTGACCGAGTTCGCCCCCCGCTTCGCCTCGGAAGAGGACCGGGAAGCTACCCGTCTGGTGCTGCTCATGAAGTCGGCCGTGGAACGGGTGGCCTGGGGAGGGGATGTTTCACTGGGGCACTACCTCAAAGGAACCGTGTTCCATTCGGTTGCCCTGGTGTCCTGCTCCCCGAACCGTTCCAGTCCCGAACTTTCCTGCCCACTTGGGTAGTCGAAGCAACGAACAAGCCCCGGCCTACGTGGCCGGGTACGAGACGAAGATCCGTCTGCACATCAAGCCGCACATCGGCGGTGTGAAGCTGTGCGAGGTCACGGATGACACCCTGGACGACCTCTACCCGCTTCTGGAGACCGCTCCGTGTCCCACCAGTAAGGGGAAACCTCTGGGAGCCAAGAGTGTCCGGCACGTTCACGACATCCTGTCCGGCGCTCTCGGGGCAGCGGTACCCAAGCTGATCCCTGCCAATCCGGCCGCGACGGCACACCCGCCCACGGCCCGGCAGATCAAGGCGCAGGAGCAGAGCTATCCGACCGTGGACGACGGCCAGACAGCGCGGTTTCTGGGCTCTGTGGGAGCCGTGCGGCAACCGGACCTGTGACGGCGGCCTGACTCACCACTGCCCTCGGGACGCTCCGCTGTGGACGGTCTACGCCGCGACCGGTGTCCGGCGCAGTGAGGCTCTGGGAATGAAGTGGTCTCTCGTGCGCTGGGATGAGGGAGCTATCGAACTGGACTGGGTGATGGTCGAGGAGGGCAACGCGTACCGGCTTCGGAAGCTGACCAAGGATGGTGAGGCCAACGCGATCATCTATGTGGATCAGAGCGTGATGAGTGGTCCTCAAGTGGCAGAAGGCCCGGCAGGACGCCGACCGTGCCCGCATGGACACCGCATGGACGGACCATGACCTCGTGTTCGCCCGGGACGGTTTCAAGCTCTACCGAGGGGAGGTACGTGGGCCCAAGGACCCCAAGAAGGTCTCGGCACGCTGGCGCACGCTCCGGACGCGCCTGCACCTGCCGGAGAACTTCCGTATCCATCGAGCGCGGAAGCTCGCCGCCTCCGGAGCGGGTCGACTCGGCCTGTCATCCCCGGTCTGACCTGGGGAATCTCTGGGCTGTTGGTCACGTGGTTGGTCACGCCACAGCCTGGAAAAGCAAAAGACCCCACATGAAGTGGGGTCTTAGCTGGTGTCCGAGGGGGGACTTGAACCCCCACGCCCGATAAAGGGCACTAGCACCTCAAGCTAGCGCGTCTGCCATTCCGCCACCCGGACAAGGTGTCTGTCTCGCGTCCCTCGCGGGCCGTTCCGACAGGGAAAACATTACCAAACATTCCGGGGGCCCCGATCACGCCCCCCACTGACCGGGGATCGCCCTTGGGCGCAGCGGTCCGGGGCGGGAGGATGGGGGGAGTTCGGTACTGATCAGTGGGAGGAAGCAGCGTGAGCGAGTCGAGCGCGGGCAGGACCGTCTCCGGCGAGGACGAGGTCGTCGACCTCTGCCGGGACCTCATCCGGATCGACACCAGCAACTACGGCGACCATTCGGGTCCCGGCGAGCGCAAGGCGGCCGAGTGGGTCGCCGAGCAGCTCGCCGAGGTGGGCCTGGAGCCGCAGATCTTCGAGTCCCACAAGGGCAGGGCCTCCACCGTGGCCCGGATCGAGGGCGAGGACCCCTCACGGCCCGCGCTGCTGATCCACGGCCACACCGACGTCGTCCCGGCGAACGCCGCCGACTGGACCTACGACCCCTTCGCGGGCGAGATCGCCGACGGCTGCCTGTGGGGCCGGGGCGCGGTCGACATGAAGGACATGGACGCGATGACCCTCGCGGTCGTGCGCGACCGGATGCGCAGCGGCCGCAAGCCTCCCCGGGACATCGTGCTCGCCTTCCTCGCCGACGAGGAGGCCGGCGGCACGTACGGGGCCCGCCACCTCGTCGACAAGCACCCCGGGCTCTTCGAGGGGGTCACCGAGGCGATCGGCGAGGTCGGCGGCTTCTCCTTCACCGTGAACGAGAACCTGCGGCTGTACCTGGTGGAGACCGCCCAGAAGGGCATGCACTGGATGCGCCTCACCGTGGACGGCACCGCCGGCCACGGGTCGATGACCAACAACGACAACGCCATCACGGAGCTGTGCGAGGCCGTGGGCCGGCTCGGCCGCCACACGTGGCCGGTGCGGGTGACCAAGACCGTACGGTCGTTCCTGGACGAACTCTCGGACGCGCTCGGCACCCCGCTCGACCCCGAGGACATGGACGCCACGCTCGCCAAGCTCGGCGGCATCGCCAAGATGGTCGGCGCCACCCTGCGCAACTCGGCGGCCCCGACCATGCTCGGCGCCGGCTACAAGGTCAACGTCATCCCCGGCCAGGCCACCGCGCACGTGGACGGCCGCTTCCTGCCCGGCTACGAGGACGAGTTCTTCGCCGACCTCGACCGGATCCTCGGCCCGCGCGTCAAGCGGGAGGACGTCCACGGGGACAAGGCGCTGGAGACGGACTTCGACGGGAAGCTCGTCGACGCCATGCAGGGCGCCCTGCGGGCCGAGGACCCGATCGCGCGCGCGGTCCCGTACATGCTCTCCGGCGGTACGGACGCCAAGTCCTTCGACGACCTGGGCATCCGCTGCTTCGGCTTCGCACCGCTCCAGCTGCCGCCCGAGCTGGACTTCGCCGGGATGTTCCACGGGGTGGACGAGCGGGTTCCGGTCGACGGCCTCAAGTTCGGCGTGCGGGTCCTGGACCGTTTCATCGACAACGCCTGAGCCGGTCGAGGGGAATCGCGAGCGCGTGCGAAGGCCACTGAGAAGAGTGAATGCGCTCATACGCTCGTAGCCCCGGTGGGAACTCCTCGTTACAGGTGGTGCGGTCCGCGGCTGGTACCGCATTGCCTACTAGGAGGAACAATGATCAAGAAGGTTGTCGCCGCTGCGGCTGCCACTGGTGGCCTCGTACTCGCTGGTGCGGGTCTGGCCGTCGCCGACGCCGGTGCCCAGGGTGCGGCCATCGGTTCCCCCGGTGTCGCCTCGGGCAACGTCATCCAGGTCCCGGTCCACGTCCCGGTGAACGTGTGCGGTAACACGATCTCCGTGATCGGCCTGCTCAACCCGGCCTTCGGCAACACCTGCGTCAACAGCTGACGCCTGAAGTCCTCAGCCCCGGAGCGCATTCCAGCGCTCCGGGGCGCCGGGCTTTCCGGGGCCGCGCCCTTCGGGCCGTCCCTTCGGCGTACCAGGCGGGGGAGCCTGCACGGCCAGTACGTCGATCCGTAACGAACGTACAGAGCTGCGGCCGCGCACAGCGGACCAGGTTGGGGACACGTACACATGCGACACGCACGACACACCCACGGGAACCAGGGCGCCAGGAAGACGCTGATCACGGTGGCGGCCGCGGGCGGCATGCTCGCGCTGGGCGGCGGCTACGCCCACGCGGACGGCGCCGGAGGCGGCGGGGCCGTCGCCTCCGGGCACGCGGCGGGCTCACCGGGACTGCTGTCCGGGAACGCCCTCCAGGCGCCCGTGGACGCGCCGGTCAACCTCTGCGGGAACACCGTGACGGTGGTGGGGGCGCTGAACCCCGCCTTCGGCGCCTTCTGCGCGAACAACGCGGGCAAGCCGGCTAGCCACGAGGGCCACCACGGCGGGAACCCGGGCACGCCGGGCGGCCACCACGGGCAGAACCCGGGCACGCCGGGAGGCCACGGCGGGAACCCGGGCGGCACCACCGGCACGGGCAGCGGCCATGGGACGGGCCCGAGTACGGGCACGGGTACCGGAACGCCGGTCACCTACCCCGGAGCCCCGAGCGGCAGCCACACCGGCGGCACCGAGTCGCTCGCCGCCACCGGGGCCGGCGACCTCCTCGGCGGGGCCGTACCGCTCGCCGCCGGCATGCTGCTGGCCGGCGCCGTGCTCTACCGGCGCGCCCGCAACGCCGCCTGACGAGAGGGTCCGGCGGCCACACGCGGCGCGGGCCCCCGCCGGGGCCCGCGCCGCACCTCACCAGGTCGCGCGTATCTGCCGGATGATCCGGCGCCGCAGTCTCACCCGGCGACTCCCGTCCCGGTGCAGCGTGAGCCGGTCCAGCTCCCAGTTCCCGTACTCGGCATGATCGGTCAGCAGCCGGGTCGCCTCCTTGCGAGGCACCCCGCGCGGCACGTACACGTCGACAAATTCGTATTCCGGCATCGCATCTATTGTGCAGACGGACCCCTGCTACGGATAGCGTCTGCTCTATGTCTGATGCCGCTCTGCCCACTGTTGCCGAGGTACGCGCCGCCGCCGAGGCGGTCAAGACCGCGCTGGACCGTCACCTTGCGGCGGTCGAGGGCAGGTCCGGAGACGAGGATCCGGCCGTCTACGCCGCCTTCAACGAACTCGCCGCCGCCGCCGAGGAGTACGACGAACTCCTCTACGACCGCTACGACGAGGTCACCCCCTTCGAGATTCCCGCCGCCGAGGACGGTGTCGCGTACACCGGCCCCGCCGATCCCAGCGCCTTCAGCGTGCTGATCCGCCGCGACTACGTCGTCGCCGAACCGCAGCGCCTGATCGCCCAGGCCGAACGCGTGGCCGCGCACGACCCGGACGCCGAGCCGGTCCACGACGGCGGCACGGGGGGCGCGCTCGGCGTGCTCTTCGGCGAGTACGAGCCGGACGAGATCGCCTCCCGCTACAAGGAGTTCGGTCTCGAAGAGGGCGACTCCACACTCTGGCTCGCACCGTCGGAGGAAGCGGCGGAACCGGGGGAGTGGCTCAACGCCCCCTTCGAGCACGCCGATCCGGAGCACGTGCTGCACCGCTTCGACGTCAGCTCCGTCTTCGACGACGAGTTCGAGGAAGACGAAGCCGACCTCGACACCCCCCACCCGGCGGGTCCCTGACCCCCACCCGGCGGGCCCCTGGAACCGCACGGAGCCCAGCGAAATCCGACCTCACCCAGCGAATTTCGACCTCGCCCAGCGAATTCCAGCCCCCGTGGGTCCGCACGGAGCCCAGCCACATCCAGCCCCGGTGAGGCTCGCCCAACGGGGCCCAGCCACATCCAGCCCCGCCGGCGTTTGAGGCGCCGCCGGAGGCACTCCCGCCGGAGGCACACCGGCACCCAGGCAGGCGACGGTGACAGCGGCGGCGGCGGGTGGCCCGGCGGGCCCGGACGCGACCGGGCCGGGTCCCGGGGCCCGCGCACGCTCAGGGCGCGGGCCCCGGGGACCAAGGCGTCACTCCGGCCGGTCCGCACCCGCCGCGGCGGCGGCCAGCCCCCGCAGCAGCCCCGCCAACCGCGTGGTCCGCGGCTTCGGCAGGACCTCCGCCACCGCCCGCGGCAGCGCCTGGTCCACCCCGTGCACCACGGACAGGTGCCGCTCGGCCCGCCCGAAGGCGGTGTAGACCCAGTCCCGGGACAGCGCGTCCGCCGCGTCCCCGGGCAGCACGACGACCACACCGGGCCAGTGCGAGCCCACCGCCTGGTGCGCCGTCACCGCCCACCCGTGCCGCACTGCCGACTCGACCCGCTCCTTCGGTACGACGACCCGCCCGCCCGCCGCGCCCGGGCAGTCCAGGTGGAGCCCCTCGGCGTCGGCCGTGACCACCCGCCCCGGCAGCGCACGGCCCGGCGAGGGCACGTACACGACCCGGTCACCGGGGTCGAACCCGCCGAACCGCCCGGGCCCGGGGTTCAGCCGCTCCTTGAGCGCGGCGTTCAGCGCCCGCGTACCCGCCGAGCCGCCGTGGCCGGGGGTGATCACCTGGACCCCCTCGGCCGGGAGCCCGAAGGCGCGCGGCACGGACTCGGCCACCAGCTGAACAGTGCGGTGGACGGCCTCCCCGGCGTCGCGCACCGGCACGATGACGACCTCCTTGCCGGGGGCGTCGACCGCGAGCAGTTCCCCGACGCCGATCCCCGAGACCAGCTCGCCGAGCGGACCGGGATCGGGCACGCGGGAGGCGACCTGCGGGCAGGCACGGGCCGCCAGCACGTCCGCGAACACCCGCCCCGGTCCCGCGGATCCGAGCACTCCGGGATCCCCGGACAGCACCAGCCGGGCCCCGTCGGGGACGGACTCGACGAGCGCGGCGGCGCTCTCCACGTCCAGCTGCGGGGCGTCGGTGACGACGAGCAGGTCGAGGGCCAGCTGCCCGTCCTGGTCGCGTCCGGGGCCCTCGGTCCCGTCGAGCAGCCCCGCGACGGTCGCGGCGCCCTCGCCCGCGCGGTCACGGGCGGCGGGGGCGTGGCAGGCGAGCCAGGCGCGCAGCCCGAGCGCGCGGGCGGTGGCCAGCAGGACCAGCGGCTCCGCGCGGGCGGCCTCGCCACCGGTGTGGGTCACCAGGCCGTGGCCCGCGACGGCGCGGATCAGCTCCGCGGCGGCGGGTCCGGGCCCGGCGGGGGCGGCAGCCGTCCACTCGGCGGGGTCCGCGGCCGCACCGAAGGTGTTGACCAGGCGGGCCAGGCCGTCGGCGAGGCTCTCCTCGGCCAGGGCGCAGCCCTCCAGGCCCACCAGGATCGTGACGGGCTGCTCCTCGCCCTCCGGGACGGGCTCGCCCACGGGCTCCTGGAAGACGAGGACGGCGCCGTCGCCGATGGCCTGCTCCAGGGCCTCGGCCGGGTCCGGCACGGCGTACTGGCCGAGGGCGCCGGTCAGCACGGAGGCCTCCAGCGCGGTGTGGCCCTTCAGGGCCGCCTGGGCGAGCAGCCAGGCCACCAGGGCGGCCGTGCGGCGCTCGTCCCCGGGCCCGCAGTCCGCGCCGAGCAGGGCGCGGGCGAAGCCGTCGGCCTGGGTGGGGCGGACGCCGGGCACGGCCAGCAGCTGCCAGGGGTCTTCGGTGAGCCGCCCGGCGGCGTCCTCGCCGAGCGCCTCGGCGGCCTTGGCGGCGACCGCCTCGGGGCCTCCGGTCCGGGCGAGCAGCGCGCGTACGGCGTCGACGGCCTCGGCCGGGGCGGGGGGCCGCGGCGCGCTCCGGGGGCGCTCTGCGACGGGCGCCGGGGCCGGGGTCCGGCGGGGTGCGGCGGGGGCGTCGTCGAAATAGCGCGAGGGCGGCTTCTCCCCGCCCTCCACGGCGCGGACGGCGGCCAGCAGGTCCGCCGCGGTGCCGCTGAGCTTGGCCCCCGCCTCGACCGGAGCGGTCCGCTCCGCCTTGCGCCGGGCGATGCGCTCCCGCTCGATCTTCTGCGCGGCCAGCTCGGCCGCGGCCTCGCTGATCCCGGCCGCGGGCGCCTCGCCCCCGTCCGCCTGACCGGGGATCTGTCCCTCGGCCGCTCCGGCGTCCCCAACGGCTTCCGCGCCGGAGCGCGCGCCGTCCCCTTCGGCGGAGCCGTCGGCCGCCTCGTCCCCAGCGGGGGGCTCCTCACCGGCCGCGCCGGGCCCGCCGTCGGCCTCCGCCTCGTCACCCATCGCGCCGGTCCGGGCGTCGTTCTCGTCGCCCGCTGCCTCGGGGCCGGTGGCGCGGTCGCCGTCGTCCTTGCCCGCGGTGATCCCCGGCCCGGCGCCGTCCTCGGCGGGTGCGCCCGTCCCGGGCCCGGCGGGATCTTCGGCCGGGGCGGGCGCGCCGGCCGGACTGTCCGCGGCCGCCGGGTCCGGGTGGCCGTCCTGCGCCGCCGCGCCGGAGGCGACCGGCGCCGCGTCGGCCCCGGGGCCGCCCTCGGTGGTGGGGGTGGCCTCCGGGGGCGGGTCCGTACGGTCCGTACTCACAGCGTGCTCCAGTCAGGATCGGGATAGCGGTGCACGGGCGCCGAGACGTCGTCCAGCGCGCGGCAGATCTCCTCCGGAAGACTAAGGGCCTCCACCGACAGGGCCGCCGCGAGCTGGGCCGGCGTACGGGCCCCCACGACCGGCGCCGCGACCCCCGGGCGGTCACGGATCCAGGCCAGCGCCACCTGGAGCGGGGTGACGGCCAGCCCGTGGGCCGCCGTCGCCACCGCCTCCACGATCCGGCTCGCGGCCTGGTCCAGGTACGGGTCCACGAAGGCGGCCAGGGTCTCCGAGGCGCCCCGGGAGTCCGCCGGGACGCCCTCGCGGTACTTGCCGGTCAGCACCCCGCGCCCCAGCGGGGACGAGGGCAGCAGCCCGACCCCCAGGTCCAGGGCCGCCGGGAGCACCTCCCGCTCCACACCGCGCTGGAGCAGCGAGTACTCCATCTGGGTGCACGCCAGCGGAGTCCTGACGCCGGGCGCGGCGCGCTGCCAGGTCGCGGCCTTCGCAAGCTGCCAGCCGGAGAAGTTGGCCACGCCCACGTACCGGGCCCGCCCGCTGCCGACCGCGAGGTCCAGCGCGTGCAGGGTCTCCTCCAGCGGGGTCCAGGGATCGAAGGCATGGACCTGCCAGAGGTCGACGTAGTCGGTGCCGAGGCGCGCCAGCGAGTCGTCCAGCGCCGCCAGCAGGTGCCCGCGCGAGCAGTCGAAGCGGCGCTCCGGATCGGCCACCCCGCCCGCCTTGGTGGAGATCACCAGGTCCCGGCGCGGCACCAGCCCGTCCAGCAGCCGCCCCAGCAGGTACTCCGCCTCGCCGTCCCCGTACACGTCCGCGGTGTCCACCAGCGTGCCGCCCGCGTCCCAGAAGGCCTTGAGCTGCTCGGCGGCGGCCTCCTCGCCCTGTCCCCCCGCCGAGCGGCCCCACGTCAGGGTGCCGAGGCCGATCCGGGACACGCGCAGGCCGGTGCGGCCGAGATGCCTCTGCTCCATGAGCGCTGAGCGTACTGCGGGACGCCCGAGGCACTGACGGATGGCGCCCCGGCGCGCTAGAGTCCCGGGGAACAGCGACGTTACTCATCAGTACAGACGTGTACCGGCTCAAAGGGGACGACATGCGGCTCGGCATCAATCTCGGCTACTGGGGCGCGGGCATGGACGCCGACAACCTCGCCGTCGCCCAGGAGGCCGACCGCCTCGGCTACGACGTGTGCTGGGCCGCCGAGGCCTACGGCTCCGACGCCCCCACCGTCCTGGCCTGGGTCGCCGCCCAGACCGAGCGCATCGACATCGGCTCCGCGATCCTCCAGATCCCGGCCCGCCAGCCCGCCATGACCGCGATGACGGCCGCCACCCTCGACTCGCTCTCCGGCGGCCGCTTCCGTCTCGGCCTCGGCGTCTCCGGGCCGCAGGTCTCCGAGGGCTGGTACGGCGTCAAGTTCGACAAGCCGCTGGCCCGCACCCGCGAGTACGTGGAGATCGTGCGCAAGGCCATGAGCCGCGAGCGCCTCTCGCACGACGGCGAGCACTGGACCCTGCCGCTGCCCGGCGGCCCCGGCAAGCCGCTCAAGCTCACCGTGCACCCCACGCGCGAGCACATCCCGCTCTACATCGCCGCCATCGGCCCCAAGAACCTGGAGCAGACCGGCGAGATCGCCGACGGCGCGCTGCTGATCTTCCCGGCCGCCGAGCACCTGGAGGCCACCGCGCTCACCCACATCCGGGCGGGCCGCGAGAAGGCCGGACTGACCATGGACGGCTTCGACGTCTGCCCGACCGTCCCGCTCGCCGTCGGCGACGACGTGAACGCGCTGGCCGACATGTTCCGCCCCTACACCGCCCTGTACGTCGGCGGCATGGGCAGCCGGAAGCAGAACTTCTACAACCAGCTCGCCCAGCGCATGGGCTACGAGAAGGAAGCCGCCGAGATCCAGGACAAGTACCTGGCCGGCGACAAGCCGGGCGCGGCCGCCGCGATCCCGCACTCGCTCATCGACTCCACCACGCTGCTCGGCTCCGTGGAGCGGATCGCGGACAAGATGACGGCCTACGCCGAAGCCGGAGTCACCACCCTGACCCTGGCCCCCGCCGGATTCACCCTGGAGGAGCGGGTCACCGCCCTGCGCACCGGCACCGAGGCCCTGGAGCGGGCCGGACTCGCCTAGGGCGTGTTTTAAAAGTCCCGCCTGGCCTGCGACGCCTGGCACCGCACCTCTCCCCCAGCTACCGCTGGGAGGTGCCCCCTGCGTTGTCGGGGCGCCCGAGTACTCCAGTACACGGGCGCCCCTCCGCCTTGCGATGCACGGCACCAGACGCCGCAGGCCCGCGCCCTCCGGGCGCCCCGGCGCTACTTTTAAAACACGCCCTAGCTGTATTGATCACGAGCGTTGTTGACACTCGGTAGGTCTTGAACATGACGAAGACCTCCGGTGTGGTGGGAGCTGTCTAGGAACCCATTGCACGACGGAGGTCTTCGTGTCCCACCGTAACGCCCGCCTGACCGTCTTCGGCAGGCGCCTCCTGGTCGAACGT
>NZ_JBEXPB010000045.1:0-53522 GCF_040611795.1 Streptomyces sp. NPDC006529 | reverse complement strand
GCCACGTGCCGGCCTCCGGCCCGGTGCCGGACCCGGGCTCAGTGCCGGACCCGGGCCACGTGCCGGACCCGGACCCGGGCCCGGGCCCGGGCACCGTGCCTGAGGCGTTGCCCGTGCCCCTGCCCGGGGCGGAGGTCGGCACCGTGCCGTCGGCGTTGCCTGTGCCGCGGGTGGGCCGCGTGTCAGGCGCCGTGCCGGTGGTGCTGTCCGTGCTCACGGGTGTGGTCGGGCCGGTATCGGGTTGCGTGGGGCGACTGGGAGGCGTTCGGGGGTTTCGCGGGCGGGGCGGGGGCATCAGTGGGCCAGGCCCAGGCCGCGGGACGTGATGGCCTTCTCGGCGGCGCTCTGGCCTTCGCTCAGGGCCTTGAGGTGGTCGGCCCCGGCCGCGTTCTGGGCCGCGTTGACCTGGAGGTGGGTCGGGCCCCAGGTCCAGCCGGGCACGATGGTGTCCGCCGCCGCGCCGGCCAGGGCGTACGGGTCCTGCCCGGCGAAGTACGAGGTGTCGAAGAGCTTCGCGGCCGCGGCCCGCATCTCCGGGTTGGCCGGCAGGGCGCTGCTGGGAGCCTTCAGCGAGCTGAGGCGGGCCTTGACGGCCTCCGGGTCGGTGGTGACCCAGGCGATGAACTCCGCCGCGGCCCGGGTGTGCTTGCTGCCCTTCGGCACGATGTAGGAGGTGCCGCCGTACATCCCCGTCGCGGGCTTCCCGTCCCACGTGGGCAGCGGCGCGATGCCCCACTTGCCCTTGAGGTCCGGGTAGCTCGCGAGGAACGTACCGGCCGTCCAGGCGGCGCCGATGACCGTCGCGACCTGACCGGACGAGCGCTCCTTCGCCTCGCCCTCGCCCCACAGCGGGGTTTTCGACGCGAGGCCCGACGCCAGCAGTCCGTTCCAGTACGAGGCCACCTTCCGCGAGGCCGGGTCGTTGATGGCGACCTTCCACCGGTCGCCCTCCGTCCCGTACCAGTGGGCGCCCGCCTGCCAGGAGAGGCCCGCGAGCACGGCCGGGTCGCCGCCGCCGAAGTTGGTGATCCGGACCGACGGGTCGGCCTTGTTGATCTTCTCCGCTGCCTGCTCGTACTCGTCCCACGTCGTCGGCACGGCCACCCCGTGCTTCTCGAAGATGTCCTTGCGGTAGAAGAGTTCGAGCGGCGTGACGTCGAAGGGCACCGCCCAGGTCCTGCCCCCGAGGGCGACCAGCGACTGGACCGCCTTGGGGAACTTCTCGGCAACGAGCGTGCCGGAGGTCGCGCTCAGGTCCTCCAGGTTGCCGCCGCTCGCGAACTCGGGGAGCGAGGAGTAGTCCATCGTCGCGATGTCGGGTGCGTTGCCGCCCTTGACGGCGTTGGAGAGCTTGGCCGCGCCGTCCGGTCCGCCGGGCACGGCCGAGAAGGTGACCCGGATGTTCGGGTGCGTCTTGTTGAAGGCGTCGGCGGTCTGCTGGGCGCCCGCGCTGGAGGACCAGTACGTGATCGTGACCGGCTGGTCGGCCGACCCCACCGGTTCGGCCGCCGTCCCCGTCCCCTCCTTGCCCGCCCCGCACGCGGTGGCGAGCAGGGCCAGCGAGGCGACCGAGGCGGTGAGGGCGAGACGGGACAGCGGCCGGGAGAGCAGCGGCCGGGAGGCCAGCGGACGGGAGGGCAGGGGGCGGGACGACGGCATGCGGGAAGAAGGCAGGCTGCGCGACATGGTTCGACTCCTACGGGCGACCGCTCCGGGCGGCGGATGGGAGAACGCGGCCCATCTTTTGTGCGAACACGCACCCCGTCAAGAGCGAACGCACGACTCGATCGAAACAATCAGTTCAACTGACCCCTCATGAGCGGATGGTCAGCCGCGGGAGCAACTCCAGGTGCTGCCGCGGGCTGCCGTGCGGCCCGTACGCCGTTTCGTCGGCCCCCGACAGCCGGTCCAGCAGCAGCTCCGCCGCCCGCGCCCCCACCTCCCGCTTGGCGGGAGCGACGGCCGAGAGCGGTACGTCGGCCAGTCCCGCCACCTCGTCGTCGTACGTGATCACCGCCAGGTCCTCCGGCACCCGCACCCCCCGGGCCTGGAGGCGCGGGATCAGCATGATCGCGTCGGTGTCGCTGTGGATCAGCGCGGCCGTGACCCCGCCCTTACCCCCGCCCGCATCCGGCCCCCCGCCCCCGGCGACCGCCTCGCACAGGTACTCCAGCGTCCGCGCGAACCGGTCCGCCACCGACAGCGCCGCCACCGGCGTCTCCCCGGAGTCGGCCGACGGCCAGGGCGGCGCCGGTTCCAGGCCCAGCGCCGCGACGGCGGCCTCGAACCCGGCCCGCAGTCGCGCGCTGGTCGGCGTCTCCTGGCAGGCCAGCGCGATCCGCCGGTGGCCCAGCTCCACCAGGTGCTGGACCGCCCGCGCCGCCCCGTGGGCGTGGTCCGACCCGACCCGGTCCAGGGCGGCCGCCGGATGCCCCGGCGGCGCCCACCGCTCCACCAGCACGGTCGGCACCGGCAACTCGGCCGTCCACACCCCCTCATCGGGGCCCGGCGATCCGGCGTCCCAGTTGGGGGTCAGCAGCAGCCCGTCGGCCCCGGTCGACAGCAGCCGGTCGGCCTGCGTCCGGTCCTCGCCCGGCAGGTAGCGCGTCAGTCCCACGGTCAGCCGCGCGCCGCGCGCCTCGACCACCTCGCGGGCGCCGCGCACCACCTCCGCGTAGTAGTACTCGGTGGTCGGCACGACCATGCCGACCACGAGGCCCGCCGCATCGCCCGGTCCGTCCGGCCCGCCCGGCGCGGCGTCGCCCCGGGAAGCGGTGCCCGCCGCGCCTCCCCCGAGGCGCCCTCCGGGCGTCGCGGGCTCGACCCGGCTGATCACCCCGTGCAGCCGCAGGATCTCGCCCCGCGCGGCCATCGCCTCGATGTCCCGGCGCAGGGTGACGGGGGAGACGCCCAGTTCCCGGGCCACGTCCGTCACCCGCACGCTGCCCCGGGCCCGGACGAGCGCGAGCACCTGGGCCTGGCGCTGGTCTACATGTGGTCTCACGGGGTCCCCCTGGGCTCTGCCGACGAGCGCGTACGGCCCGGCGTGCGGTGGTTCGTGTGCGGCGCTGCGGCCATCCTCGCCCTGATCATCCGCTCCGTTCCGCCGCCATCATAGATAACCGGCGGCGCGCGAACGATCGATTCGATCGTTCGCGATCGATTCGATAGGGACGAGGTGCCCACCACGCCCCACCACGCCCCGCCCCACCGCACCACGCGACGCCGGAACGCCGCCTCCCCCGAGCGGGGGAGACGGCGTCCGGGCCACGGCACGCAGCAGGGAGTCTCAGGACACGATGTCCTTGCGCGCGAACCCCCGGAAGGCGAGCGCGAACAGCACCAGCGCATACGACACGGACACCGCCGCGCCCTTGATCATCCCGCCCCATTCCAGGTGCGGCTGGAGGGCGTCGGCCCAGGCGAACTGCCAGTGCGCGGGCAGGAACTCCCGCCAGGACCCGAGCGCGGTCACCGCGTCCAGCACGTTCCCGACGATGGTCAGCCCGACCGCCCCGCCGACCGCGCCGAGCGGCGCGTCCGTCCGGGTCGAGAGCCAGAACGCCAGCCCGGCCGTGACCAACTGCGATACGAAGACGAAGGCGACCACCAGCGCGAGGCGCGGCAGCGTGTCCCCGGCCGCCAGTTCCCCACCGGTCGGGAGTTTCAGCGGCCCCCACCCGTAGGCGGCGGTGCCCGCGGCCAGGGCCACCACCGGCAGCAACACCATCGCCGCCAGGCTGAAGCCCAGCGCGACCACCAGCTTGCTCCACAGCAGCCGCGCCCGCGGCACCGGCGAGGCCAGCAGGTAGCGCAGCGAGGACCAGCTGGCCTCCGAGGCGACCGTGTCCCCGCAGAACAGGGCGACCGGCACGACCAGCAGGAAACCCGCGGAGACGAACAGGCAGGTCGCCGCGAAGTTCGCGCCGGACGCGGTCGCCGTGTCGATGAGGGTGATCCGGCCGTTGCCGCCCGGGCCGCCGTCCTGCGAGCCGCCGCCCACCGCGAACGCGATGATCATGATGAAGGGCAGCGCGGCCAGCACCCCGCCCATGACCAGCGTGCGGCGCCTGCGCCACTGCCGCAGGGCCTCGACGCGCAGCGGCAGCGTCCGGCTCGCCCGGTATCCGGGCGCCACTTCCTGTACGGCGCTCACGCCGGACCTCCGATCAGGGTCAGGAACGCGTCCTCGAGCCGCCGGTGCGGTCCCACTCCGGTCACCGGCACCTCCAGCCGGACGAGTTCGGCGATGAGCGCGGTGGCCGTGGCCCCGTCGAGCCGGACGAGGAGCCCGTCCTCGGCCGCCACCACCGAATCCACGCCCTCCAGCGCGGCCACCTTCTCGACGGCCGCGTCGGGGACGGGTCCCGCCAGGGTCACCAGCAGGGTGTCCCCGCCCCCGGTGATCTCGGCCACGGGCCCGGCCTGGACCAGCCGGCCACGGTCCATGACCACGAGGTGCGTACAGGTCTGCTCGACCTCCGACAGGAGGTGACTGGAGACGATGACGGTCCGGCCGCCCGCCGCGTAGCGGATCATCACGTCCCGCATCTCGCGGATCTGCGGCGGGTCCAGACCGTTCGTCGGCTCGTCGAGGATCAGCAGGTCCGGCATGCCGAGCATGGCCTGGGCGATGGCCAGCCGCTGCCGCATGCCCTGCGAGTACGTCCGTACCGCGCGCTCCAGTGCGTCCCCGAGACCGGCGATCTCCAGGGCTTCGTCCATGTGGGAGTCCTCGGCGGGACGGCCGGTGGCCCGCCAGTACAGCTCCAGGTTGGCGCGCCCCGACAGGTGCGGCAGGAAGCCCGCCCCCTCGACGAAGGCGCCGACCCGCGACAGCACCGGGGCCCCGGCCCGTACCGCGTGCCCGAACACCCGGATCTCGCCCGCGTCCGGCGAGATCAGCCCCATCAGCATCCGCAGGGTGGTGGTCTTGCCGGCCCCGTTGGGTCCGAGCAGCCCGAGGACCTGGCCCTTCTCGACGCGCATCGACAGGTCGCGGACCGCGTACCTGTCCCGCGCCTTCGCGTACCGCTTGGTCAGCCCGGTGATCTGGAGCGGTACGCCGTCCAGCGCCGCCTCGTGCTCCGGCCCGCGGGGCGTGCCTGCGGCCGGGGCGTCCGGCGCCGGTCCGCCGCCGCGGCGCCGGATGCCGAGCAGGGCGGCGGCCAGTACGGCCGCGCCGAGCGGCAGGGCCCAGGTCCAGGCGGGCAGCGCCGCGGAGGCGGTGCGCACGTCGTCGGCGAACGGCACGGTGAGGATCCCGTCGGCCGTGGACACCGCGTACGTCGCCGGGGCGGCCGGGGTGGCGTAGCCCAGGTCGGTCGCCGCGACCACGAGCCGCAGCCGGTGGCCGCGCTGGACGCCGTGGTCGATGGCGGGAAGCGCGAGCTTCACCTCGGCGCCCTGCGCGGCGTTCTCCACCCGCACGGGGACGACCAGCTGGCTGGGCAGCTCCTGCTGCCGGCCGTCCGGGCCGACGTCGTACACCTTGCCGAAGAGCACGGCCGAGCCGTCCGCGGCGCTGGAGCGCACCCTGAGGGTGACGGTGGGCGTGCCGGTGATCCGCAGTTCCCGCTCCAGCGGCTGCGACTCGAAGCGCGCGTACTGACCGGGGAAGTCGAGGGCGAGGCTCGCCCCGAGCCCGGCGAGCTGCCCGCCGATCCCGGGGAGCGAGGAGAGCGCGGGGGGCGCGCCGCCCGCCGGGTTGGCGAAGGTCTGCTCGGCGCCCGTCAGCGCGATCCTCCGCCCGCCGGAGGTCAGCCCGGGGTAGCGGTCGTCGGAGGCGCCGCGGAGTTTGACGGCGCCGTCCGTCGAATCGATTCCTCCGGTGCGCGAGACGCGGAACGCCGGGCCCGTGTCCGCCGCGGCGTCCTGCTTGAGGTAGTGGTCGAACCAGGCGGTGACCCGGCCGTGGATGCGGCCCTCCTCCGGCATCCCGCCGTCGTGGCCGCCCGCCGCCCAGTCCACCGCGACCGGGGCGCCGTTCTTCGTGAGCGCCGCCGCCATGGCATCGGACTGGCCGAGCGGGAAGAGGGAATCGGCCTGCCCCTGCACGATCAGGGCCGGCGCCTTGATCCGGTCCCCGACCGCCGACGGGCTGCGCCGTTCCAGCAGCTCACGGGCGCGCGGGTCGGGCTTGCCCGCCACCGCCACCCGCTCGTACATGGCGCACAGGTCCGGCTGGAAGCGTCCGCAGCCGGGGGCGGCGAGGGGGTCGGCGGGTCCGGCGGCCGCCGCTCCGGCGGCCCCCGGGACGCCCGCGGGCTGCATGCCGCCCGCGGAGCCGGTCGTGAAGAACACTCCGGCCCACAATTTCTTGAAGACGTCGTTCGGGAAGAGCGCGTCCGCCAGGTTCCAGTAGGTGATCTCCGGAGCGATCGCGTCCACCCGCTGGTCGTAGGCGGCCGCGAGCAGCGAGACCGCGCCGCCGTAGGAGGCGCCGCTCACGCCCACGCGCGGGTCCCCGGCCGCATCGAGCCGCACCTCGGGGCGGGTGGCGAGCCAGTCGATGAGCCGGGAGACGTCCTTGACCTCGTACTCGGGATCGTTGAGACCGATCTTGCCGCCGGAGCGGCCGAAGCCGCGGGCCGACCAGGTCATGACGGCGTACCCGTCGCGCGCCAGCTGCTCGGCCTGGGCCCGGACGTCGTCCTTGCTGCCGCCGAAGCCGTGCGCGAGCAGCACGGCGGGCCGTTTCGCGCCGCCCCCGGCGGTGAAGTACGAGGTGTCGATGGCGGCGCCGGGCATCTCGAAGAGGCGGTCCTGGTGGTGCACGGCCGGCGCGTCGTCCGCCGAGGCCGCGGCGGTCCAGGTGCCCGCCCCCGCGACGACGGCGAGCGCGGCGGCGCCCGCGAGCAGGCGGCTTCGGCGGCGCCGGGGCAGTCGGAGCTTCATGCGGAAACCCTAGTCGCACCCGGCCCCCGCCCCGAGCGCCCACGGGCGTACCTCCGCACCTCCTCAAGGACTACTCCGCTCGGCGCGCGTACCGCGGGCGCGGTACGCGCGGCCGGGGCAGGATGGCCCCATGCTGCTGGCCGATGTCGCACGGGTGTCCCGGGAGGTGGCCGGGACCTCCTCCCGGTCCGAGAAGGTGGCGCTGCTCGCCGCGCTGTTCGCGGCGGCGCCCCCCGACGAGGCCGCGCTGGTGATCTCCTACCTCGCCGGGCGGCTGCCGCAGGGCCGCCCCGGCATCGGCTGGCGCGCGCTGAGCGCCGAGACCGAGGCCGCCGCCGAGCCCACGCTGACGGTGCCCGCGGTGGACGAGGCGGTGACCGCGCTCGCCTCGGTCGCGGGTCCCGGCGCGCAGGGGGAGCGGCGGCGGATCCTCGCGGAACTGCTGGGTGCGGCGACCGGGCAGGAGCAGCGGTTCCTGCGCAGCCTGCTCTCCGGCGAGGTGCGCCAGGGGGCGCTGGACGCGGTGGCGCTGGCCGCGGTCGCCGAGGCCGCGGGGGTCCCGCAGACCGCGCTGCGCCGGGCGGTGATGCTGGACGGGTCGTTGCCGCGGGTGGCGGGCGCGGTGCTGGCCGGGGGCGCGCAGGCGCTCGGCGCCTTCACGCTGCGGGTGGGCACGCCCGTACAGCCGATGCTCGCGAGCACCGCGAAGTCGGTGGGGGAGGCGTTGGCGGCGCTCGGGCCCTGCGCGGTGGAGGAGAAGCTGGACGGGGTCCGGGTGCAGGTGCACCGGGACGGGGACGACGTGGGCGTGTACACGCGGTCGCTGGACGACATCACGGGCCGGCTGCCCGAGGTGGTGGAGCTGGCGCGGTCGCTGCCGGGGGACCGGTTCGTGCTCGACGGGGAGGTGATCGCGTTCGGGGCGGGCGGCCGCCCCGTGCCCTTCCAGGAGGTCGCGAGCCGGGTCGGCTCCCGGACCGACGTGGCCGCCGCCCGCCTGACGCTCCCGCTGACGCCCTCCTTCTTCGACGTCCTTGCCGTCGAGGGGGAACCGCTGCTGGACCTGCCGGTGCGCGAACGGTACGCGGCGCTGGCCGCCCTGGTGCCCGAGGAGTCGCGGGTACGGCGCCTGGTCGTCGAGGACCCGGAGGCGGCGGGGGAGGCGGCCGACGCGTTCTGGCAGCAGGCCCTGGCCCGGGGGCACGAGGGCGTGATGGTCAAGGCGCTGGACTCCGTCTATGCGGCCGGGCGGCGCGGCAAACACTGGCTGAAGGTGAAACCGGTGCACACGCTCGACCTGGTGGTCCTCGCCGTCGAGCGGGGCAACGGCCGGCGCACCGGGCTGCTGTCGAACCTGCACCTGGGGGCGCGGGGCGCCGACGGGACGTTCGTGATGCTCGGCAAGACCTTCAAGGGGCTCACGGACGAGCTGCTGCGCTGGCAGACCGCCCGGCTCGGCGAACTGGCCGTCGAGGACGACGGCTACACCGTGCGGGTCCGGCCCGAGCTGGTGGTGGAGATCGCCTACGACGGGCTCCAGCGGTCCCCGCGCTATCCGGGCGGGGTGGCCCTGCGGTTCGCCCGGGTCCTGCGCTACCGGCCGGACAAATCGGCGGCCGAGGCGGACACCCTGGAGGACGTACTGGCCCAAGGGGCCGGGACGGCGGGAAGCGAGGAGAGCGCGGACTGACCGCGACCGGCAGGTGTTTTGCCTCTGGGGCAAGAAAATTGCCCGGCAGGCAAGACTCTGGCTCAATCGGAGCATGAACCCCGAGCCCTCCGCCACGGTCGCCCCGCAGCTGCGCGAACTGCGCCGCCGGGCCGGCCTCACCCTGGAGGCCGCCGCCGCCCGGGCCGGGCTCTCGCCCGCCCACCTGTCCCGCCTGGAGACCGGCCGCCGACAGCCCTCGCTGCCGCTGCTGCTGGAACTCGCCCGCACCTACGCCACGACGGTCTCGGAACTGCTCGGTGAGACCCCGTCCGTGGCCGATCCCATCGTACGGGCCGGCGGGCCCGGCGCTCGCGAGGCCGACGGCTGGACGTACTGGCAGGCCGGCGGCCCGGGCCGCGCGATGCAGGCGCTGCGCGTGCACGTGCCGTACGCCCGGGAGCAGGGCGAGCTGGTCCGCGTCCACCCCGGCGAGGAATGGCTGTACGTCCTCAAGGGGCGGCTGCGGCTCTACCTGGGGGAGACCCGGCACGTGCTGGAGCCGGGGGACAGCGCCCATTTCGATTCGCTCACCCCGCACCGGATCGGCGCGGCCACCGAGGGCGGGGCCGATCTGCTGTTCGTGCACACCCTGCTGCAGAGCGGCCTCGCCGGGCTGTGCCTCGGCGGCGCGGCCACCACGCACCACTGAGAACCGAGGAGTCGCCGCATGTCCCTGGGAGAGAACGTGTCGTCAGAGGTGTCAGAGGTGTCGAAAGCGCCGGAAGCTTCGGCGGGGCCGGCGCAGGCTCCCGCGCAGCGGCCCGCCGTGGTCAAGCGCATCGAATCCAAGTTCCCGCGCGGCCTGATCATCCGGCTCGTCGCGTACCTGTTCGTCGGGCACCTCTTCGCCTTCTTCGTCTACCTGCTCTTCGTCCTGGGCGCCAAGAACCAGTGACCCGGCCCGTCCTCACCGCGGCGCACCCAGCCCAGTACCAGCAGGGACGCGACCGCGGCGAAGGCGCACCAGGTCGAGGCGAACTCCAGGCGCCAGAACAGCGCGCAGAGCGCCGCCCCGGCGGCCATGGCCGCGCCCAGGACGCGCAGCCGCCGGTCCCCGGCCAGCAGCAGTGAGCCGAGGGTGGCGACCAGATAGCCCGCGACCACGAGCGGCGCGTACGGCACGCTCACCCCGTAGCCGATGACGTGTCCGCGGATCTCGGCGGTCACCGGGCGGGTGGCCAGACCGTACGCGAGGACCGCCGCGGTGGCCAGTCCCGCGGCGGTGGGGAAGAGCAGCCGGCGCCGCACCGAGGGCGCCGCGCCGGGCCCCGCCGCCAGGAGCACGGCCAGCGGCACCCAGGCCGCCAGCAGCGGCAGGGCGATCACCGCCCAGGCGGTGGTGGCCGGGCCGCAGCCGCCCCCGGAGCGCCAGAGGGCCGCCTCGACCAGCTGGTGACAGCCCAGGATCACCGGCAGCGCTGCCACCGGCAGATCGCGGGCCCGGCGCGCCCGGGCGACGCAGACAAGCCCGGCGGCGGTGATCGCCGTACCGGCGGCCAGGTCGGCCGTCGCGCTCCAGCACATGGGACCCCCGGCGCAGGAGTGACAGGTGATCCCCACGGTACGAGCGGGCGCCCCGGTCCGCCCGCCCGCCGCGTCAGGCCGGTGACCCGGTCGCGGGGGAGCCGGCCGCAGGCGGCTCCGGCCGCTCCGGCGCCCGGGAAGCCTCCAGCGGGGGAGCGGTCACCGCGCACTGGGTGCGGCACTGCGGCCGGGCCGACCCGGGCGCGGGGGAGCGTACGGTCGCCCACGCCACCAGGGCGCCGAGCACCAGCACCCCCGCGCACCAGGGCATGGCCCGGCCGAAGGCGGCGTCGAACCCGTCGGCCGAGCGGTAGGCGTCCGGGCCCATCCCGGCCAGCAGCGGCAGCGCCGCCACGGCCAGCAGCCCGGCGGCCCGGGCCGCCGCGTTGTTGATCCCACTGGCCAGCCCCGCCCGGCCGGGGTCCACGGAGGCCAGTACGGTCGCGGTCAGCGGAGCCACCAGGGTGACCATGCCCGCCCCCAGCACCAGCAGCGCGGGCAGCACGTCCCGCACGTACGAGGCCCCCGGCCCCACCCGCAGCATCAGCAGCATCCCCGCCGCGCACAGCAGCGGCCCCACGGTCAGCGGGATGCGCGGCCCGATCCGCTCGCCCAGCGCCCCGGAGCGCGCCGACAGCAGCAGCATCAGCGCGGTCGTCGGCAGCAGCGCGGCGCCAGCGGCCAGCGCCGAGTACCCGGCGACCACCTGGAGCTGGAGCACGGAGAGGAAGAAGAACCCGCCGAAGGCCGCGTACACGCACAGCGTGACCAGGTTGACGGCGGTGAACTGGCGCGAGGCGAAGATCCCGGGCGGCACCATCGGATCCGCCCGCCGCCGCTCCAGCAGCACGAAGGCCACGGCCAGCGCCACGCCGCCCACGGCTGCCGCCACCACCAGGGCGGAGCCCGACCAGGCCTCGATCAGCGCGTACGTCACCAGCGCCAGCGCGGCCGCCCCCAGCACCGCCCCGCCGACGTCGAACCGCCCGTGCGCCTGCGGATCCTTCGATTCCGGTACGTGCCGCAGCGCGACCGGCACGCACAGCGCGGCGAGCGGCACGTTGAGCAGGAACACCCAGCGCCAGCCGGGCCCGTCCACCAGCCAGCCGCCGACGAAGGGCCCCACGGCCGCGCCCACCCCGCCGAACCCCGACCACAGGCCCACCGCACGTGCCCGGTCCGCGGGATGCAGCGAGCCCTGGATCAGCGCGAGGGAACCGGGGGTGAGCAGCGCCCCGCCGATGCCCTGGAGCGCACGGGAGGCGATCAGCACCCCCGCGTCGGGGGCGATCCCGCACAGCAGCGAGCCCAGGGCGAACCACGTCACGCCGAGGACGAAGATCCGCCGCCGGCCGTACCGGTCACCCAGCGCCCCGCCCACCAGGATCAGCCCGGCCAGGGTGAGCAGGTAGGCGTTGACCGTCCACTGGAGCACCGCGAGATCCGCGCCGAGGTCCCGCCCGATCCGCGGCAGGGCCACATTGACGACGGTCGAGTCCAGCAACGCCATCGAGGAGCCGAGCACGGTGGTGAACAGGATCCACCGGCCCCGCGCGGAGGCGAGGCGCACCTGCGGGCCGGAAGGGCCGTCGTCGTCCATGCCTCCCAGGCTCACCCGCCCGGCCGCCCAAAGCCACCCGGTGGAGGGGACGGATCGCCGCCGGCGACGACGGGCCCGCGACGGCGGCAGCGACAACGGCGGCGACCTGCTGCATTTCGCCGGTCCCGGCCGGTCGGTACGGGCATTCGGGTGGCGCGCGCCGATGCCGGGGCGGCGCGCCCGTACCGGAGGCCGGACGTGGCTAACGTGACCGGGTCTCCGCCGTCCCATCATCGGAAAGCCGGGAAACGCGATGAATCCCACGCCGCCGACACCGCAGGCGCCGCAGATGCCCGCGACGCCGCAGACCGACCGGGCCACCGCGAGCGGGGAGCGGCCGATCCGGCCGGAACCCGCGCAGCGGCCCGCCGCGGACGAGCTGCGGGCGGCCGCCGAAGCCGCCGCGGGGCCCGCCGCGACCTGGGCGATCGGCGACCGCGAGGGCTTCCTCGCGGGGTCCGGACCGGCCGACGCCCCCGTCGAGGCCGACGGCCTCGGCCCCGTCGTCGCCCTCTGGCCCGTCATCGGCACCCTGGTCGCCGAGGGCGCGCTGAGCCTGCACACCCCGCTCACCGCCTACTGCGACGAGGCCACCGGCGGAGCCACCGCCCACCACCTGCTCACCCACGCCGCGGACGCCGGATCCTGCGCCACCCTCGGAGGCATCGCCGAACACCTCACGGGCCGTCCGCTGGCCGACCTGGCGGCCACCCGGGTCTGGCATCCGCTCGGCATGGTCCGGACGGCCCTCACCGGCGCCGGGCGGCTCCACTCGACGGTCGAGGACCTCGGCCGCTTCCTGCGCCACCTGCTCGCCGGACCGGACCAGCCGCTCACCCGCGCCTGGATCACCGAATCCCTGCGGATCCGGACCGGCGAACTCACCCCCGCCCGCGGCCTGCTCTGGCACCCCGCCCCCGGCACCGACCGCCGACAGGACACCTGGACGCACCACGGGCCGGGCGGCGCCGACCTGTGGGTCTCGCCGCTGCGCGGCCGCTGGGCGTTGCTGGTCGCGCCCTGTGCCGACGCGCCGGTGCGGGGTGCCTTCCGCGCGGCCGCCTTCGGCTGAGCGCGCGAAGCCCGGGTCGGGGGGACGGTGCCCGACGCGACGGGAGACCCTCAGCCGAGGGCCGCCGTCAGCCGGGCGGTCAGCTCGGCGCTGCGGCGCGGGTCCGGGTCCCGGACACCGCGCAGGTCCGCCAGATCGGCCAGCACCTCTTCGATCTGCCAGCCCGGCCGGCCGGGCACCAGGAACGCAGCTGTCTGCGCCGCGGCCTGCTCCCAGTCGCCCAGCGCGCACAGGACGACGATCAGGTTCCCGCGGGAGCGGACGCCGTCCACCCCGGGGGCCTGTGCCTCCCGTAAGAACAGGTCGGCGGCGCGGCGCAGTTCGGCGTCCGCGCCGACGCCGGTCAGGCGCAGGGCCAGCGCGCGTTCGTACACGTCCCATGGGCTGTCCGGGGCGAGGGCGAGCGCCCGGTCGAGGTCGGCCAGCGCCCGTTCGAGGCGCCCGCACCTGCGGTGGAGGCGGCCGCGCCAGGCGAGGATCCACGGGTCGGCGGGGTCCAGCGCGTGCGCGCGGTCGAACTCGGCCAGCGCCTCCCCGGTCCGGCCCAGGCAGCGCAGGGTCTCGCCGCGGCCCGCCCGCGCCCAGCCGTTCGCCGGGTCGGCCGCGAGGACCGCGTCGAAGTCGGCGAGCGCCGCGGCGTGGCGACGCGTGCGCCGGAGCAGGTGCCCCCGCCGGACCAGGACCCATCCGGCGTCCGGGCGCAGCCGCAGCGCCGCGTCCAGATCGGCGAGTGCCTCCTCGAACCGGCCGAGGGACCCCAGGGTCCCCGCCCGCTGGGCCAGCGCCCACACGTACTCGGGCCGCTGCTCCAGCGAGCGGTCCAGGTCCTCCAGCGCCTCCTCGTAACGCCGCAGGCCGTGCAGCGCGGAACCCCGCCACGCACGGATCCAGCCGTCCTCCGGGTCGCGGGCGACCGCCGCGTCGAAGTCGGCCATGGCCTCCTCGGCCCGGCCCAGGCCGACCTGGGCCTGCGCGCGGAAGCAGAGCGTCCACGGATCCTCCGGCTTCAGCAGCAGGGCCCGGTCCAAGTCGGCGAGCGCCTCCTCGGTCCGGCCCAGGTAGTGCAGGCACTTCCCCCGCTCCAGCCAGCCGTGGGCCGCCCCCGGCTCCCGCTGCGTGAAGAGGGTCAGGTCATCGAGCGCCTCCGCGTACCTGCCCGCCCGTACGTGGGTGGCACCCCGGCCGAAGTACGCGCGCAGCGCGCCCGGGTCCAGGGCCAGCGCGCGGCCGTAGTCGGCCAGTGCCCGGGTGTCCTGCCCGGAGTTGCGGTGGTCCCGGCCCCGCAGCGTGTGGGCCAGCACGCGCGACGGCGCGGCCAGCGCCGGCGCGCCCAGCAGCAGCGTCAGCATCCGCACCGTGTCCCCGCCCCCGGTGTCGGCCGCCTCCCGCAGCGCCCGGCCCAGCGCGGCCACCGCCGGATCCCCCGCGTCCTGCCCCGCCCGCTCCGCCGTCCACGCGCCGCGGTGGGCCGCGGTGGTCCCCGCGTCACAGGCGTGCACCAGCGTGTCCAGGGCCGCGGGCAGCGCCGCCGCCGGGTCCGCGCACAGCAGGTGGTACATCTCGCCCAGCCGGTGCTCGCGCCACACCGGGTCCTCCCACAGGTCCCGGGTCCCCGGCCGCGCGCCCTCCCGGTCCTGCCGCCACCGGCGCAGCGCGTCGGCCAGCCGCAGCTGGTCCCTCCGCCACCGGGCCGGGGACTGGGCCCGCCGGACCCGGAGCATCGCCGCCCGGACCACGTCGTGGTAGCGGCAGCGCCCGGCCTGGTCGGTGACGAAGGACAGCCCGCGCAGCCAGCCGTAGCCGGCGGCCGGCCGCTCTCCGTCCCCCGCGTTCCCGGCCACGGCCACCGCGAAGACGTCCTCGTCGAGGTAGAGCGGCAGGGCGCAGTCCAGCGCCGCGGCCCGGCGGTGCGGATCCGCCTCCCACTTGAGGAAGCGCTCCACGGCCGTGTCGGACGGGTCCTCCACCGCGTCCGGGTGCGCGGGTCGCGCCTGGGCCAGCAGGTCCACCAGGACCGGGAGCCGCCCGGACAGCCGCAGCACCAGGTCCACCACGGCCCCGCCCGTGACCCCGCGGGCGGCCAGCAGGGCCCGCGCCTCCTCCTCGCTGAAGACGTCGAGGGCCACGGGCGCGATCAGTTCGAGGGAATCGGCCCACCAGCGGGGGTCGAGCCGCCCCTGCCCGCCCAGCACCACCTGGACGCTGACCGGCACGGTTCCGTACCGCTCGGCGATCAGCACGTCCCGCAGCCACTCGTCCAGCACGGGCGCGGTGCGCTCGTAGGTGTCGAAGAACAGCACCACCCAGGGCGGCCGGCCGGCGACCGCCGCGAGGTCGGCGAGGAAGACCGGGGTGAGCACTTGGAGCGGCGAGAGCACCAGCTGGACGTCCTCGCGGCTGCGCAGGCGGGCGCTGAGCGCGACCCGCAGCCGTTCGGCGCCCGCCACCACCTCGCCGGGGTCCAACGCCCCGGCCACCGGACCGAGCCCGGGGACCAGGCCCAGGCCCGCCATCCCGGCGCGGGCGACCAGCCGGCCGGCGGGCGAGGGGTCCGCGGCCGCGGCGCCGGGCTCCTGTCCCTGGTCCGGCGGCGCCGCTTCCGCTTCGTGGCGGCGCAGGTGGTAGGTGGCCAGCAGCTTGTCGAACGCCTTGAGCGGGAAGCCCTGGCGCAGGAGCTGGGAGCTGACGGCCTCCATCGCCTCCAGGACCCCGTGCACCTCGTCGCCGAGGAAGGCGGTGACCGCCTGCCGGCGCCGGGCGGCGGCCTCCCACTGGCGCAGCAGGGAGGTCTTCCCGACGCCGGCCGTCCCGTGCACGTGGAAGAGGAACTGGTACGCCGGGTCGTCCGCGCGCCGTGCGAAGTTCTCCTCGAACACCGCCAGTTCACGGCGCCGTCCGACGAACCCGCCCCGCCGCCGCTGCCGGATCAGCTCCTGCCGGCTGACCGCCCGTTCGCCCATCGGACCCCCCGCCCCACCGCCGCGTCCCGTGAGGGCATGATGCCCTGCCGCGGCGGACGCGGCAGGGCATCGGGACGGGATCGGGGACATCTCAGGGTTGTCCGGGGGCCGGTCTCAGGGGCGGTGCCGGGCGTTCTCGGCCTACAGCACCAGTGACAGACCTACAGTCAGTGACAGGCCTACAGCACCAGGGACAGCAGCAGGACGAAGCCGAGGCCGACCACCGAGATGATGGTCTCCATCACCGACCAGGTCTTCAGCGTCTGTCCGACGTCCATTCCGAAGTACTCCTTCACCAGCCAGAAACCGGCGTCGTTAACGTGGCTGAAGAAGAGCGAGCCCGCGCCGATCGCCAGGACCAGCAGGGCGGTTTCGGTGGTGGACATCCCCGCGGCCAGCGGGGCGGCCAGGCCGGCCGCCGAGATCGTCGCCACGGTCGCCGAACCGGTCGCGAGCCGAATGGCCACCGCGATCAGCCACGCCAGCAGCAGGGCCGGCACCGACCAGCTCTCGGACAGGTCCAGCACCATCCGGCCCACGCCCGCGTCGATCAGCGTCTGCTTGAAACCGCCGCCGGCGCCGACGATGAGCAGGATGCCCGCGATCGGGGCCAGGGACTTCTCCACGGTCACCGACAGCCGGGCGCGGGTGAAGCCCGCCGCGCGGCCCAGGGTGAACATGCCGACGAGGACGGCCGCGAGCAGCGCGATCATCGGCGCGCCGATGATGTCGGTGACCTTCTGCACGCCGTTGGTCTTGTCGTCGACGACGATGTCGACGAGCGCCTTCACCAGCATGAGGGCCACCGGCAGCAGCACCGTGGCCACCGTCGCGCCGAACCGCGGCCGGTGCGCGCGGTCCACGGGCTCGGACGGCGCGGTGGTCAGCTGCTCGGGGGCCTGGATGTCGACCCAGCGGGCGGCGTAACGGGAGAACAACGGCCCGGCGATGATCACGGTCGGGATGGCGACGAGCACCCCGAGCGCGAGGGTGACGCCGAGGTTCGCGTGCAGCGCGTCGATCGCGACCAGCGGGCCGGGGTGCGGCGGGATCAGGCCGTGCATCACGGACAGGCCGGCCAGCGCCGGGATGCCGATCCGCATGAGCGAGTAGCCGCCCCGCCGGGCCACCAGCAGGACCACCGGGATCAGCAGCACGATGCCGACCTCGAAGAACAGCGGCAGCCCGATGACGGACGCGATCAGCACCATGGCCCAGGGCATGGCCCGCCCCTTGGCCCGGGCGAGGATCGTGTCCACGATCTCGTCCGCGCCACCGGAGTCGGCGAGCAGCCGGCCGAGGATCGCGCCGAGCGCGATCAGGACGCCGACACCCGCCACGGTGGAACCGAGGCCCGCGGTGAAGCTCGCGAGGGTCTTCTCCAGGGGCGCCCCCGCGAAGACCCCGAGGGCCAGTGACCCGATGGTCAGGGCCAGGAAGGCGTGCATCGAGAGGCGGGTGATGAGCAGGATGATGAGGGCGATGCCCGCGAGGACGGCGATGCCCAGGCGTGCGTTGCCCGCCGAGGTGATGGGGGCGACGGCCGCCGCAAGGGCCCCGGCGCCGGAAGTGATGATCACGGTGACGGTTCCTCAGCTTTCGCGGGGGGTCGCAGTGGGGGCGGGGGAGCCGGGTCCGTCGGGCGGGCCGAGCGGGGGTGCCTGCCGCAGTGCAGCCAGGGCGCGGGCGGTGATGTCCTCGGGCGAGCCGTCGACGTCGACGCTCACGCCCCGCTCGTCCCGCTCCAGCGGCTCCAGCGCGGCGAACTGCGAATCGAGCAGAGTGGCGGGCATGAAGTGCCCGGTGCGGGCGGCCATCCGGCGCTCGATCAGCGGCCGCTCGCCGGTCAGGTGGACGAAGACGGCGCCCGGCGCGGCGGCGCGCAGCCGGTCGCGGTAGGCGCGCTTGAGCGACGAGGCCGAGACAACCCCGCCCCGCTCGCCGCGGCCGCGGGCCCACTCGCCGATGGCGTCGAGCCACGGTCGGCGGTCGTCGTCGTCCAGGGGGACGCCGGACGCCATCTTGGCGACGTTGGCCGCCGGGTGGAAGGCGTCGCCCTCCGCGTAGGGGAGGGCGAGCGCGGCGGCGAGCAGCTGCCCCACGGTCGTCTTGCCCGTCCCCGCCACGCCCATCACCACGATGACGCGGGCGGTGCTCACTCCGTAGCCCATGGGGGATACCTCGCTGTTCTCGGCGATGTCCTCATCGACATCTGGCACCACTGAAGCCTATTAAGTAGTACTTATTCAAGGGTTCATCTGTAAAACATCACACCTTTTCTCGTGATCCTCCCGGCACGGGACCCCGCTGCGCACCCCGTACGCTTGCGCCATGACAACCGAGGGCGGTCCCGCGGGGGGACTCCACGCACACGTGCTCGACGCCCTCGGCCTCGCCATCACCGCGGGCGAGCACCAGCCGGGCAGCGTGCTGCGCACCGACGAGGTCGCCCAGGAGTTCGGCGCCTCCCGCACCGTCGTCCGCGAAGTCGTCCGGGTGCTGGAATCCATGGCGCTCGTCGCCTCCCGCCGCAGGGTCGGCGTCACCGTGCGCCCGGCGGACGAATGGAACGTCTACGACCCGCGGGTGATCCGCTGGCGCCTGGCCGGCGCCGACCGGCCCCGCCAGCTGCGCTCGCTCACCGTGCTGCGTTCGGCCGTCGAGCCCGTGGCCGCCGGCCTCGCCGCCGTACGGGCCACGCCCGAGCAGTGCGCGGCCCTCACCGAAGCGGCCCTCGGCATGGTCCGCACCTCGCGCGGCCACCAGCTGGAGGGCTACCTCCGCCACGACGTCGCCTTCCACCGGACCGTGCTCGACGCCTCCGGCAACGAGATGTTCGCCCGCCTCGGTGACGTCGTCGCCGAGGTGCTGACCGGCCGCACCCAGCACGCGGTGATGTTCCCCGACCCCGACCCGGCCGCCGTCACCCTGCACGTGCGGGTGGCCGAGGCGGTACGGGAGGGGGACGCGGCCCGCGCCGAGGCGCTCACCCGGAAGATCACCGCGGGGGCGCTGGAGGAACTGGACGTCCTCGCTCCGTAGCCGCTCCCCGCCCGGCCGGTCCGGAAGCGCTCCGCGGTGGGCCACACTGGTGCCGTGCTGGCACAAGCCGATGGGCCCCCGGGCGGGCCCGCGTCCTTCGTCGGACGCCGCAGCGAACTGGCCGTGCTCGACCGGGCGTTGACCGCCCACCGGCTGGTCACCCTGACCGGGCCGGGCGGCGTCGGCAAGAGCCGCCTGGCCCGCCAGGCCCTGACCCGCCTGGCCGGGGACGTCCCCGTCGACGGCGGGGTGGCCCCGCCGGGCGGGCAGGGGTTCCCCGACGGGATCCACTGGGCCGACCTGTCCCCCCTGCCCGACGCACGGCTGCTCGCCGACACGGTGGCCGACGCCCTTGGCCTCGCCGACCACACCGCCCGCTCGCTCGTGGAGGCCGTGGGGGAGTGGATCGGCGCCCGCCGCCTGCTGCTCGTACTCGACTGCTGCGAACACCTGGTCCCCGCCGTCCGTACGCTCGCCCGCGCCCTGCTCGGCGCGGCGCCGCACCTCGTACTGCTGCTCACCAGCCGCCAGCCGCTCGGGCTGCCCGCGGAGCACGTCATGGAGATCGGTCCGCTCCCGCACGCCGCCGGGGCCGGGGATGCCCTGGCCCTCTTCCGCGCCCGCGCCGCCGAGGCCGCGCCCCACACGGCCGCCCCCTGGTCCGAGGAGCGGCTCGCCGCCGCCCGGTCCATCTGCGCACGCCTCCAGGGGATCCCCCTCGCGCTGGAACTGGCCGCCGCCCAGCTGACGGACCACACCGTCGAGGAACTCGCCGACCGGCTGACCCGCCGGATCGGCACGCTCGCCACCGGCCGCCCCCTCCAGCCGCCCCGCCACCGCGCGCTGCGCACCGCCATCGGCTGGAGCCACGAGTGGTGCGCGCCGCGCGAACGCCTTCTCTGGCTGCGGCTGTCCGTCTTCGGCGGCCCCTTCGACGAGGCGGCGGCCCGCGCCGTCTGCTCCGCCGCCCCGCTGTCGCAGGCGCAGGTGCCGCCGCTGCTGGCCGCCCTGGTCGCCAAGTCCGTGGTGCGGCGCGGCGCCGACGGCTCCTACCGCATGCTCGACGCGATCCGCGAGTACGGGGCGATGTGGCTCGCGGAGCTCGGCGAACAGGACGCCCTGCGGGCCCGGCACGCCGCCCATTTCCTCGCCCTGGTGCGCAGGGCCGACCGGGAATGGCTCGGTCCCGGCCAGCGCGCCGGATACCGGCGGGTCGGCGCGGCGCACGGCGACGTGTGCGCCGCCCTGGACCACTACCTGGCCACCGCCCCCGCCAGGGCGCTCGACCTGGCGGGCCGCGTCGGCTTCTTCTGGGCCTGCTGCGGCCACCTGCACGCCGCCCGCGCCCACCTGGAGCGGGCCCTGGCCGCCGCGCGCCCCGAGGAGGTCACCCGCGCGGTGCGGGTGCGGGCGCTGTGGGCCCTCGGGGTCACCCTGCTGCTCCAGGGCGAGGCGGACGCCGCGCACCAGCTCGCCGTCGGCTGCGAGGCCCTGGCCATGACGCCGGGATCCGCCGGCCCCTCCCTTTCCGAAGGCCCGGACGACGACCGGTACGGACCCCCGCACGGCGGGCCCGCCGGCCTCCCGGCCGAGGTCGCGGCCGGGGATCCCGGGGCGGATCCGGACGGGGACGCGTGCCTCGCCCTGGACGCCGCCTACCTGCTGGGCCTCAGCCACCTCATGGCGGGGCGTCCGCTCGCCGCGCGCGTCGTGGCCGAGAACGCCCTCGGCGCGGCTCCCGGGACGCCCTTCGACTCCCCGGCCCGGCTGCGCTGCCACCTCGTGCACGTGTTCGCCCTCACCGGCATGGGCCTGTTCACCGACGCCCGCGCCGAGGCCGAGGTGCTGCGCGCCGGCTGCGCCGCCCGCGAGGAGCACTGGACGCGGGCCTACGCCGAGTACCAGCTGTCCCTGATCTCCCTGCGGGAGGGCAGCCCCGCCACCTCCGCCGCGCACGCCCGCGCGATGCTGGAGAGCAAGGGCGAACTGGGCGACACCTTCGGCACCGCCCTTGGACTGGACCTGCTCGCCGCCGCCCGGGCGGCCCAGGGCGACGGCGCGGGCGCGGCCCGGGCCTACGGCACCGGCCACGCCTACTGGCAGGCGGTCGGCCATCCGCAGCGCGGCACGCCCGAACTGAAGTCCGTACGCGAGGAGTCCGAGCGCACCGCGCGCGGGGCGCTGGGCGACCAGGCGTACGAGGCCGCCTTCCGGCAGGGCGTCCGGCACGGCCACCTCCTGCGGGCCCGCCCCCACCAGGACTGATCGCCCCCCGGGGCCGCGACCGGCCCGCGCCGTGCCACCGGTCCGCGGTCCGGGCCCGGGCACCGGTTCCGGCCACCCGGTCCGGCCCGGGGCCCCCGGGTACCGGACGCGGCTTGTCCGGGTGCGCGTGCGGTGCGATCCTTCCGGCATGTCGCTCACCCCTCCGCCCGGTCGTGGGGCCCCGCGGGGTGAGGGAAGCGGGTCGGGCCGGGACGTCCGACCGCGAGCCGGGTCGCCAGCCGCTCCGGTCCGGGAGCCACGATCAGTGAACGGATGCCCACGTGACGAACCCCTATACGCGCCTGGCCGTCGCGGCCGCCGAATGGGACGACCTGCACCCTCGCCTGGCACCCGTGGCACTGCGCCAACTCGCGCTGCTGCTCGCCTCGTTACGGCTGGCCGGCGGTGAAGTGGCCGAACGCGCGGCCCTGCTGGCCGCCCGGCTGCTCGGCGAGCAGCTCCCCGACCGGTTCCCCGGCGAGAGCCGCCTCGCCCCGGCGGCGTCCGCCCGGGCCGCCGGGCACCTCGGCTTCATCGCGGACGACCTGGCCGTCCTTGTCCTGGACGGGCACCGCATGGTCGGCCCGGTGCTGGGCGAGGTGCGCGACCGGCTGCTCGCCGAGCCGTCCGTCGGCGACGCGGAGGCGCTGGAGGGCGGCTGCGACCCCTACGGGCCGGGCCTCATCCGGCTGCGCGCCACGGGCGGCTTCGTCCGGCTGCCCGCCTTCCAGTTCGGCGCCGACGGGCGGCCCGTCCCCGTGGTCCACGAGGTGAACCGGCTGCTCGACGCGGACCACGACCCCTGGGGCGCGGCCACGTGGTGGTTCTCGCCGCACGCGCGGCTGGGCGCACTCCCCGTACGGCTGCTCGGCACCCCCGCCGAGCGGCGGCTCCCGGCGGAGGCCGCGGCGCCGAAGGGGGAGTGAGCGGCCGGACGGGGTCGGGCTCACGCCGCTCCCGCGCCCGCCTCCGCGCCCGCCTCCGCGCCCGCCTCCGCTCCCGCTTCCGTTCCCGTGACGGCCCCGTCCGCCGTGACCGCGGACGCGCCGCCGGCCGCGGCGCCCCCCGTCGCGAACTGGGTCCGGTACAGCTCCTCGTACCGTCCGCCCAGGGCCAGCAGCTCGGTGTGCGTGCCGCGTTCCACGATCCGGCCCTCCTTGACGACCAGGATCAGGTCCGCCGCCTGGACGGTCGACAGACGGTGCGCGATCACCACGGCGGTCCGGCCGGCGAGCGCCTCGCCCAGCGCCTCCTGCACCGCCGCCTCCGAGGTGGAGTCCAAGTGCGCGGTGGCCTCGTCGAGGATCACCACCCGCTGGCGGGCCAGCAGCAGCCGGGCGATGGTCAGCCGCTGGCGTTCGCCGCCGGAGAGCCGGTAGCCGCGCTCGCCGACCACTGTGTCCAGCCCGTCGGGCAGCGAGGCGACCAGCCCGTCCAGGCGCGAGCGGCGCAGGGCCTCCCAGACCTCCTCCTCGGTGGCCCCGGGGCGGGCCAGCAGCAGGTTCGCGCGCACCGACTCGTGGAAGAGGTGCCCGTCCTGGGTGACCATGCCGAGCGTGTCGCGGATCGAGTCGGCGGTGAGGTCGCGCACGTCGACCCCGTTCAGCCGGACCGCGCCCGCGTCCGCGTCGTACAGCCGGGGCAGGAGCTGCGCGATGGTGGACTTCCCGGCGCCGGACGAGCCCACCAGTGCGATCATCTGCCCGGCCTCGGCGCGGAACGAGACCTCGTGCAGCACCTGCGTACCGCCCCGGGCGTCCAGCGTCGCCACCTCCTCCAGCGAGGCCAGCGAGACCTTGTCGGCGGCCGGGTAACCGAAGGACACCCGGTCGAACTCCACCGTCACCGGGCCTTCGGGCACCCGGCGGGCGTCCGGCTTCTCGGCGATCAGCGGTTCCAGGTCGAGGATCTCGAAGACCCGCTCGAAGCTGACCAGCGCGCTCATCACCTCGACCCGGGCCCCCGCCAGCGCGGTCAGCGGGGCGTACAGCCGGGTCAGCAGCAGGGCCAGCGCGACCACGGAACCGGCGTCCAGCGTGCCGCGCAGCGCGTAGTAGCCGCCGAGCCCGTAGACCAGGGCCAGGGCGAGCGCGGAGACCAGGGTGAGCGCCGTGATGAAGGCGGACTGCGCCACCGCGGTACGGATCCCGATGTCCCGCACCCGGGCCGCCCGCGCCGCGAACTCGGCGGATTCATCGGCGGGCCGCCCGAACAGCTTGACCAGCGTCGCGCCGGGCGCGGAGAAGCGCTCGGTCATCTGGGTGCCCATCGAGGCGTTCAGGGCCGCCGCCTCGCGCTGCATCCGCGCCATCCGGGCGCCCGTGCGCCGCGCCGGGATGACGAAGAGGGGCAGCAGCACCAGCGCGAGCAGGGTGATCTGCCAGGAGATGCTGAGCATCACGGCCAGGGTCAGCAGCAGCGTCACCGTGTTGGCGACCACCCCGGAGAGGGTGTTGCTGAACGCCCGCTGCGCGCCGATCACGTCGTTGTTGAGCCGGCTGACCAGCGCCCCGGTCCGGGTCCGGGTGAAGAAGGCGACCGGCATCCGCTGCACGTGGTCGAAGACCGCGGTGCGCAGGTCGAGGATCAGCCCCTCGCCCAGGGTGGACGACAGCTTCCTGGTCAGCAGGCCCAGGCCCGCCTCGACCACCGCGATCAGTGCGATGAGCAGCGCGAGCCGGGTGACCGTCCCGCTCTCCCGGCCGCCGACGATGGCCTCGACGATCCGGCTGGCGAGCACCGGGGTGGCGACCGCGAGGAGAGCGGTCACGATGCTCAGCAGCAGGAAGAGCAGCAGCCCGCGGCGGTGCGGGCGGGCGAAGGCGGCGACCCGGCGCAGGCTCTCGCGGGTGGGGGCCCGGCGCTCCTGCTGGGCGTTGAGCGCGTTGTGGAGCGAGGACCAGGCGGTCATTTCCATAGACATGCCAGGAACGTTAATACCTCAAGGAAAGTTGAGGTCAAGGTCCGGTGGAGCGCCGAGGCCCCGGCGGACGGACCCTCGTGCGCTGTCGGTGCCCGGTGGCATCATCGGCTCATGAACCGGGAACCCGCCGACAGCGTGCTCCACCGCTTCCGCCGATGGGCACGGGAAACGCCCGAGGCGCCCGCAGTCCTCCGCGGCCCGACCGTCCTCACCTACCGTCGACTGGACGAGCGCTCCGGCCGCCTGGCGGCCCACCTGCTCGCCGCGGGACTGCCGCCCGGCGCCACCGTGGCCATCGGCAGCGCCCGGCAGGAGGAGGTCCTGACCGCGCTGCTCGCCGTACTGAAGGCGGGCGGAGCCTACACCCTCCTCGACCCGGACCATCCCGCGGCGGCCCGGCGCAACCTGGCCGCGACCGCGCCGTACGCCCTGCTGACGCACCGCGCGCACCTGCCCTTCCTCGATGAGGGGACCGGACCGCGCGTCATCTGCCTCGACACCGAGGCCGAGGCGATCGCCGCCCGCTCCGGTGAGCCGGCGGACGCCCCCGCGCCGGCCCCCGGCGACACGGCAGCGGTCGTCTTCACCGGCGGCGAGGAGCCGCGGGCGGTGCGGATCGACCACGCCCGGCTGCTCGCCGCCCACGACGGCTGGGCGGAGACCGGCGGCCTCACCCCCGACGACCGGCACCTGATCACCGCCCGGCCCGACCTCACCGGCTTCGCCACCGGCTGGACCCGGGCCCTGAGCACCGGAGGCGCCCTGGTCCTGGCGCCGCGCTCCGAGTGGAGCCACGAAGAGCTGCGCGACCTGATCCGCGAGGAGCGGGTCTCCGTCCTGCACACCGACCCCGGGTCCGCGCCCCGCCTGCTCGGCGCCGGGAGCGGGCAGGCCGCGCGCCGCGCACCCGACGCCGACCTGTGGTCGCTGCGGCTGGTCACCGTCACGGGCGAGCGGCTGCACCTCGACGAACAGGCCGCCCTGCACCTGTCGTTGCGCCCCGGCGCCCGCCTGGTGAACGTCTACGGGCTCACCGAGACCGCCGGCGCCGGTACCTGGTTCGAGCTGTCGCTGCTGCCGCGCCCGGTGGACGCGGCCGAGGGCGTCAGCCTGATAGGCGTCCCCTTCCCGGGGTGCCGGGTGGAGCTCACCGGCGGCGAGATCCGGCTCACCCCGCCCGGGGGCGGCGCGGCCATCGCCACCGGGGACCTCGCCCGCACCCGGGAGGACGGGCTGCTGGAATTCGCCGGCCGTCGCCGCGACCGGATCACGATCGGCCGCCGCACCGTCGACCCCCACCGGATCGAGTCCGTCCTGCGCGGCCACCCCGGGATCGGCGGGGCGCTGGTGCGCGGCGTTCCCGACGGCCCCTCGAAGGTCCGCCTCGTCGCGTACGTCGCCCCGCCGGGCGTCAGCCCGTCCGCCGGGGGCGGCCCGCTGCCCCGGCCCCGGCGCGGCTCCGGGCCGTCCGGCGACGCGTTCGCCGACAGGTCCACCGACGCGTCCACCGACGGGGAACTCCCCGACACCGAGACCCTGGGCCGCTACCTCTCCTCCCGGCTCCCCGAGGAGGAGATACCGCGAGCGGTGGTCAGGCTGCGCGCGCTGCCCCGCGCCCGCTCGGGCCGGGAGGACCGCGCCGCCCTCCCGCTGCCGGTGTCCGGGGCGCCCGGGCGGGGCGTGCGCGCCTCCGGCAAGTACACCGCCTCGGGGGGCGAGGTGCCCACCTCGTGCGGGATCGGCTGCGGGGCGCTGCTCGTCGCCATGGTCGCCTTCTCCTTCACCGGGATCCTCTGGCCCGGCTCCACCGACCTCACGGGGGTCCCCAGCGGGTACAGGACCCTCTTCACCCTGCTGTACGGCTTCGAATGGCTGTCCTTCGGCCTCGGCGTGGTGCTCCTGCTGGTCGGGCGCCCGGCCCTGCGGCGGCAGGGCCGGGGGCCCGCCCTCACGGCCGCCGCGCACCTGGCGCTCGTCTACCTGCTGGTCGCCTGGTGGCCGCAGGACAACCTCTACCGGCTCGCCGCGAAGCAGGACTGGCCGCGCCAGGCCGCCCTCGTCTACGCCTTCAACGTGCCGCTCATGATCGCCGCCGTCATCGTCGCCGTCTTCGCCACCCGTGAACCCTCCCGCGCCGCCTGAGGAAGAGGCGCGTCAGAAGGAGTCGCCGAACATCGCCCCCACGGCCGCCGCCTCCGCGCGGACCAGCGCCTCGGCCGCGTCCACCGCCTCCCGGGTGTGCGCGGCCACCAGGGCCCCCAGCCACGGGCCCGGGTCGAAGGCGGCCGTGGGGATCGCCGGCACGAAGACGGCCCCGAGGGCTGCGCAGCCCCGGGCCAGCGCGGCGCACAGCTCCCCCGCCAGTGCCTCCGGCAGCCGCGCCCCCAGCTCCACCCGGTCCATGATCCGCACCACGTGGTCCCCGCCCCGCACCTCGTCGAGCCGTGCCTTGACGACGAAGGCCGCGGCGGGACCCGTGAGGCGCAGGTTCGTCTCGGCCGGAGCGAGGCGCCCCTGCCCGGCGCTGACGAAGTCCACGTCGAACCAGCCCCGGTAGCCCGCCCCGGCCAGTGCGCGGCCCACCGCCTCCCCGAAGCCCGACAGCGCCGGCGCCGCCCAGCCCGGCACCACGCCCGGCCCCACGGTGGCCCCCCGGTAGCCGGCGCCCACCACGTCCATGACGGCCCCGCCCACCGGGTGGACGCGGCCGGCCGCGTCCACGAACGCGTCGTAGGTCAGGTCGCGCACCGCCCCGCCCGGGTCGTGCGCGTACTCCTCGGCCAGCAACGGCCCGCGCGGCAGCCCGCGCAGCGCGGCGAGGGCGCCGCCCGCCGCCCGTACGTCCCCGGGCGCGAGCAGCCGCGTACCCGAACCGCCCACCCCGTGCTCGGACTTGAGGACGGTGCCGCGGCCCGCCCGGGCCCGCGCCGCCACCAGCCGGGCAGCGGCCCACCGGTTGCGCGGCCGCCACTGCCGGGGCACCACCACGCCGGGATGCCCGCCCGCCTCCGCGATCCGGGCGAACAAGGCGTGCGAGGCCGCCTTCGACTCGTACCGCAGCACCTCCGGCCGCCAGGGCCCCGACCCGGCCAGCCGGGCGAAACCCGCACTGCGCCCCCACGGCAGCAGCGCCGCCCCCGACCCCGTCAGCCGGGCGGCGAGCGCGGGCCGCGACCGTACGGCGGCCGACAGTCCGGGACGGTCCGGCGCCAGCCCGTCGTGCACCTCGACGTCCGTCCAGTCCAACTGGCGCGCCACCTGCTCCACCCACCACCCGGGCACCGGCCGCGGCAGCACCAGGGCGCTCGGCCGGGGCCCGTAGAAGGCGGCCAGGCAGGCGTAGTGGTGCGCGGCGAGCTGCTCCCGGTCCAGGGAGGGGTCACCGAACTGCGCGTGGTACTCGGCGACATTGCCCAGGTGCACCGCCGGACGGCCGCCGGTCCAGGCCTCCACCCAGGGCTCCGCCCCGCCCAGCCGCACCTCGAAGCGGACCAGTCCCGCGACCGGCGCCGCGCCGGGGCGGGCGAGCGCGCCCATCGCCCGGTAGAAGTCCGCGGCGTGCGGGTCGGCGTCGATCAGCAGCGTGTGGCAGCCCAGTCGGCGGGCACGGCGCACCGCGTCCCGGTACAGCGCCCGGCCCACGCCCCGACCGATCGCCGCCGGTTCCACGAACAGCAGGCCCAACTCCGCGACGGGCGCCCTCCCTTCGAGCGAGGCCACGCCGAGCGGGCACCCCCCGGCCCCCGCCTCCTCGGCGACCACGACCCGGCGCGCGCCCACCTCCCCGGCCCGGATCCGCAACTGCGGTGCGCAGGCGGTCAGGAACGCCTCGTCGTAGCCCCAGTGCGCCTTCGAGCGCAGCGCCAGAGCGCCGAGCGCCGCCGCCTCGTCCGGCCGCGCCGCCCGGACCCGCACCGCTCCCGCTGCCATCCCGCCTCCCCATCCCCGGCCAGGACAGCCGTGCGATAGGTTTTCCCTTCCCCACACAGCTGCTCGCATCCCCTATCCACCGACGCGGAGACAGGCCCTCAATGAGCGACATCGTCAACGGACTCGGCCGCACCACCGCCTTCGGGGCACTCGGCCTGGTCCTGCTGATCCTCGGCATCGTCCTGGTCGACGTGCTGACGCCCGGCGCCCTGCGCAAGCAGATCTGGGAGGAGCGCAACCGCAACGCCGCCCTGCAGCTCAGCTCGGCCCTGCTCGGCGTCGGCGGGATCGTGTTCACCTCGATCTGGACGACCTACGACGACTTCGGCAAGGGGCTGCTGAACACCGCGGCCTTCGGCCTGCTCGGCCTGGTCCTGATGGGGCTGGCCTTCCTGGTGCTGGACGTGTTCACCCCCGGCAGGCTCGGCGCGATCGTCGTCGACCCGCAGCCGCACCCGGCCGTGTGGGTCACCGCCTCCTGCAACCTCGCGGTCGCGGCCATCGTGGCGGCCTCCATCTCCTGAAGCCGCCGGGCCGCAGAATCACGCGAGCCCGAGGGCGAAGGCGCCGAACCCCGCCGACAACAGCCCCGCCGCCGTCCGCCGCACCGCCGTCGACCTGGTCCACGGGGCCTCGAAACGCCTCGTGTACCGGGCGATCAGCACCAGCAGCGCCGCGAACACCGGCATCCAGGCCAGCCGTTCGGCGATCCACAGCGCCGAGTCCGGCGCCGTGGTCAGTCCCGCGACCGGGCCGGCGACGGCGGCGGGCACGGCCGCGGCCAGCATCGCCGTCTGGTGCCAGCACAGGACGGTCATCGCGCACAGGTTCACGACGACCACCGGCGCCCACAGGGCCGGCCGGGCCATCAGCCGCGCGAGCCGGTCGCGGACCAGGATCGCCGCCCCCGACTGCGCCGATGCCAGTGCCAGGACCAGCAGCGACGGCGGGTGGGAGTTGGTGCGGCCCGCACCCGGTACGCCGACCATCGACACCGGGTAGTGGAACACCACCAGCAGGACCGCGAACAGCGCCGTCCCGCCCGCGCACAGCAGCCAGGCACCGCGCCGCCCGATCCGGCCCTCGCCCCACGCGACACCGAGCTGGTAGGCGAACAGCCAGCCCGGCAGGATGTTCACCAGCGCCAGCCAGGACGGCACGGCGTCGGCGAAGGGCCCGTAGCGCAGGAAGTCCACCGCGGCGACCGAGGCGAGGAGCGGCGCCGCCGCCCAGCCGCCGAGCCGCCGCGCCGCCCGGACGCAGTACGGGGTGAGGGCGGTCACCACCGCGTACACCCCGACGAACCACAGCGGCTGGATCACCAGCGTCGCCCCGGTCCGCAGCGTCGTCAGCGGCACCCCCGCCGCGAACAGCAGCGGCGCGGCCACCGCCCACACGGCGGTGACCCCGAGCACCGGCCGCCCCAGCCGCGCGAGCCGGCCCCGCAGCCAGGCCGCCGCGGACCCCGGGCGCCGGTGGTAGGACAGCACCGAGGCGTACCCGCCGACCAGGAAGAAGACGCCGAGCATCTGGAGCACCCAACTGGCGGGCGCCAGCGCGGGGACGGCGGACAGCGGGCTCGCGTTGTGCAGCGCGCCCGCGCCGTCGAGGGTGAACCCGCCGAGCAGCCAGTGCCCGGTGGGGACGGCCAGCAGGGCGATCGCACGCAGCGCGTCGATCGCGCGGTCGCGGTGGGCGGGAGTGTCCCGCTCGATCCGCGCGGCCGTCCGCCGCAGCGTGCCGCGCACGGAAGCGGACTTGGGCGCGGGCCCGGGCGCGGGGGCGAGCGCGGCGCTCATCGGGCCGTTCCCGTCGCGATCGCGGCGAACGCCGCCAGGGACCGGGTCCCGGGCACGAAGTAGCCGGTGTGGCCCTCGGCGTCACCGGCCGGGACCCGGCGGGCGCCGAAGGCGGGCGAGGTCGGGTCGGCGCCGTGCCCCAGCCCCGCGAACTCCACGTTGGGCACGTCGTCGATCCAGTCGGAGGGGCCCTTCGCGGCCCACACCCGGGCCCGGGTGCGCAGCGCGGCCGCGTCGTGCGCCCGCACGCCGGGGGAGCCGAGCACCACGAGGTCCCGCGCGTCGGTGTCGCGGGCGGCGAGCCCGCACACCACCGAGCCGTAGCTGTGGCAGAACAGCGCCGGATCCGGCGCCCCGACCGCGTCGAGACCAGCGAGGAAGCGGGTCAGCCGGGTGGCGCCGGCCTCCGCGAGCCGCCCCTGGGCCGCGTCGAGCCCCACCCCGACCGGGGTCGTATAGCCCGTCCAGGCCACCACGGCACTCGCGTCGCCGGAGGCGGCGCGCAGGGCCTGGGCCATGCCGCCCGGCCCGCTGTACGGCTTGCGCGGAAGGTCGTACGTCGTCGCGTCGTTGTCGGAACCCGGCACGACCACGGCCACGTGCTCCGCGTGCGCCAGGTCGCCGAACACCTCGGCGACCTGACCGCGCCCGCGCGGGTCGAAGGCGAGGATCTGCCGGCCCGCCCCGGCGAGCGAGAGGTACCGGGCCTCGCCGGTGGCCAGGATCGCGATCCGGTTGGCCTGGTACCTCAGGTCCACGGGTACGCCGTCCAGATTGCCGACGACCAGCGGGTGGCGGCGTACCAGCGCCCGCGCCTCCTGCGGGTCCAGCCCGGCGAAGAACCGGGCCACCTCGCGCGGCGGGGCACCGACCGGATCGGGCAGCCGCCCCGGGAGCGTCCCGTCGCCGGACCGCGGGCCGCTCTCCGCTCCGGGCGCAGGGCCCGGTTCCGCGAGCCAGGCGGCGGTGCCCGGGAGCGGACCGGTGACCGCCCGCTCCGAGTCGGCGGACGCCCAGCCGGCGGTCCCCGTGATCACCGCCACCGTCAATACCGCGGTGACCAGCGTCCTCCCGAAGCGGCGCATGCCCCTTCTCCTCTCCTCGTGTCGAGGAGGAAGGTAGGAAGAAGGTGCCGAACCGGACATCGCACCAGGGAGCCAAGTGGGATGTCATACCCGGGTAGGGGGTGGAGGAGACCCCGGCCGCCGGTGACCCGACGGGGGATTCAGGCGCCGTCGCCCGGGCGCACCAGCCCCGCCTCGTAGGCGAAGACGACGGCCTGCGCGCGGTCCCGCAGGTCCAGCTTGCCCAGGACCCGCCCGATGTGCGTCTTGACCGTCTGCTCGGCCAGCACCAGGTGGCCCGCGATCTCCTGGTTCGAGAGACCGCGCGCGATCAGCTCCAGCACCTCGGTCTCGCGCGGGGTCAGACCGTTCAGCCGCAGCGCCGGATCCCGGCGCGGCGCGGGCCGCTGCTGCACGAAGTCCGCGATCAGCCGCCGGGTCACCGAGGGCGCCAGCAGCGCCTCGCCCGAGGCCACCACCCGGACCGCCGCGATCAGGTCCGCGGGCGGCGCGTCCTTGAGCAGGAAGCCGGAGGCGCCCGCGCGCAGCGCCTCGTACACGTAGTCGTCGATGTCGAAGGTGGTCAGCATCAGCACCTTCGGCCGGTGCACCACACCGACCGCCGGCCCCAGCAGCGCGCGGGCCGCCGTCAGCCCGTCCATCTCCGGCATCCGCACGTCCATCAGCACCACGTCGGGGTGCGTGCTCCGGGCCACCTCGATGCCGCGGCGGCCGTCGGGAGCCTCGCCCACGACATCGATGTCGGCCTGCGCCGACAGCAGGGCGGCGAACCCCGCCCGCACCATGGCCTGGTCGTCGACGATGATCACGCGGATGGTCAACTGGAATCCTCGGCAAGGGAGTGCAACGGCAGGCGGGCGGCGACCCGGAAGCCGCCGTCGGGAAGCGGACCGGTGTCCAGCGTCCCGCCGGTCAACCGTACGCGCTCGCGCATGCCGACCAGACCGTGGCCCGTGCCCGAACTCTCCAGCTGCACCGGGGCGCTGCGCGGCCGCCCGTTGACCACGAGCACCAGTACCTCGCCCGAGCCGCCCGCGTCGTGGCGCACCGCCACCCGCGTCGTGGCGCCCGGCGCGTGCCGCACCACGTTGGCCAGCGCCTCCTGCACGATCCGGTACGCCGACAGGTCCACCGCGGGCACCGTCTCCGCCGCCCGGGCCGCCTCCGCCGTCATCGACAACTCCACGGGCAGGCCCGCCCGTACGGTCGCCTCCACCAGCTGCTGCACCCGCGCCAGCCCCGGCTGCGGCGCCCGCTCGCCGTCCACCCCGTCGCCGCGCAGCACCACCAGCAGCCGCCGCATCTCGCTCAGCGACTCCCGGGCGCTCGACGCGATCGCGCCGAACTCCTGCCGCACCTCGGGCGACATGTCCGGCAGCCGGTAGGGCGCCGAGTCCGCCTGCACCGTGATCACCGACATGTGGTGGGCCACCACGTCGTGCAGCTCGCGGGCGATCCTGGCGCGCTCCTCCAGCAGCGTGCGCCCGGCCCGTTCCGCCTCGCTGATGCTCTCCTGCTCGGCCACCCGCCGCTGCGCGTCGCCCACTCCGCGCAGCGCTCCGGTGACCACCAGCATGACCCCGGCCAGGACGAACAGCAGCGCGTGCGTGTTCGTCACCCCGTCCGGCTGGAGGAAGCCGACGAGTCCCCCGACCACCCCGGTCGCCAGCCACACGCCGACCAGCGTCCGGATCGACTCGCGCAGCCCCAGACAGGCCATCAGCAGCAGGTACCCGATGATGATCATCGGGGTCCACGGCCAGGTCATCCCCGCGACCCGGTCCGCGTGGACCAGCACGAGCGCGCCGACCGTGTCCGCGACGATGACGACGGCCCACGCGGCCAGCGGCCGGGTCAGCGCCAGCAGCAGCGGCACGGTCTGCGCCACGGCCAGCGCGCCCGCCCAGCCGCCGCCCGCCTTGTAGTCGTTGGTCAGCACGCTGACCGTCACGGGCAGCAGGACGAGCACGGCCACCGCCGCGACCGCGTACGGCAGTCGGCGCTGCCAGCGCTTGGGGGCCTGCGCGAACAGCGGTTCCGCGGCCCGGGCCGGGGTCCGCAGCACCGCGCTCAGCCCGCGCGGGGGGCCGGACGTGTCTTCGTTTCGCATGATCCGTCCAGGGTAGGGCGTGCCGGGTGCGGCGGGCCGGGCGATAGGGTCGCCCGAGGCGCCGGGGGACGACGTCACCAGGGACGATGCGGACGTCGGGGGCTTCGGGCATGGGTGTGGTGGCGACACTGGAGAAACTGCTGCCGGTGCTGCTGGCCTTCGGCTGCGGGGCGGTGCTCGCCCGGCGCAAGGTCGTGCCGGCGGAGGCGTCCAAGGCCTTCGCGGACTACGCCTTCCTCTTCGCGGTCCCCTGCTACCTCTTCGGGAGCATCTACGCGAGCGACCTCGGCGCCCTGTTCGACTGGCGCGCGCTGTCCGGGTACGCGGCCACCGCCGCGCTGGCCGCGCTGGCGGTCGCACTGGCCGCCCGGGCCTCGGGGATACGGGAGCCGCGCGGGGTGGCCCTGCGGGTCATGGCGGGGGTCCAGGTCAACACCGCCTACTTCGCGGTCCCCGTCTTCATCACCGTCTTCGGCGACGCGGCGCCGATCTTTCCGGTGCTGCTCTTCCAGGTCTGCGTCCTGTCGCTCGTGGTCATCTCCGTCATGGAGCTGGGCCGGTCCGGTGACCGGGCCGGTGACCCGGCCGGGGGCGGCGGCGCCGTGGGTGCCGAGGACGGCGCCGGTGCCGTTGCGGGCACCGCCGGCCGCGGCGCCCCCGGCCGGGACTCCCGGCCCGCCCGGCTCGCCCGCGCCGTCGGTACCTCGCTGACCACCCCGCTGGTCCTCGCCTGCAACGCGGCCATCCTGCTCAACCTGGTCTCCCTGCCCGTCCCGAAGCTGCTCCTCGACGGCTTCGCCTTCGTCGGCGACAGCGCCTCGCCCGTCGCCCTGTTCGCCCTCGGTCTGCACCTCGGCGGCGTGGGCCTCGGCCTGCGGGGCACGACCCGGGAGGAGATCGCCCTGATCGCCTTCAAGTGCCTGGGCTTTCCCCTGCTCGCCTGGGCGGTCTGCGGCGGCCTGTTCGGCGTCCGCGGCGACTGGCTGAGGTACCTGGTCCTGATCGCCGCCATGCCCACCCCGCAGAACCTCTTCGTCTTCGCCCAGCGCTACGACGTCGGGGTCGACCTCTCCGCCGCCCTGGTCATCAAGTGCTCGGTCGGAGCCCTGCTCCTGCTCCCGCTGTGGATCGCGTGGGCGTCGTGACCGGGCCTGCGGCCCCGCCGCTGCTGCTGACCCTGACCGGAGGGGCCGGGGCCGGCAAGACCACCTTGGCCACCGCCCTTGCGGCCACCGCCGAGGCGGGCCCGGTCCGGGTGCTCCACGGCGACGACTACTACGCCGACTCGCCGGAGCGCGGCATCTGGCGCCCTGACGCCGGCGGCACCCCCCGCCTGGACACCGGCGACCCCCGCTCGCTCGACGAGGACCGCCTCACCCACGACACGGGCCGGGGCTGAGGGGCGCGTTCCCCCGGCGGGGCGGCGTCGTTGAGAGCGGTATGGAAACTGGCGTGGAACTGCCGTCCGTCGCGGGGCACGGGGTGGGGGAGCGGGCCGACGCCCTCGCCGAGGCGGCCTGTCACCTGTACGACGCGGCCTTCCCCGGCGGGTGGAGCCGGACCGCCGCCGAGGACGCGGCCGAGGCGATCGAGACCACCGCGCACGCCCTGGCGCACGTCCACCCCGGGGCGGAGGTGGTCCTGGCGCCGGTGCACGTCGCCCTCGCCGCCCTGCGCCGGCGCCTGGAACTCCCGCCGCCGGACACGGGGATCGCGTCCGGCGTGCCGCAGACCCCCCGCAGCGTGGGGAACCCGCGGCGCACCCGGCGCCCGCACGGGCTCATCGCGCCGCGTCGACCGCCGACTGGTACAGGTTCCTGACGTCCGTGCCGAAGTAGGCGCTGTACGAGGTGTCCGGGCTGGTTCCGCCCGTCTTCCAGCCCCCGATGACCCCGACCACGTCCCCGGTGTTCGTGTACCGGTCGAAGTTCTTCAGGAACGGGCCGCCGCTCGTGCCCCCGGGGTAACCGGTGCAGTCGATCCGCAGGAACGATCCGGGGCTGCCCGGGTCGGTACTGGTGAAGCGGGTCGTCCGGTTGACGCACACCCGGGGCCGGGCGGCCGACGCCGGATAGCCGATCAGCCGCACCTCGTCGTGCTCGTAGCCGTCGCCGGTGACCAGGCGGTTCCCGCCGCCGACCGCCTCCTGCACCGGTGCGCCCTGACTGTTCGGGCCGACCCGGGCGAAAGCCACGTCGAGCGTGGCCGCCAGCTCCGGCCCCTGCTGCGCGTAGCGCGGATCGACCCACACCTTCAGCACCGGGAACATCCCGTACGGGCGGGGGGTCTTGGCCGTGTAGTGCGGTACGAACGCCACCTGCCGGGTGTCGGCGCCCAGCAGGCAGTGCGCCGCACCCAGCACCAGGTCGTGCTGCGGGGAGGCGACCACGCTGGCGGTGCAGAAGTAGCCGCCGTCGTCCTTCATCACGAACATCCGGCCGACCACCGGGATCCCGTCGAAGTCCTGCCCGGCCCCCGGTCCGGCCGCCGTGGAGAGGGACGGGTCGCCGTCCAGGGCGGTGGCCGACGCCATCCGCTCCGGGGTCCAGAAGGCCTGCGCGTCCCCTGCCGTCCAGCGGCCGGGGCCGGGCGCGCGGGTCCCGGCGCCGCCCCCGGCTCCGGCGGGGACCTGCCCGATACCGACCGCGACGGAGGCCGCGGCCACCACGACAAGCGTCCGACGCAGCATCGCACCACACCGCATGCTGAATACCTCTTCTCGCTGTTGGCCGGATCCGGCGGGAGGGACCGCGGGAGCCGGCGGGGCCGGGAGTGCCGGTGGTTCGGGAGGGAGTGGGGGCATCACACCGCCTGGGGGAAGTCGAAGAGACGGCCGGGGTCGTAGGAACGCTTGACCTGCGTCAAACGAGCGAGGTTGGCGCCGTAGTACGCCTCGCGCCACGTGGTGAGCTTCGGATCCGTGTAGTTCTGGTACGCGCGCCCGCTCGCCCACGGCCGCAGCCGCCGCCAGAGCCCGTCCAGCCAGGCCTGGTGGCGCCCCACGTCGGCGGACGGCGCCCCCGGCGGCCAGTAGGCGAGGTACTGGGCCAGGAACCCGGCGTCCCGGTGCGCGAAGGCCGTCGCCGCCGGATCCACCCGGTTCACCGCGCCCCCGCAGACGCCGTCGAACTGCACCACGCCGCGCCCGCCGGCGGGCACCGCCGAGGCGTAGCGCCGTACGCCGTCCAGCACGGCCGCGACGGCGTCCGCGGGCAGGCCCGCCACGGGCCAGAAGTCCGAGCGCGCCGCGTAGTCCTCCCGGCCGAGGCGCCCCTGCGGATCCTGCCCCGGCAGCCGCCCGGGCAGCCGGCACCGGGCCTGCGGCTCCTCCCGGCAGCCGGCCATCGCCCGCATGGCGTCGCCGTGACCGAGCACCTCCACGTGGCTCTCGCGGGGCGGGGCCCCGGCCTCGTCCGCCAGCCGCGACAGCTCCTCCTCCAGCGCCCGCCGCCCGTCCAGGCACACCACGCGCACCGCCGCGGGCCCGGGTGCCGTGCCGGGTCCGGCCACGAACTCGACCTGGCTCCAGAAGGGGTCCGCGAGCGCGGCCAGCCAGCGCTGCCAGCCGCGCAGCAGCGCGGCCGCGTCCGCCCACGGCCAGCGCAGCTCGGCGAGGGCGCACTCACCGGCCGGACGGGTCCGCAGCCGGAACTCGGTGACCACCCCGAAGGCGCCGCCGCCACCCCCGCGCAGCGCCCAGAAGAGGTCCGGGTCGGCGCGCGCGTCCACCTCGCGGACCACCGCGTCGGGGGTGACGATCCGGACGCCGGTGAGCTGGTCGCTCGTCGTGCCGAAGGCCCGGCCGCAGACCCCCAGGCCGCCGCCGAGCGCGAGCCCCGCGATCCCGACCGAGGGGCACAGTCCGGTGGGCACGGCCAGGCCCCGATCGGCCAGCCGCGCGTTCAGGTCACCGAGCCGGGCCCCGGCGCCCACCCGTACCTCCCCGGTCCCGGTCTCGACCCCCGCCATGGCCCCGACATCGACGACGAGGCCGGGCCCGGTCGAGTACCCGGCGTAGCTGTGCCCGCCGCCGCGCGGCACGATGGCCACCCCCGCGCGGCGCGCGAAGGCCACGCAGATGGCGACGTCCCCGGCATGGCGCGGATAGGCGACCGCGCCGGGCGCGACCGCGTCGTAGCGCGGCTGGAAGAGCCGGCGGGCCTCGGCGTAGTCCGGCCGGCCGGGCAGCACCACCGGCCCGTCCAGGTAGCGGGCGAGCGCCTCGAAGCCGCCGGTGCGCCGGGTCGTCCGCACACCCGCCGGCCGGCCCGCCCCGACGCAGGCGAGGAGGGCCGCGGTACCGGCGAGGAGGTGACGGCGATCGAGGCTCATGTCCCACTAGTGCCACCGCCGCCCCCGATCGCCCGGGGGACAGGGCCGGGCGCCGGGCCCGCTCCCCCCGAACGGCCCACCCCGCGGGGCCCCCGGCCCGCCGCGGAGCCCGGGCGGGCTCAGCGCACCGCGGGGGCTCCGAGCGGTGTCCCGAGGGTGGTCCACAGGTCCCCCGGCGCCCCGGGGCTCAGCCGCATCAGCGTGAGCGCCTTGGCGGGCAGCGGCCCGCCGAGCAGGGCCACCGCGTCCGGGGTGCGCTCCAGCGCGGGTGCGGCGGCGGCCAGGTCCTCGGCGAGCGCCCCGGCCGAACCCGCGAGCGCGCCCAGCGCCCCGGACACCAGCGAACCGAACAGCTTGCGGCGCAGCGCCGCCTCGTCGTCGGTCACCAGCCGCCCGGCCAGTGGCGGCGCCGGGATCCCGTGCGCGGCGAGCCGGGCCGGGCTGATCCGGATGTCGGCGAGGTCCCGGTAGACCAGGCGCAGCGGCTCCCCGCCGGGGGAGAGGACGACCAGCAGGTTCTGGCCGTGCGCCTCCAGGGCCACGCCCAGCTCCAGCACGCGCAGGCACACCGACAGCGCGAGCCGGGCGAAGGCCGCCCGCCAGGCGGGGGAGGCCGCCCGGGCGGTGCCCGCCAGGGCCCCCACCGGCACCACCCGCTCGCCCGCGGCCGCATCGGCGTACCGCTCCGGCGGCTCGCGCAGCACGGCCGCCAGGTCCGCGGTGAGCGCGGTGGCCGCGCCCAGGGTGCGGGTGACGTGCAGCCGTCCGTCGAGGCGCGCGGCCAGCGCCGCGGCGAAGTCCGACACCGCCGCCGCCGTCTCGATCGAGTACACCGAGATGTCCCGCACGGAGGAGGTCAGCCGGGTGCTGAGCGCGGTCTTCAGCTGCGGGGCGGCGCCCCCAGGGGCGCAGCCGTCCAGCGGGCCGCCCGCGACCGGGGCCAGCGACCGCAGCGCCATCAGCGGATGCCCCGCGAACTCCGGCGGGGCCGCCACGGCCTCCCCGGGGAGCCCGGGCACGTGCTCCGCCTGCCAGGGGTGCACGGGGATCAGGATCCGCGCCCCGTCCCGCAGCGCCGCCGGCCAGGCGCCGGTGACCCGGCACGCGTCCGCCCGTACGGCCCGCAGGCCCAGCGGGACGACCGGCCGGTGCTCCGGCGCGTACGCCAGCTCCTCGGCCACGGAGAAACCGGGACGGTAGCGGCAGTTGGGGTGGTACGGATGCCCGTCGACCACCCGCTGCTCCCACTGCCAGACCTCGGCCGGGCCGCCCCCGTCCCCGTGGAGCGACTGCCCGGCCCGGGAGAGCGCGAGGGAGGCCGTACTGGCGTCCAGCTCGGCCGCGAACCCGCCGCCCTCCGGCACCCCGAGCGCCGCCATAAGGCCCGCAGCCCGCGGGTGCGCCGTACCGTCGAGGTCCAGCTCGCGCACGTACGCGTCCCCCGCGTACGGGTCGGGGAGCGGCCCGCGCAGCCGCGCGCCGCCGGTCAGCGCCACGGTCAGCTCCCCGCCGGACACCGCGCGCCGCACCACCCACGGCAGGGGCTCGTAGGCCAGCGCCCGCCAGAGCCGGGTCAGGACGGCCGCCCGTGCGCCGGGCAGCGCGGCCGCGTAGGCCGGGCCGAGCGTCGGCCGTACGTCGCCCAGGCGGGCGGCGACGGCCTCCTCGGCGGCGGATCCGGGGGCATGGCCACTGCGGTACAGGGCAGGACTCCTTCCATCACGTCACGTCATCGTGACCGGCTCATCGGATGTGCGGGTTCTCGCATGTGCGGACCGTCACGTCATCTGCTCGTGTGCTGGTCCGCTCATGCGCCCGTCCGCTCATGCGCTTGTCCGGCCATCATCGCCCGAAGGTCACGGCGGCCGCCCGGATCGCCGATACTGAAGATCACTGCCGGACCTAGAGGGAGTCCGTGGACCCTTGGAACTCAGCCCCGCCGCGACGCCCGCCACCCGTGCCGACACCCCCGCGCGCACCGCCCTGACCGCCGACGAGTACGCCGCCGCGCCGCTCCTGAACTGCCTCCTGCGCGAGGCGGCCGACCCCGCGGGCGACGGGGACGGCGTGCACCGGCTGCGCGGCAGCGGGCGGCTGCTGCGGGTCCGCGCCGGGCGCCGCCCCACCGGCCCCGAGCTGCGCGACGCGGACGGCTGGCACCCGCTCAGCCACACGGATCTCGTCAAACTCACCGCCGACGAGCTGCGCCGCTACACGGGCGCGACGAACGACGAGCTGCCCGCCGAGATGGCCGACAGCCGCGCCGCGATCGGCGCCCTGCTCGCCGCCCGCGCGGCCACCACCGCCCCGGCCGACCCGTACGTCCGCTCCGAGCAGTCGTTGCTGATGGGGCACCCCCACCACCCGGCGCCCAAAGCCCGCGGCGGCGCCCCGGCCCGGTCCTGGCTGCCCTACGCTCCCGAGGCGCACGGCCGCTTCCCGCTCGCCTTCCTCGCGCTGCGCGCGGACCAGGTGCACGAGGAGGGCGGCGCGCCCGCCGCCGAGCTGTTCGGCGAACTCGCCGACCTCGCCGGCGCCCCGCCGGTACCGCCCGGCTACGTCCTGCTGCCCGCCCACCCCTGGCAGCTGGAGCTGACCTCGGCGAGCCCGGAGCTGCTGGCCGCCCACGCCGACGGGCGGCTGCTGCGGCTGGGGACCGGCACCCGCCCGGGGTGGCCGACGGCCTCGGTGCGGACCGTGTACCTGCCCGGTCCGGAGTCCGACGTCTTCGCGAAGTTCAGCCTGGACGTCCGCATCACCAACGACGTGCGCCGCCTGTGGCGCCACGACCTGCTTGCGCTGCGCCGCACCGACGCGGCCGTGGCAGCCGCCTTCGCGGCGGTGCGCGCCCGCTCCGGGACCACGGCGGCCTGGACGGCCGACCGGGGGTACCGCACCGCGTCCTTCGCCTTCGAGGAGCTGGCCGTGATGGTCCGCGAGGGGCTGCGCGCGCATCTGGTGCCGGGCGCCACCCCGCTGCTGGCCGCCGCGCTGGCGGAGGGTTCCGTCCCCGGGCCGCTGGACCGGGCCGCCGATCCGGTCGGCTGGTGGCGGGCGTACCTGCGCCAGGTGGTGCCGCCGGTGCTGGAACTGTTCGCGCGCCACGGTGTCGTGCTGGAGGCGCACCTCCAGAACACTCTGATAGCGGTCGACGGCTGCGGCACCCCGGTGCAGGCCCTCTTCCGGGACGCGGAGGGGGTCAAGCTGGTCCCGGAGACCGGCCGGGCGCAGGGCTGGCAGCGGCTGGTGTACTGCCTGGTCGTCAACCACCTCAGCGAGATCGCCGGCGCGCTCGCCGACCGCCACCCGGGCATCGCGGGGGAGCTGTGGCCCGCCGCGCGGGAGGAGTTCCGCCGCTACGACGCCGCACACGGGCTCCCCGAGGTCCGGGAGCTGCTGAGCGCACCGACGCTCCCGGGGAAGACGAACCTGCTGCTGCGCTGGACCCGCGCCGACGGCGCCGCCGCCCGCTACGTGCCGTTGGCGAACCCGCTGCGCGCACCGGACGCTCCCTGAGCGAGCCGCGCCGCCGGGTCAGTTCACCGTGTGGACGTCCCCGGTGGTGGTCGAGGTGATGATGTCGCGCCGGCCGAGGTCGCCCGGCGGAATGCCGGGGTGGTGGCCCGGCGTCCGTGCGGCGGCGGCCGCGCCGAGCGCGAGGCGGGACACGATGCGGTAGCGGTCGCCGCGGTAGACGGAGTGCACGTACTCCACCGGGCGGCCCGTGGAGTCCGTGGTCAGCCGCTCGATCAGCAGGGCGGGGGAGTGCAGCGGCACGTCGAGGAGCGCGGCCTCCGCCTCGTTGACGACGGTGGGTTCGATCGACTGCCGAGCCTCGTGCACGGACACCCCGTGCCGCTCGCGCAGGTGCTCGTAGAGGTCTCCGGCCTCCAGTTCCGCGGGGGTCAGGGCGGGCACCAGCTCCGCCGGGATGTGCAGGTGTTCGATCGCCATCGGGGCGCCGTCCACCAGGCGCAGCCGCGCGACGTAGAGCAGCCCCGCGCCGGGGGAGATGCGCAGCCGCCGCCCGATCCGGGCGTCGGCGGGCAGCACCGCGTGCTCCAGCACCCGGCTGGACCAGTTCCCCGAGGCCCGGCGCACCGCGAACGCGGTCTCGTCGGATGCCAGTTCCTGGGTGATCTTGGCGGGGGCGACGAACATGCCGCGGCCGTGCTCGCGGACGAGCGCGCCCGTGGCCACCAGTTCGTCGACGGCCGCGCGCAGGGTGGGGCGGGACACCTCCAGGGCCGCGCACAGGGTGCGTTCGGAGGGGATGGCGTCGCCCGGGCGCCGGGTGTCGATCAGTGCGAGCAGGTGCTCACGGACCCGTTCCCGCTTCAGCATCGATCCCGCGCCGCCGCCCGCAGCCATGGCCTCGTTTCCCTTCCGTCGCCAACTGGTCAGGCACATCAAACCACTTCGGTGCGTTCGAGCGCGATGAGGGCGCGGTCCTCCCTTCAAAGTCCTTGGTTTTCTTGAGGGTTGACGACTGGACCCGCTCATGTCACCTTCGTGCCACGCAGCTATCCAGTTGACCAATTGGTAAGCAATAGGAGGAACCACCGCGTCATGCCCACCCGCAGCGCAGCCCTCCCGCAGCTCGTCCCGCGTCCCCGTTCCCTGACCCCGCACCCCGGCCGCTTCCCCCTCGGCCCGGACACCGCACTGTGCGCCGGACCCGGCGCCGAGGACGCCGCCGCCCTGCTGTGCGAGCTGTTCACCCCCGCCACCGGCCGCCCCCTGACGCCGGCTCCCGCCGGGACCCCGGCGCCCGGCGGGGGCGGCCGGATCGTGCTGCTCCTGGACGCGGCCCTGCGGGAACTCGGCGCCGAGGGCTACGGACTCACCATCGGCCCGGACACCGTCCTGCTGCGCGCCGCCCGGCCCGAGGGACTCCTCCGCGGCGTCCAGACCCTGCGCCAACTGCTCCCGCCCGCCGCCCTAGACGCGGCCGCCGGGCCGCTGCCCGGGCTGTCCCTGCCCTGCCTGCGGATCACCGACGGCCCGCGGTTCGCCTGGCGCGGCGCCATGCTGGACGTGGCCCGGCACTTCCAGCCCGTGGCGTACGTACGCCGGTTCGTGGACCTGCTCGCCCTGCACAAGCTCAACGTCCTGCACCTGCACCTCACCGACGACCAGGGCTGGCGGATCCCGGTCCCGGGCTATCCCCGGCTCACCGGGACCGGCGCCCGCCGCCGCGAGAGCGAGGGCGACGGAACCCCGCACGAGGGCGCCTACACCCGGGCCGACCTCGCCGGGCTCGTCGCCTACGCCGCCCGTCGCGGCGTGATGGTCGTACCGGAGATCGAGATGCCCGGGCACACCCGGGCCGCGCTCGCCGCCTACCCCCACCTGGGCAACCGGCCCGGCGTCATCCTGGAGCCCTGGACCCGCTGGGGGGTGTGCGAGAACATCCTCGGCGTCCACGACGAGGTGCTCGACTTCTGCCGCGCCGTCCTGGACGAGGTCATGGACGTCTTCCCCGCGCCCTACGTGCACATCGGCGGCGACGAGTGCCCCGCCGCCGAATGGCGGGACTCGGCCGCCGCCCGCGAACGGGCCGCGCGGGAGGGACTGAGCGGCCCGGAAGCGCTCCACGGATGGTTCATGCGGACCATCGCCGACCACCTCGTCGCGCGCGGCCGCAGGCCACTGGGCTGGACCGGGAACGGCACCGAACTCCCCGGCGCCTTCACCGTCGCCGCCTGGCTCGACGCGGACCACGGCCGGGCCGCCGCGCTGCGCGGACACGACGTCATCATGGCGCCGTACCGTTCCACCTACCTGGACTACCCGCAGTCCGCCGACCCCGGAGAACCGCGCGGGCAGGACGGCGGCGTCCTCGACCTGCGCGGGGTCTACGACCACGATCCCGCCCCCGCGCACTGGGAACCGGAAGCCACCCGCCGGATCCTCGGCACCCAGGCCCAGCTGTGGACCGAGTACGCGAGCACCCCCGCGCAGCTCGACTACCTGGCCTTCCCCCGGCTCTGCGCCCTGGCCGACACCGCCTGGTCGGCGCACCGCGACTGGCCCGACTTCCGGCGCCGCCTGGACCACCACCACGACCGGCTCGCCGCCCTCGGCGTGCGCGCCCGGCCGCTCCACCCCGACCGCACCTGAACGTCGGTCACCGCACGGCACTTCCCCCCCCACCCGAGAGGACCCCCGATGCGCCGCCCCACGCGTACCCGCGCCGCGATCGCCCTCGCCCTGGCCGTCACCGCCGGCCTCGGTTCCGCCTCACTCGCCACCCAGACCGCGAACGCGGCGGCCGACTCCGTCAAGGTGCAGTACCGCACCAGCGCGAGCGGAACCACCGCCGAGCAGGCGGAACCCTGGTTCAAGGTGGTCAACACCGGCTCGGCGGCCGTCCCGCTGAGCCAGGTGACCTTCCGCTACTACTTCAAGGCCGACGGCCCCGCGGCCCAGTACCGCTTCGCCTGCTCCTGGGCGATCAGGGGCTGCGCCAACGTCACCGCCTCCTTCGGCGTCCTGGACCACCCCACCGCGACCGCCGACCGCTACCTGGAGATCGGTTTCGGCGCGGGCGCCGGATCCCTCGCCCCGGGCGCCGACACCGGGGACATGCAGCTGCGCTTCCACCGCGCCGACTGGCAGCCCCTGAACCAGGCCGACGACTACTCCTTCGACTCGGGGCACGGCGCGTACGGCGACTGGGACAAGGTCACCGCGCGGATCGGCGCCGCCACCGTCTGGGGCACCGCTCCCACCGGGAACGGCGGCGATCCGACCCCGACCCCGACGGGCCCCACCCCGACGCCGACGCCCACCGGTCCGGCGCCCACCGGAGCCACCCTCTTCGACGACTTCTCGTACACCTCGCACAGCGACCCCGCGATCGCCGCCCACGGCTGGAACGTGCGCTCCAACTCCGGCGGTCCGGGCGTCCCCGGGGCCACCTGGGCCCCCGAGAACGTCACCTTCGCGGCGGCGGGCGGCGGCAACACCGTCATGAACCTGCAGACCTCCACCGCCGGCTCCGGCGAGAGCACCCGGCAGACCGAAGTCCTCACCCGGGCGTCCAAGTTCAAGAACGGGACCTACGCGGCCCGGGTCAAGTTCGCCGACGCCCCGGCCTACGGCCCGGACGGCGACCACCTCGTCCAGACCTTCTTCACCATCAACGACCTCAAGGCCCCCATGGCCGACGACTACGCCGAATACGACTTCGAGTACCTCCCCAACGGAGGCTGGGGCGAGCCCGGCAACATCCTCTACACCACCTCCTGGGAGACCTACCGGCCCGACCCCTGGGAAGCGGTCAACCAGCACACCGAAGCCCGGAGCAGCTACGCGGGCTGGCACGACCTCGTCGTCACCATCGACGACCGCGCCATCACCTACTACATCGACGGGCAGACCTTCGGGACGCACGACGCCCGCTACCTGCCCGAGCGGCCCATGTCGATCAACTTCAACCAGTGGCTGATCGACCTGAACGGCCAGCCGGGCACCACGGCGCGCGCCTACGACCAGCAGGTCGACTACGTCCTGCACGTCAAGGACCAGGTGCTCACCCCGGCCCAGGTCGCCGCCCGGGTCGCCGCCTACCGCGCCGCGGGCAGGGCCTTCGAGGACACGGTCCCCGGCAGCTGACCGCCGTACGGCACACCGACGGCTCCCTCCCCGCGCCGCGCGCACGGGGAGGGAGCCGTCGGTCGTGACCCCGGCGAGGCCAGAGCGTGATGTTCCGCCTGCCGTTGTCGCTTCGAGACGCATTCGCAACGGCTCCGACTCGTCCGGGACGCCTGCCGGGGCGTCACATTCACCAGAACGGCACGCGCCCGTCCCGGCCAACGGAGGAGCACCGCATGACCTTTCGCGTGAGGACCCGCACCAGAGCGGCCGCCGCGCTCGCCCTGAGCGGCGTCCTGCTGACCGGCTGCGCAGCGAGCGGCGGTGGGCACGGCTCGCACACGAGCGGATCGGGAACCCGTTACGCCGCCCCTGACGGCGGCGGCCGGTCCGCCGGCCAGGGGGAGGACGGGGGAACCGGGCGCACCGCACCGCCCGCCGACCACCTCTCCACCTTCGCCCTGGACGTGGACACCGCCAGTTACGGCTTCGCCCGCCGCACCATACGCTCCGGTCGGCTGCCGGAACCGCGCACCGTGCGGCCCGAGGAGTTCGTCAACAGCTTCCGCCAGGACTACCGCCGCCCGGAGGGCAACGGCTTCTCCGTCACCGTCGACGGCGCCCGCACCTCCGCCGACGGCTGGTCGCTGATGCGGATCGGGCTCACCACCAGGGCCCCCGCCCCGGACGCGGTCCGCAAGCCCGCCGCGCTCACCTTCGTCGTCGACATCTCCGGCTCCATGGCCGAGCCCGGCCGCCTGGACCTGGTCCGCACCTCCCTGGAGCTGATGACCGAACGGCTGCGCGACGACGACTCGATCGCCCTGGTGACCTTCAGCGACACGGCGAAGACCCGGATCCCGATGACCCGCCTCGGCGGCCACCGCGAGCACCTCCACGAGGTCGTCTCCGGTCTGCGGCCCGCCCGTTCCACCAACGTCGAGGCCGGGGTGACCCGCGGCTACGACGAGGCGGTGAAGGGCCTGCGCGAGGGCGCCACCAACCGCGTCGTGGTCCTCTCGGACGGCCTGGCCAACTCCGGCGACACCTCGGCCGACGGCATCCTCGAACGCGTCGCCGCAGCGCGCGAGGACAAGGGCATCACCCTGTTCGGCGTCGGCGTCGGCAGCGACTACGGCGACGCCCTGATGGAGGCCCTCGCCGACCGCGGCGACGGGCACACCACCTACGTCTCCGACACCGACCGGGCGCGCCAGGTCTTCTGCGAGGACCTGCCCGCCCAGATCGACCTGCGGGCCCGAGACGCCAAGGCCCAGGTGGCCTTCGACCCGCAGACCGTGGAGAGCTTCCGGCTGATCGGCTACGAGAACCGGCGCGTCGCCGACGAGGACTTCCGCGACGACGCGGTGGACGGCGGCGAGGTCGGCCCCGGCCACAGCGTCACCGCCCTGTACGCCGTCCGTACGCGCCCCGGGGCCGCGGGGCACGTGGCGACCGCCACCGTCCGCTGGCTCGACCCCGCCACCCGGGCCCCGCACGAGGAATCGGCCTCCGTCGAGGCGGCCGCGCTGACCGGCCGCGCCTGGACCGAGGCCGACGCCCGCTTCCAGGTCACCGCCGTCGCCGCCTACTTCGCCTCGGCGCTGCGCGGGCGCGCGGGCGGCTGGGAGCCGGTACCGGGCGCCCTGCCGCTCGACCGGCTCGCCGAGCAGGCCTCGGGGGCGGCTGAGGTGACGCAGGACGCCGACGTGCGGGGGCTGGCAGATACCGTCCGGCAGGCGTCGCGGCTGACGGGCTGACGGGCTGACGGGCTGAGGAGTGGGCGGGGCGCCACCGCCGTCCGGGAGGTTCGCGATCCGGTACGGCGCCGGGGGCGGCCCGCCTACTGCGGAGTGATGACGACGGCCGTCCCGTAGGCACACACCTCGGTCCCCACGTCGGCGGCGTCGGTGACGTCGAAGCGCATCGCCAGCACCGCGTTCGCGCCGCGGGCCTGGGCCTGTTCGACGAGCCGCTCCATGGCCTGGTTGCGGGTCTGCACCAGGGTCTTCGTGAGGCCCTTCAGCTCGCCGCCGAGCATCGATTTGAGACCGGCGCCGATCTGGCTGCCCAGGTTCCGGGAGCGGACGGTGAGGCCGAAGACCTCGCCGATCACCTTCTGCACCCGGTAGCCCGGGACGTCGTTCGTCGTGACGACCAGGACCGGGGACTGGTCCGCGGCGCCGCCACCGTAATCATCGATTCCCATGCGGCCACTCTCCCGTCGCACCCGCGCGCCCGCATCCCGGGGAGCCGGGACGGGACCGCGCCGGCGGCCCCGCGCGGGTGGAGCGGGAGGCCGGTCCGGGGATCACGCCGTCGGCAGCGCCGCCGCCGCCGCGCGCCGCCCGCGCTTGCCGAGCGGTGCGAGGGACATGTCCTGGGCCTGGGACCGGATGTTCTTGAACCCGTATCCCCGCTCCTCCAGCCAGGCCTCGGCGGCCAGCTCGGCCCGCGCGCCCGCGTCGAGGATGTCCTCCTCGCTCTCGCCCGACTCCAGGAAGCGGAAGGTGAAGAAGGGGCGGGCGCCGATGTCGTAGCTGAGGTGGCCCTCGGGGGTGAACTCCGCCCGCAGCATGTCGTGCTCCGGGGCGCGGGCCGCCAGCTCGGCGTGCTGCTCGGGGGTCAGCCCGTCGAAGGCGCCGCGGACGGTGACGCGGAAGGTGCGAGTGCTCATCCGCCGACTGTAGGACGGGCCCCGCGGTGTGCGCACCACCTTTTCACCCGGCCGTCCGGCGCAGCACCAGCGTCAGGAAACCGAAGCTCTCCCGATAGGTGTGCAGCCACTCGGCGCGGCGTTCCGCGGCCGTCGCCAGCGCCTGCGCGCTGTCCGGATCGTCCGGGTGGTCCAGGGCCCAGCCGGCCAGCGTGCCCCAGCAGGTCCACTCGTAGTCGTCGAGTTCCCGGCGGGTACTGACGTGCCCGTACACCGGGGTCCAGCCGGCCGCGGCGACCAGGTCGAGGGTGGCCGCCAGGCCGGCGTACTCCCCGAGCATCTCGACCGCCTCCGGGGAGGGCTCCCGCTCCCAGAAACCGTCGCCGATCAGCACCCGCCCGCCCGGCGCCAGGTGGGCCGCCGCCGCTTCGAGGGTGGGCAGCAGCCCGCCGAAGGCGTGGCTGGACCCGACGTTCAGGACCAGGTCGAAGGAGTGCGGCGCGGTGAAACCGGCGGCCTCCTGCTGGTGGAGGACCAGCCGGTCCTGAACGCCGCGCTCCCGGGCCGCCGTGGAGGCCTGCTCCAGGGCCTCCGGGGACACGTCGACCCCTTCGGCCCGGACCTGGGGGTGGGCGGAGAGGGCGCGCAGCAGCCATTCCGCCGTGCCGCAGCCGAGATCGAGCAGGCGCGCGCCGCCGTGGGCCACGCCGTGGTCCAGCAGGCGCCGCACGGACTCGTCGTCGAGCGGGGATTTGACGGGGTGGTGGGTATGGGCGATGCGGGAGATCTGCTCACGGTTCATGGCCGCACCCTCACATCGGGGCCGCGCGTCCGCATCCGGTTTTTCGCGCCGCTCCCCGGCTCCGGCCCGCCCGGTGCAGCGCCAGCGATGCCAGCGCCTCGCAGGCCCCGGCCTGACCCCGGATGCCCGGGAAGGCGTTGACGTCCACGATCAGGGGGTCCCCGCCGCCGGCCGCGATGATGTCCACGCCGTACACGTCGAGGGCGAAGGCCTCGCCGACCGCACGGACCAGGTCGGTCCAGCCCGGCGGCAGTTCGGCGAGGGGGAGCGGCAGGTTCGGGCCGCGTCCCCCGGGGGAGAGTTCGGACCGGCGCAGCGCCGCGAAGACCCGGTCGCCGACCGCCCACAGCTTGTGGTCCCAGCCGTCGTTGGGCGCGAACTCCTGCACCACGACGGGTTCCCCGGCCCAGGTGGCGGCCAGGGCGGCCAGGGCGGTGGCGTCGTCGACCCGGGCGACCAGGTCGCCCCGGCGGCTGCGCAGGCTCTTGACCACGACCGGTCCCGCGAGCGGAGGCCCCGACACCAGCGCGGCCAGGGAGGGGTAGGCGCGGGTGGCGGCGAAGGGCAGCCCCGCCCCGCGGGCCAGCTCCGCCATCGCCGTACGGTCCTGGCAGAGCGCGGTGGCCGCCGCCGAGTTGAGCACCGGAGCCCCGAGCGCCTCCGCCTCGCGGGCCAGGGCGAGGGCGCGCGGCGTACGGGACTTGAGCAGGTACACGTCGGCGGGCGGGCCCGGCAGCTCCGTCACCGTGCCCGGATCCAGCGCTTCGACCCGGTGGAGCGGCGCGAGCAGCCCGGCGGCGCCCGCCAGCAGCGGGTGCCCGGGGTCAGGGGTGATCAGCCCGATCCTCACAGGCCCTCGCCCGCCGCCACGGCTGTCGGAAGGACCGCCGGCGCGGCGCCGGGCAGCGCGACCGCCACGGCCGGTACGGTCGCCGCCGGCGCGGTGGCCACGGTCACCTGCGCCGGGATCGACGGCGTGCGGGGCGCCGCGACCGCGCCGCCGGGCGCGCCCGCCCTGGCCAGCCCGAGCACCGCGCGGGCCACCCGCGCCGCCGCGTCCGGTACCTGGCGGAAGCTCGGGAAGTCGTTCACGTCGACCACCACCGGCCCGTCGGGGCCGAGGATCACGTCGACGCCGTACAGGTCCAGCCCGTACACCGCACCCACCTGCCCGGCGATCGCGGCCACTTCGGCGGACAGCGGTACGCGCCGCTCCCGTACCGAGTGGTCGGGGTGCAGGGGCGAGCGGCGTTCGGTCGCGTGCAGCTCCCCGCAGACGCTGTACACCTTGATGTCGGTGCCCTTGTTGGGTACGTACGGCTGCGCGATCAGCATGCCCTCGCCCGCCAGTTCCACCAGCATCGCGGCCAGCCGGTCCGGGGAGGACACCAGGTACACCGCCCGGCCGGAGCTGCCGTCGGCGGGCTTGACCACCAGCGGGTATTCCGAGGCCGGTATCTCCAGCAGGAGTTCGGGCCGGGCCACCGCGTAGGTGGCGGGCAGCGGCAGCCCGCGGCTGCTCCCGAGGGCGGCGGCGAGCGCCTTGTCGCGCACGCCCCGGATCGCGCGGGCGTCGTTGACCGTGGTGGTCCCGGCCCCCGCGGCGGCTTCGAGGAGGGTGAGTCCGGGGCCGCCGGACACGGTCTTGAGCACCCAGGCGTCGTGCGTGCCCGTGCGGACCGCCTCGGTCATGCGCAGGAGGGAACCGCCGGGCCGCACCACGTCCACGTGGTGGCCCCACGAGGTCAGCCGACCGATCACCTCGTTCGGCATGCCGTCATGGCGGTACTGCTCCTCCACCAGAAAGCAGAGCCTCATGGACCTTCCCTGTCTGCCCGGACATCGACCGGTCCGGCCCGGTGAGTTGTGACGTCATAGGATGTCATGAACCGCCACGAGCCCGGCATCGGTGCCGCCTTCCCGGTGTCCACGGCGTGCGGAGCCCGCCCGGTACGGCATCCCGCGTCCCGGCCCTCCCGTCAAGGGGTGCGGTGCGCAGGGCACTTGGGGCGTTCGGCAAACCCTTGGGAATGAAGTGGTCTGGACCCTTGACCCCCTGATGGTCCAGACCAATCATGAGGCGTCCGCCCGTTCGCCGCTCACGCCCCACCGGGAGCAACGATGAGACGCCCCAGGCCCCTCCACGCCTTACTGGCCGCCCTCTGCACGGTCACCGCCTCAGCAGGCCTCGTCCTCGCGGCCGATTCCGCGGCCCACGCCGCCGCCACCCCACTGCCGGCGCACGTCTTCGCCCCGTACTTCGAGGCGTACGCGGGCGACAACCCCGCCGACCTCGCCCAGAAGTCCGGCGCCAAGTACCTGACCATGGCGTTCGTCCAGACCGAGGCCAAGGGGTCGTGCACCCCCTACTGGAACGGCTCGACCGGCCAGCCGGTCTCCGCCTCCGTCTTCGGCGCCGACTTCACCACCATCCGCGCACGCGGCGGCGACGTCATCCCCTCCTTCGGCGGCTACGCGGCCGACAACGGCGGCACCGAGATCGCCGACAGCTGCACCAGCGTGGACGCGATCGCCGCCGCCTACGAGAAGGTCATCACCACCTACGACGTGCCGCGCCTCGACATGGACATCGAGGACAACTCGCTGACCAACAAGGCGGGCATCGACCGCCGCAACCAGGCCATCAAGAAGGTGCAGGACTGGGCCGCCGCGAGCGGCCGCCCGCTCCAGATCTCCTACACCCTGCCGACGACCACGAGCGGCCTCGCGAGCAGCGGACTGGCCGTCCTCAAGAGCGCCAAGGCCGCGGGCGCCCAGGTCGACGTCGTGAACCTGATGACCTTCGACTACTACGACAACGCGAGCCACGACATGGCGGCCGACACGCGCACCGCCGCCACCGGCCTGTACAACCAGCTCGCCGCCCTCTACCCGGCCAAGACCCCCGCCCAGCTCTGGGGGATGATCGGCGTCACCGAGATGCCCGGCATCGACGACTTCGGCGCCGCAGAGACCTTCACCACGGCCGACGCGAACGCCGTCTACTCCTGGGCCGTCGGCAAGGGCATCAACACCCTCTCCTTCTGGGCCCTCCAGCGCGACAACGGCGGCTGCCCCGGTACCGGCGGCTCCGACACCTGCTCGGGCATCGCCCAGGATCCCTGGTACTTCACCCACACCTTCGCGCCCTTCACCGGGGGCGGCGGGCCGGTGGCCGACGACTTCTCCCTCGCCGTCGCCCCCGGCTCGGCTTCGGTGACCCCCGGCGGCGCCGCCGCCACGGCGACCGTGAGCACGGCCGTCACCTCGGGCAGCGCGAAGACCGTGACCCTGACGGCCACCGGGGCCCCGGCCGGAGTCGGCGCCACCCTCAGCCCCGGCTCGGTGACGGCGGGCGGCTCCGCGCAGCTCACCCTCACCGCCGCGGCCTCGGCCGCGCCGGGCACGTACGCGATCACCGTCACGGGGACCGCGGGCGGGCTCACGCACACCACCACCTTCACGCTCACCGTCTCCGGCCCCGGCGGTGGCAGCGGAGCCCTCGTCAACGGCGGCTTCGAGAGCGGCGCCCTCGCGCCGTGGACCTGCGACGCCGGAGCCGCGGTCGTCGCGACCCCGGCGCACGGCGGCTCGTACGCCCTGAAGGCGGTGCCCGCCGACGCCCGGACCGGGGAGTGCGCGCAGACCCTGACGCTCACCCCGAACCACGCCTACACGCTGAGCGGGTGGGTCCAGGGCAGCTACGCCTACCTGGGCGTGCGCGGCGGCGCGAGCGCCAGTGCCTGGACCAGCTCCACGGGGTGGACCAAGCTCTCGGTCCCCTTCACCACCGGCGCCTCCGGCACGGTCACGGTGTACCTGCACGGCTGGTACGGGCAGGGCGCTGTCTACGCGGACGACCTCTCGGTGGCATAGCTCCGGCGTCCGCGTGACCCGTTCGCTTGATCCGAATGGCGGGGGCGGCCACCCTCGCGCATGCTGGCCGGGAGTAAGCAATCCATCGCACGCTGTAACTTGAGTGAGCTTGGTTGCGCGTGGCCGCTCAAAGCGGCATTCGGACGGAGCAAGACATGAGCGACTACGCCATACCCGAGGCTGAAGCCGACGTCGGGGGCGAACAGGCGCAGGTCCGCGGCGCGGTGGCCGCGCGGCCACCGGAAACGGGCACGGACCCCGACGAGGCGGTGCAGGCCGCCGGAAACACGGAATGCCTGCACACACTGCTGGACACGGCCGTCACCCGGCGGTCCGTGGAAGAGGTGGCGGACCTGGTGACCCTCCTGGAGCGGTCGGGGCAGGTTCCCGACGCGGCGCGCCAGGCCCTGCGGGCGGCCGCGGTCAGCCGCCCCATCGAGGACGTCCTCTCCCTGGCCGTGCTGTTCTCCAAGGAGGACGACCCCCGGTTCGCCGGCGGGCCCCCGCCCGTGGACGAGCCGGGGCCGTCGGCCGTGGACGAGCCGGGGCCGCCGCCCCGGTTCGCCCCCGAGCCCCCGCCGGGGTTCGCGCCCGAGGCGGCGGCCCGTCACCCGGACCGGGCCGAAGCGGCCGGCCGGGCGCCCGCCGGAACCTCCCGCGAGAGCGCGGGCCGTCCGTCGCGGGCGGCGCGGGAGCCCGGCGTGCCGGGCCGCGGACTGCGGTGGCCCGTCGCGGTGGCGCTCGTCGTCTCCGCGCTGGTGTCCCTGCCGCGTGACCCCGCTGCCTTCCTCGCGCACGGCGGCCTGCCCGCCTGGGCGCTGCTGGCCCTGGCCGGCCTCTGCCTGGCGCTGGCCGTGCTGGTGCCGGTGCGGGACCGCGGCGGGGTGTGGGCGGCCACGGCCGGGACCGCGGTGGGGATCCTGACGGTCCACGCGCTCGCGAGCGTGCTGGACCTGGACCTCTACGGCGGCGTGGGAGGGGCGCTCCTGCCCTGGCCCACGGGCGCTTCGGTGGTCGCGGCGTGCCTGACGGCGGTCCTGTCGGGCATGGCGCTGCTCTACCGCTCGGACCGGCCGCGGCCCGCGCAGGCGCCGCCCGCGCAGGCGCCGGAAGCGGCGTTCGACCCGCTGGACGCGCGGTCGGCGGACGCGGCGGCCGGCCGCGCCCGGGACCTCGCGTACGAAGGGGAGGCCACCGCCCCGCGGGGCAACTGACCGGGCCTGATCGAAGGACGGGGCCCCTGCCCGCACGCATCGCGGCGGGGGGGGGGCCCCGCCCTGGCCCGGGGCCGCCCCGCGCGGCGCGGGGGCGGGGGGTCAAGGGCGCCAGGACGAGCAGA
>NZ_JBEXPB010000044.1:0-59195 GCF_040611795.1 Streptomyces sp. NPDC006529 | reverse complement strand
CCGGCCCCCCCGCGGCGCGGCCTCGCCGGGGGGGCGACCGGCGGTCGATGCGGTGGTGCGTGAAGACGGCGGTGCGGGAGACGGTGGTGCGGGTGGGGTGGACGGTGCGGAGCGGGTCCGCCGGCCGCCCGGTCAGTGCCCGCGGGTCTGCGTACGGCGACGGACCAGGTAGCCGGTACCCGCCGCCGCGACCAGCAGGAGACCCCCGCCCGCCGCGAGTTCGCGCACGTCCATCCCGGCGACGCTGCCGCCGAGACCGCCGCGCACGCCGCGGACCGCGGTCGTGGACCGCGTGGTGGGGGTGCTCGTACCGCCCGCGATGGTGAGATCGGTGGAACCGGTCTCGTTGTTGCAGGTGAAGTTGACGGAGTAGCGGGCCCCGCGCCGGGCGTCCCGGTCCACCGTGACCCGCACGGTCTGGCCCTTGGGCACGCTGACGGTGTCGAAGACGCCCGAGGAGACGGTGGTGCTCGCCGCCACGCAGCCGCTGACCGAGAGCACGACCGTACCGCCGGGCGCGACCGTGGAGGGTGCGACGGCGAAGCCGAACGACGTGACGGGCTGTGCCTCCGCGGCGACGGCGCCGGCGGCGCCGAAGACCAGAAGGGTGCCCGCGGCCCCGGCGGCGAGGAGAGCGGTGGCTGACGTGCGTATCGCGCCCATGTTCTTCTCCGGATCCCCGAGGAGCAGCTGCGGAACGGTTTCCGCACGTGGGGGGTCGTGCGCCTCGATGTCCGCCACGCTAGGTCCGCCCGCCGTGGCCCGCGATCAGGAACGGGCGAACGGGTCATAGCGCTACGCCGAACCGGGGAAGGACGCCCCGTCCCCGGTTTGCGCGGACCGCGGGCCCGGCGGGGCCCGCGGCGGTCGGACGGCGTGTCGCCGCAGGGCGGCGCCGGGGCGGCGGGTCAGTCGTCGCCGAGCCCCAGGTGCGGGAACTGCTGGAAGAACGGCTCGGCGGTGGCCGAGACCCCCCGGCTGAACGGGGCGTCGAAATCCCAGATCAGGAACAGCAGGAACGCGATCAGCGCGCTGAACAGCCCGGCGAGCAGCAGCTCCCGGAAGGACCGCCGGATCTGCAGGGTGAAGATCAGCCCCACCGTCACGAGCGCGCCGGTGATCAGGCCGAACCAGACGACCCCCGGCATGGTGGCCCCCGCGCTCTGCAGCCGGGCGCTGCGGGCGTCGTCCACGATGGCGACCTGGTCCACCAGCGGCTGGTAGGCCTGCCCCTCGTGGTCGGTCCGCGGTTCGTAGTCGGTCACGTCCCGGCGGATCCGGTCGAGCATCGCCGTGCCCTCGTCCGAGACGTTTCCGGTGTCGGCCATCTCCTTCCACTCCTTCGTGACCACGTGGGACACGTAGGCGTCGACGTCGGCGCGGATGCGGGTGCGCACCGGAGCCGGATAGACCTCGGAGCGGACGCTCACCTCGTGGAGGGCCTGGGCCTCCTGGCGCACGTACTCCTGGGCGGCCCCGCGGCCCTCCCAGACGCCCGCGATCGCCAGGCCCAGCACGATCGCGTAGATCACCCCGATCATCATCGTCATGTACTCGATGACGTCCGGGGTCTCGCTCGGATCGTCGTCCTCGCCGATCCGCCGGTGGTTGAAGAAGGCGATGGACAGGACCACGGCACAGGCCGCGGCCATCGCGAGGGACAGGACGAGCCATTCCGACAAGGGAACTCCCACGGAAATCGATCGGGTCGGGTCAGCGCGGGCGCAGCGCGACGATGGCGAGCACGGCGGGGGCGGCCGTGAGCAGGGTGAAGGTGACCGGTGAGATGTGGTGCTCCACCGGCTTACGGGCCTCCGTGCGGTAGGCGGGCCGGGGCACCGGCTTCTTCGCGGGCGGCGCCACGACGGGGGCCGTTGGAGGTGCCGGGACCGGCGGGGGCGGCGGCGCGGGAGCCCGGGGCGCGGGAGGCACCGGCCGCGGCGGCGCGGGCGCGGGGGGCGGGGGCGGCGGAGGCGGCGGAGGCGGCGGGGGCTCGGGCGCCGGCGCGGGGGGCTTCGGCGGGGTGGGTTTCGGGGTGGGCGTGGGCGTGGGACGGGGAGGTGTCGGCGTGGGAGTGGGTGTCGGCGTGGGTGTGGGCGTGGGCGTGGGCGTCGGGCACGGCGGGGGCGGGGGCGGTGGACAGGGGCGGGGCGGGCAGTGGTGCCCGCCATGGTGGCTTCCGCAGTGCCAACCCCCGTGTTCGTGGCCGTGGTCGTCGTGATGTCCGCCACCCCGGGAAGCCCCGGCGGCGCTGCGGAGGGCCTCGCTCCGGGCCGCCGCGACCAGCTCGACGACGGTCCGGCCGTCGTCCGGGCCGGGCATCGCGAAGGCGCGGCTATCGGCCACGGCCGGTGCGGCGGACAGTGCCGCCCACACGAGGACCGGGACCGCCAGCAGGCGCCTGGCACAGGGTCTGTTCACCCGGGGAGCATGGGGCAGCCGGGCGTCTCGCGCCTCCGGCTCCGGCTCGGTTCCTCCGAACGGGGGACTGGGGACCGTAGAGGTTTGAGCCAGCCGATGAAGGGTTCCGATCGGCCGGCGATCAATTCCCAAAAGGTATTTGTCGGTTTCGATCAATCCGGGCGGACGGTGCCCGTGGTGTGTTTGGTGTGTGACGAAGAACGGACCGCCAATTTCCGCTTTCGCTCGCTCCGTTGGGCAATGATCAGTACATTCGGCTCGGACAGCTGTCCGAGACCGACGGACACCGACGGACTACGCCTTGGAGACCCCGATGGAGCGACCCGCCTGGGCCCCGCCAGGCATCGACATATCGGTGCCGAGCGTGTCCCGCATCTACGATTACTACCTCGGCGGATCGCACAATTTCGAGGTCGACCGCCAAGCGGCCCGCCGCGCCATGGAATTCATCCCGGGCCTGCCCAAGATCATGCAGGCCAACCGGGCATTCATGCGCCGCGCCGTCCGCTACGCCGTCTCCCAGGGCGTCACCCAGTTCCTCGACATCGGCTCCGGCATCCCGACCTTCGGCAACGTCCACGAGATCGCCCAGGCCGCCAGCCCCGACGCCCGCGTCGTGTACGTCGACCACGACCCGGTCGCCGTCGCGCACAGCCAGGCCGTCCTGGCCGGCACCGAACGCACCGGCATCGCCGCCGCCGACCTGCGCAAGCCTGCGGACATCCTGTCGAGCCCCGAGGTGACCCGGCTGCTCGACCTGGACCGGCCGGTGGCCCTGCTGCTGGTCGCCGTCCTGCACTTCCTGGAGGACGCGGACGAGCCGTACGCCGCCGTCGCCGAGCTGCGCGACGCGCTGGCCCCCGGCAGCCTGCTGATCCTCACGCACGCCTCCTACGAGGGCGTCCCGCTCACCGAGGACGTCGCGGGCGGGGCCGTCGGCGTCTACCGGGACATCCGCAATCCGCTGGTCATGCGCACCGGTGAGGAGATCGGCCGCTTCTTCGACGGTTTCGCGTGGGTGGAGCCCGGGCTGGTCTCCATGCCCGAGTGGCGGCCCGAAGGCCCGCAGGACGGCGAGGTCCAGGAGGATCCGTACGCCTTCTCGGGCTTCGCGGGCGTGGGACGCAAGGCGTGAGACTCCCGGCACAGACGGCGGGGCAGGCGGCCCCGGCGGCGCCCGTGACCGCACCGGGCGCGGGCGTCCGCGTACCCGCGGCCGGATCCGTGACGGCGGCTGCCCGCCGGGCTGCGACCACCGGACCGGCGGCCACCGCCCCCGCGGCGCCGTCGACCGGGCTGCCCGCCGATCCGGAGGACCGGATCGGGCGGTTCGCGACCATCTGGAGCCGGGCCATCTTCCCGGTGACCGCCACCTCGCTCACCCGGGTGGAGTTCGAACGCCATCTCGTGCCGCTCGCGCGCACCCTGGCCGAGGCCCTGCACGCCCGCCCCTTCGACGCGTCCGTCGGCCAGCGGGTCGGCAGCGAGCTCGTCGCCGTGCACTGCACCGACCCGGACGCGCTCGCGGGCACCCTCGGCGTGGTCGAGGCCTACCTCGTGCTGTACTGCGGCCCGGACGGCGGCGGGCCGGACGAGTCCGAGGAGTACCGCGCCCGGTGCGCCCGGCTCCAGCACGGGATCGCCGCGGGCTTCGCCCGCGCCCTGCGGGAGCGCACGCTCAAGGAGCAGGAGGCGATCGCCCGGTCCGCGCTCACCGCGCGGATCGACGCCCAGCAGGCCCTGCACGCCAGCGAGGCGCGCTTCCGCGCGGTCTTCGAAGGGGCGGCCATCGGCATCGGCATCGCGGACCTCCAGGGCAACGTCCTGGAGGTCAACGACACGCTGCTGCGGATGTTCGGCGGGCTGGAGGGGCACGTCCGGGGCCGCAACGTGAACGAGTGGAGCCACCCCGACGACACCCCGCACGTGTGGCGGATGTACGGCGAGCTGGTGCGCGGCGAGCGCGAGAGCTACCGCGTGGAGAAGCCGTACTACCGGCACGACGGGACGGTCCTGTGGACCAACCTGACGGTGTCCCTGCTGCGCGACGCCGACGGCACGCCGCAGTACCAGCTGGCGCTGATGGAGGACACCACCGAGCGGCGGCTGCTGAACCTGCGGCTGCGGTACGAGGCCACCCACGACGCGCTGACCGGGCTGCCCAACCGGACCCTGTTCTTCGAACGGCTGGAGAAGGCCCTCGGCGGGGCCGGGGGAAGCCGCTTCGGCCTCTGCTACCTCGATCTGGACGGTTTCAAGACCGTCAACGACAGCCTCGGGCACTCGGCGGGCGACCGGCTGCTGGTGGAGGTCGCGGACCGGCTGCAGAGCTGCGCCACCGGGCCCGGCGAGGTCGTCGCCCGGCTGGGCGGCGACGAGTTCGTGGCGCTGACCACCGGGCCCGAGACCGAGGAGAAGGTGACCGACCTGGCGATGCGGATCCTCTCCGCCCTCGCCACCCCGATCCGCCTGGAGGGCCGGGAGCTGACGGTCCGGGGCAGCATCGGCATCGTGGAGGGTCCGGCGGGCTCGCGGACCGCTGCCGAAGTGCTGCGCAGCGCCGACATCACGATGTACCGGGCGAAGGCTGCCGGCGGCAACCGCTTCGAGTTCGCCGACGAGGAGGCGGACGCCCGGGCGATCACCCGCCACGGGCTGACGAACGCGCTGCCCGCGGCCCTGGAGCGCGGCGAGTTCTTCATCGAGTACCAGCCGCTGGTGCACATGCACGACGGCAGCGTGCACGGCGCCGAGGCGCTGGTGCGCTGGTCGCACCCGCAGTACGGGGTGCTCGGACCGGACCGGTTCATCCCACTCGCCGAACGGACCGGTCTGATCGTGCCGCTCGGCCGCTGGGTCCTGGAGGAAGCGGTCCGCCAGGCTCGCACCTGGCAGCGCCAGCACGGGGGTTCGTCCTTGCGGATCAACGTGAACCTCTCGCCGACCCAGCTCCACCACCCCGGCCTGGTCGCCGACACGGTGGCGGTGCTGGAGAACTCCGGCCTGGCCCCCGGCGCGTTGTGCCTGGAGGTCACCGAGTCCGCCCTGATCGGCGCCGACGACGAACTCCTGGAACCGCTGCGCCGGCTCGCCGCCCTCGGCGTGGACATCGCCCTCGACGACTTCGGCACCGGCTATTCGAACCTGGCGAACCTGCGCCGCCTGCCGGTGAGCGTCCTGAAACTGGACCGCTCCTTCACCCAGGGCATGCAGCAGGAACCCGCGAACCCGGTCGACGTCAAGATCGTGGAGGGCATCGTCGCCCTGGCCCACAGCCTTGAACTCGCCGTGACGGTCGAGGGTGTCGAAACCGGCGTCCAGGCGGCCCAACTCCGCGCGCTGGGCTGCGACACGGCCCAGGGCTGGTACTACGCCCGCCCCGGCGCCCCGGACCGGATACACGCCCTGTCCCTCTGCGATGCGGTCCCCACCCCGTGACGTCGCCCCCTCACGCCACGTCCTGACCGGGCCAAGTCCTGGCCACGCCCTGACCTGGCCACGCCCTGACCGGGCCGCTCGGTGACCCGGCCAGCCTTCGCCCGGCCGCCCCTCACCCGGCCACCCAACCCGTTGCCGCGACGTCGGGCGCCGGGTCGGGGGCGGGTCAGCTGAGGGCGGCTTCGATGCCGTGGCCCGGCTCGCGGACCGCCGCGCGGACGCGCTCGTGGCGGGCGGAGGTGTCGGCCAGCAACGCGGCGGCGGCCGGGAGGCGTTCGGCCTCGTAGTCGTCCAGGGCCTCCTCCCCGGCGGTCGCGGTCAGCACTCCGCCGAGCACCCGGCCCAGGGCGGCCGCGTCCTGGACGCCGGTGTTCATGCCCAGCCCGCCCGCTATCGGGTGGACGTGCGCCGCGTCTCCGGCGAGGAAGCAGCGGCCCTGCCGCATGCGGTCGGCCATCCGGACGTTGACCCGCCAGGTCGAGAGCCAGGTGGCGTCGGCCAGGCGTATCCCGGGCATCCGGGCGTGCCGGTCGAAGAGCCGCTGGAAGCCTTGCAGGGACGGGGCGAGCCTTTCCCCCCGGTCGTCGGTCTCCGGTGAGGCCTGGAGCTGGAAGGTGTCCGTCCCCGGTATCGGGCAGAGCATCATGGCGCCGCCGTCCGAGGTGAACCACTGGTGCCAGTAGTCCCGGCTCAGTCCCGCCGCCGTCACGTCCCCGACCACCATCGCCTCCTCGTCGGCGGTGCGTCCCTCGAAGCCGATGCCGAGCCGCTTGCGGACGGTGCTGCTCCCTCCGTCGCAGCCGGCCAGGTAGGCCGCCCCCAGGGTCCGCCCGTCCGTGAGCGTCACCCGCACGCCGTCCGCGTCCTGGGACACCGCTTCGACCTCGGCCTCGTACTCGACGCCGACACCGGACTCGGCCAGTTTGTCGCGCAGGATCTCCTCGATCTGCCACTGCCCTATGAAGATCGAGGAGCCGCCTCGGGGAGTGTCGTTGATGTGCTCCCCGTCGAAGTACTTGCGGAAGGCGAGGCCGGTGCGCCCGGTCTCGGTCATCCGCCCGGTTACGCCGAGCGTGTCGAAGACCTCCAGGCTGGCGACGTGGAGCGCCTTGCCCCGGGATTCGCGGTGCGGTGCGGACCGGCGGTCGACCACCCGGACCCGGGCACCCCGGCGGACCAGGTGGCAGGCGAGGGTCAGGCCCGTCGGTCCGGAGCCCACGATCAATACGTCCACTGCGTGCGTCATCACAGGTTCCCTCGTTCGTCGGTCGCCATGGTCGGTGTCCTCGGCGTGACTCCAGTGAAGCGGCTCTCACCAGAAAAAGCAACCGGGTTACAAAGATGACTTGGTTGTGAAATCTCTGCTAGGGTGTGCGCATGGACAAGACGACCGATACCCCTGTGACCGGCCTGCGCGAGGCGAAGAAGCAGCGCACGCGTCAGCAGCTCGCCGCGACCGCGCTGGAGCTCTTCCTGGAGCGCGGCTTCGACGCCGTTTCGGTGGCGGATGTCGCCGCCGCCGCGGAAGTCTCCAAACCGACGCTGTTCCGGTACTTCCCGAGCAAGGAGGACCTGTTGCTGGACCGCTTCGCCGACCACCAGGACGAGGCGGCGCGCGTCGTGCGCGAGCGGCCCTCCGGGCAGACGCCGGTGGAAGCCGTACACGCCCACTTCATCGACGCCCTCGCCGCCAACGATCCGATCACCGGCCTCTGTGACCACCCGAACGTCGTGGTCTTCCAGCGGTTGCTGTACTCGACCGCGAGCCTCGCCTCGCGCCTGGCCCACTACGCCGCCCGGGAGGTGGACCTGCTGGCCGCCGTACTGGAACGGGAGGCGGAGGAGGCAGGGGCCGGCGGGGCGGAGGTGGGGCGGCGGCGTCTCCGGGCCCGTCTTGGCGCCCTGTATCTGGTGACCGCCCGTCACGAGCTGGCGCAAGCGAACTGGCGGCGCATAGACGCGGGGCAGAGCGCCGCCGCGGCGCACGGGGCAGCGGTGGCCGACGCCGACATGGCCTTCGCCATGCTGGCCGAGGGGCTGGACCGAACCCTCCCCGCCTGAACCGCGGCAGCCCCTGCCCCGGCCTGCCTCTGGCCCGGCCCCCCTGCCCGGGATCCGGGCTCACACACCGCCCAGGCCGAGGCCCAGGCCCCCAGGCCCCCCAGGCCCCCCAGGCCCAAGACCCAGGCCTGGCCCCGGCCCCGCGGGCCCCAGCCCCAGGCCCCGCATCCGTCCTTACGCCGCCCGGTACGGATCAGTACGTCACGGTGATCCTGCGCGCGGGGCCGTCCAGCCGGACGACGCCGCCGTACGGAATCACCACCTGCGGGTCCGTGTGGCCCAGGTCCACGTCGAAGACGGCCATCATGCCCGGGGCGTAGGTCGTGAGCGCTCGCAGTACGGCCTCCCGCTGCCCCTCGGCGTAGCGCAGCCTGCCGGCCACGTCGTTGGGTTGGTCGAAGGACCATGCCTTGGCCCGGCCCATCATCAGCGCGGAGAAGCGGGCGAGCAGTCCCCGCTCGCCCATGCTGCGCAGGATCCGGAAGACCTCCTCCGCGCGGGGCATCTCCTCGGAGGTCTCCAGGAACAGCACGCCGCCCTCCGCAGCCTCGGGCGCCGCCGCGACCTCCCGGTCGGCCATCAGCAGCCCGGACAGGATCTCCAGGTTGCCGCCCCAGGTGCGTCCCTCGACCACCCGGTCCGGCTGGTGCCAGATCCAGCCGGCCCCGTCGCGGACCTCGGGCTCGACGTCGAAGGTGGCGGGATCGGCCCAGTCGCGGTCGGTGTCGCGGAAGCGTTCGGCGGGCCGCAGTTCGTAGGGCCCGGAGGTGAACAGGGCCGCGCGGATCGACGCGGCGGTCACCGGGTGGAGCGCGTACGGCCGCCCGAGCTCGGTCATGAGGCAGGCACCGTGGTAGCCCACGATGCCGAGGTTGCGCAGGAACAGCAGCAGGCACGTGTTGTCGCTGAACCCGAAGAAGGGCTTCGGGTGGGAGCGGATCAACTCCCGGTCGAGCAGCGGCAGTACGGTCAGCTGATCGTCGCCCCCGATGCTCGCCATCACCGCCTTGACCATCGGGTCGGCGAAAGCGGCGTGCAGGTCATCGGCGCGCTGCCGGGCCGTGGATCCCATCGTGCGGGTCGACGGGTACTCCACCGGCTCCAGCCCGAACTCCTCCCGCAGCCGCGCCAGCCCCAACTCGTAGGGGAGCGGAAGGAGACCCGGCAAGCCGGAGGAAGGGGAGACGACCGCGATGCGGTCGCCGGGTACGGGCTTGGGGGGATATGTGGGAACGATCATCCCGGGACCCTACGGCCGTGCACGGCCGCAAGCCAGCCTGATTTCCACCGGACGACGGTCCCTGCCCCCACCGCTCGGCGCGCCGCCCTCACCCCGAACCCACCCCCCGCCCTCACCCCACCAGGATCCGCTTCAGCTCCCGGGCCGCGCGGGGCGGGGCCACGTCCGTGCGGTGGGCCAGGGCGATCGTGCGGCGCAGGGGGGAGCCCGCCAGGGCGGTGGTCCGCAGTCCCTGTCCCGCGTGGTCGACCACCATCGCCGGGACCACCGCGAGCCCCAGCCCGGCCCGGACGAATCCGAGGACCGCGTCCATCTCCCCGCCCTCCACCGTGAACACCGGCTCGAAGCCCTCGGCGCGGCAGGCAGTCACCGTCAGTTCCCGCAGGTCGTAGCCGTGCCGGAACATGACCATCGGTTCCTCGCGCAGGTCGCTGATCCGCAGCGGTCCGCCGTCGCCCGGCGGCGGCAGCTCTGCGGAGGAGATCACCACCAGGTCCTCCGTCAGCAGCTCCACGGTCGTCAGCGCGGGCGCCGACGGCGGCAGCGGAAGGGTGACGAGGGCCAGGTCCAGGGCCCCGCGCGCCAGTTCGCGCACGAGGTCCAGCGATCCGCTCTCCTCGATCAGCAGCTCGATCCCCGGGTGCGCGGTGTGGAAAGCGCGCAGGACGTCCGGCAGCAGGCCCGTGCACACGCTCGGCGTCGCGCCCAGGCGGACCCGCCCGCGCCGCAGCTGCGCCAGTTCCTGCACCTCCAGCCGCGCCGTGTCCGCGTCCGCCAGGATCCGCCGCGCGAGCGGCAGCAGGGTCTCGCCCGCCTCGGTCAGCGCGATGTTGCCCCGCGCCCGGCTGAACAGCTCCGCCCCCAGCTCCCGCTCCAGCGCCCTGATCTGCTGGGAGAGCGACGGCTGGGCGACGTGCACCCGCTCCGCCGCGCGCGTGAAGTGCCGGGTCTCGGCCACGGCGACGAAGTACACCAGCTGCTGGAATTGCATCCTCCCAGCGTAGACCAGCTCATAGTCGCGACCTATCAAGATGAGCCTCATCATGTCTTGGACCTTTGAGGGCTTCGGTCCCTACCGTCTGAAACATGGCTCTGGCAACGCGGACGGGCCGACGGCCGTCCACCACGCGCACGCTCTGGGACTCCACCGTCGGCAAGAAGACCGTCATGGCGGCGTCCGGGTTGATCATGCTCGGCTACCTCGTGGTCCACATGTTCGGCAACCTGAAGATCTTCTTCGGGCCCGGGGAGTTCAACGGCTACGCGGCCTGGCTGCGCCACATGGGCGCGCCCGTCCTGCACAGCCACTGGGGCCTGTGGATCGCCCGGATCGCCCTGGTCGCCGCCGTCGTCGCGCACGCCGTCTCCGCGTACCAGCTGAGTCGCCGCGGCATCAAGGCGCGTCCCGTGCGGTACGCCCACAAGCGCCGGCGCGCCGGCTACGCCACCCGCACCATGCGCTGGGGCGGGGTGATCCTCGGCCTGTTCATCGTCTGGCACATCCTCGACCTGACCACGCTCACGGTCAACGAGCGGGCCCTGGAGGGGCATCCGTACGAGAACGTCGTCGCGACCTTCTCCACCTGGTACGGCAACGCCATCTACCTCACCGCGATGACCGCCCTCGCCTTCCACGTCCGGCACGGCTTCTGGAGCGCCGCCCAGACCCTCGGCGCGGGCAACGCCCGCCGGGACAGGACGCTGAAGGCCCTCGCCAACCTGCTGGCCCTGCTCCTCTTCGCGGGATTCGTGTCCGTCCCCGTCGCCGTCATGACCGGACGGGTGGGCTGACCATGAGCACCGCGACACCACGGACGGAGAACACCGCGATCCCCATGAGCGCCTACGCCGACTACACCACCGGCTCCCCGATCGCCGACGCGAAGGCCCCCGCGGGCCCGGTCGCCGACCGCTGGGACCGCCGCCGCTTCGAGGCCGGGCTGGTCAACCCGGCCAACCGCCGCAAGCACACCGTCATCGTCGTCGGTACCGGCCTCGCGGGCGGCGCGGCCGGCGCCACCCTCGCCGAACAGGGCTACCACGTCGTCCAGTTCTGCTTCTCGGACTCCCCGCGCCGGGCCCACTCCATCGCCGCGCAGGGCGGCATCAACGCCGCGAAGAACTACCGCAACGACGGCGACTCCGTGCACCGCCTCTTCTACGACACCGTCAAGGGCGGCGACTTCCGCGCCCGCGAGTCCAACGTGCACCGCCTCGCCCAGATCTCGGTGGAGATCATCGACCAGTGCGTGGCCCAGGGCGTCCCCTTCGCCCGCGAGTACGGCGGCCTCCTCGACACCCGTTCCTTCGGCGGGGTCCAGGTCTCCCGGACCTTCTACGCCCGCGGCCAGACCGGGCAGCAGCTGCTGCTCGGCGCCTACCAGGCCCTCTCCCGGCAGATCGCCGCCGGAAACGTCGAGATGCACGCGCGCACCGAGATGCTCGACCTCATCGTGGTGGACGGCGCCGCCCGCGGCATCGTCGCCCGCGACCTGGTCACGGGCAGGATCTCGACCCACTTCGCCGATGCCGTCGTTCTCGCCACCGGCGGCTACGGCAACGTCTTCTACCTCTCCACCAACGCCATGAACTCCAACGCGACCGCGATCTGGCGGGCCCACCGCCGCGGCGCCTACTTCGCCAACCCCTGCTTCACCCAGATCCACCCCACCTGTATCCCGCGGACCGGCGAGCACCAGTCCAAGCTGACCCTGATGAGCGAGTCGCTGCGCAACGACGGCCGGATCTGGGTCCCCAAGGCCCACGGCGACACAAGGCCCCCCGACCGGATCCCCGAAGCGGAACGCGACTACTACCTGGAGCGGATCTACCCGTCCTTCGGCAACCTCGTCCCGCGCGACATCGCCTCCCGCGCCGCCAAGAACGTCTGCGACGAGGGCCGTGGCGTGGGCCCGGGCGGCCAGGGCGTCTACCTGGACTTCGCCGACGCCATCCGCCGCATGGGCCGGGAGAAGGTGGCCGAGAAGTACGGCAACCTCTTCGAGATGTACGAGCGGATCACCGCGGAGAACCCGTACGAGGTCCCCATGCGGATCTACCCCGCCGTGCACTACACGATGGGCGGTCTCTGGGTGGACTACGACCTGTCGACCACGGTCCCCGGCCTGTTCGCGATCGGCGAGGCCAACTTCTCCGACCACGGGGCCAACCGGCTCGGGGCCTCCGCCCTGATGCAGGGCCTCGCCGACGGCTACTTCGTCCTGCCGTCCACCATCAACGACTACCTCGCCCGCCACCCCCGCACCACCGCGGTGGACGACACCCACGCCGAGGCCGTGGCCGCGGTCCGGGAGACCCGGGACCGCATCGAGCGGCTCCTCGCGGTCGACGGCGACCGCACCCCCGACTCCTTCCACCGGGAGATCGGCGAACTGATGTGGGAGTACTGCGGGATGGCCCGCACCGAGGAGGGGCTGCGCAAGGCGCTGGCCCGCATCCCCGAGATCCGCGAGGAGTTCTGGCGGCGGATCAAGGTCCCCGGCAGCGGCGAGCAGTTCAACCAGACCCTGGAGAAGGCCAACCGGGTCGTCGACTACCTGGAGCTGGCCGAGCTGATGTGCCTCGACGCCCTGCACCGCGCCGAATCGTGCGGCGGCCACTTCCGCGAGGAGTCCCAGACGCCGGACGGCGAGGCCGAGCGCCGCGACGAGGAGTTCTCCTACGCCGCGGCCTGGGAGTTCACCGCGACCGGCGCCGCCCCCGTCCTGCACAAGGAAGACCTCGTCTTCGAGTACGTCCACCCCACCCAGCGGAGCTACGCATGAAGCTCACCCTGCGCGTCTGGCGCCAGCCACACGCCGAGGCACCCGGCGCCATGACGGCCTACGAGGTCGACGGCATCTCGGCGGACATGTCCTTCCTGGAGATGCTCGACACCCTCAACGAGGACCTGATCCTGCGCGGCGAGGACCCCGTCGCCTTCGACCACGACTGCCGCGAGGGCATCTGCGGCGCGTGCAGCCTCGTCATCAACGGCGAGGCGCACGGGCCCGAGCGCACCACCACCTGCCAGCTCCACATGCGCTCCTTCGCCGACGGGGACACCATCGACGTCGAGCCATGGCGGGCCGCCGCCTTCCCGGTGGTCCGCGACCTGGTGGTGGACCGGAGTGCCTTCGACCGGATCATCCAGGCCGGCGGCTACATCACCGCGCCGACCGGCGCGGCGCCCGAGGCGCACGCCACCGCCGTGCCCAAGCCCGTCGCCGACCACGCCTTCGAGAACGCCGAGTGCATCGGCTGCGGGGCGTGCGTCGCGGCCTGCCCCAACGGCTCGGCCATGCTCTTCACCGCGGCCAAGGTCAACCACCTCAACGTGCTCCCGCAGGGTTCCCCGGAGCGCGAGAGCCGGGTCCTGGACATGGTGGCCCGGATGGACGGCGAGGGGTTCGGCGGCTGCACGCTGACGGGCGAGTGCGCCACGGCCTGCCCCAAGGGCATCCCGCTCCCCTCCATCGCGGCGATGAACAAGGAGTGGCTCCGGGCGGTGCGCAAGGGCGGTCACTAGGCCGCCGGCCCGACGGCGAGGGAAACCTGTGCAATGGCTGTGACCTGCGGTGACTTGTACGGACCGCCAAAGGTTCCACATCCGGTTCAAGATTCAGCCATCTCGGCTTAGGGTGATGTCGGCCCGAGCGGAATCCCCGTTCACGGCCGACGGACACACCATCGCGACCCCGAGGTGGACATGAGCGGCTTCCGCAGACACCTGCGCCGTACGGGCCTGCACCGGCTCGTCCGCGCCCTGCGACCGTCCGCCCGCGTCCCGCGCCAGCCCGCGCGCACGGAGCGCGAGCGGCTCGACGCCGCGCCGGCGGAGGCGCACGCGCCGCGCCCGCCCGACCGCGAGGAGGAGCTGCTGGCGGACCTCGCCCCGGGCGGGGGCGTCGTCCGCTACCGGGGCCGGCTGGCCCTCGTACGGGACGACCTGCTGCCCGGCGACCTGCGCGCCGCGAACCTCCGGGCCGCCGCCGAAGCCCTGGAAGCCGCAGGGATCGACTACGGACTGGTCCCCGACGGGGGCCTCCTCCACCGCGTCGCCCTCGCCCCCGGCACCCGCGCGGACGCCCTCGCCGCCTGCGCGGAGGCCTTCACCGGCCGGCCCGTTTACGCCGAACTGCTCGGACACGGCGGAACCCTCGCCGTCACCCTGGCCGAGGCGCTGCCCGCGGCCGTCGCCGCCAAGGAGGGCGAGCGCCGCCCCGACGCGGCCCCCGACGAGGAGGACCCCCACCACAAGGTCAAGGGGGTCCGGCTGCACCAGCCCGTGGTGACCTCCGGGCGCACCCTCTACCTCGGCGCCGACCACGGCTGCGACCTGGAGTTCTGGGACCCCCCGGAGTCCGGCGCCGGCGGGGTCGCCTCCCTGCGCGACACGCCGTTCGGCTGGTGGGTGCCCTCCCTCGCGGCCACCGGGACGCGCCGCGTCGGCGACCGCGAGTACCCCGTCGTGGACGCGCTCGCCCGGTGCTTCCCCGACGACATCGACTTCCCGATCGACGCCGTGATCACCTGGGTGGACTCCGCCGACCCCGCCTGGCGCCGCCGCCGGGACCGGGCGCTGGCCGAGTACGCCCAGGACACAGTCGGCGCCGGGGCGCACGGCGAACCCGCCTTCGACGACGCCGCCCACCGCTACCGCGACCGCGGCGAGCTGCGTTACTGCCTGCGCTCCATCGCCGCGCACGCCCCCTGGGTCCGGCGGATCTTCCTCGTCACCGACGACCAGGTGCCCGGCTGGCTCGCCGCCGACCACCCGGGGATCACCGTGGTCCCGCACCGCGAACTCTTCGCCGACCCCGGCGCGCTGCCGGTCTTCAACTCGCACGCCATCGAAACGCAGCTGCACCGGATAGCGGGGCTGGCCGAGCACTACCTCTACTTCAACGACGACATGTTCCTCGGACGCCCGCAGCGGCCGCAGAGCTACTTCCTGCCCTCCGGCCTGCCGAAGGTCTTCCACGACACCCGGGCCGTCCCGCCCAGCTCGCCGGAGGTGCGCGACGACGTCTTCACCGCCTCCCAGCGGGCCACCCGGCGCGCCGTCGAGGAAGCCGTCCACCGCACCTACCCGCGGATCCTGGCCCACGCGCCGTACCCGATGACCCGCTCCGTTTTCGCCGCGGCCGAGGAACGGCTCCCCGGACGCCTCGCCGCCACCAGCCGCTCGGCCTTCCGCAGCGCGACGGACCTCGCCCCGATCACCCTGGCCGCGCACCTCGCGCTCGCCGAGGGCCGCGCCGTCGAGGGGGAACTGACCCTCGCCTATGTCGCGACCGACCGCGCCGAGGAGATCGAACGGCTCCCGGAGCTGGTCCACGACCGCCGCACCGACGCCTTCTGCCTCGCCGACGACGGCGGTACGGAGCTGTCGCCCGAGGAGCAGCGCCGCGCGGTCGCCGCGTTCCTGGAGGCGTACTTCCCGGTGGCCTCCCCGTACGAGAAGCCCGCCGACGTGCCCGCCGACGCGGGGGAGCGGCCCTCCGTGCCTGCGCCGATCGGCTGACCGCGGGGGCGTACGCCGCGCCGGACCCCCCGGCGCGCCCGGTCATGCGTGACAGTGTCCGGCATGGCAGAAGCACCAGCACCCGCCGGGATCGGACCACGGCGCCGGACCGTGCTCGCCGCACTGACCCCGCTCGCCCCCCTGGCCCTGGCCGGCTGCGCGGGCGAGGCACACCCGGCCGCCCCGGCACCCGGCCCCCAGGCCGCCGCCAAGGACGCCCTGATCATGGTGATCCGGCACGCCGAGAAGCCGTACGCCGGAGACACGGGCGAGGACGACGAGGGCAACGACGACACCGGCTCCCTTGCCGGCCGCGGCCGACGCCGCGCCGAGGCACTGCCCCAGCTCTTCCCGCCCACCCCGGGCGCCGTCCTGCCCCGGCCCGCGGTGATCTTCGCGGGCGGGGCGGCCGGAGCCGCCCGCTCCCGCCAGACCGTCGCCCCGCTGGCCGACCTCCTGCGCACCCCCGTCCGGGCCGACCTCGCGGTGGGCCGCGAAGCGGACCTCGCCCGCGCCGCGCTCGCCGCCCCGGCCCCCGTCCTGATCTGCTGGGAGCACAGCGGCATCCCCCGGCTGGTCCGCGCCCTCGGCGCCGACCAGGTCCTCGGGATGCCCGCCGGCTGGCCCGACCGCTACGACCTCGTCTGGCTCCTCACCCGCCGCCAGGGCCGGTGGAGCTTCCGCGAACTACCGCAGCACCTGCTCACCGGAGACGCGTAGCCCGCGCCAGGTAGCCCGCCGTACGCCCCTCGCCGGCCCGGGCCACCCGGTCCGGGGGACCGGCCGCCACCACCCGGCCCCCGTCCGCGCCGCCGCCCGGACCCAGGTCGATCACCCAGTCCGCGCCCGCAGCCACCGCCATGTCGTGCTCCACGACCACCACCGAGTGCCCGGCGTCCACCAGCCCGTGCAGCCGGTCCACCAGCACCTCCACGTCCGCCGGATGCAGTCCGGTCGTCGGCTCGTCGAGGAGGTACAGGGTGTGGTCCCGGCGCACCCGCTGGAGCTCGTTCGCCAGCTTGATCCGCTGCGCCTCGCCGCCCGAGAGCTCCGTCGCGGGCTGCCCCAGCCGCAGGTAGCCCAGGCCGATGTCGTCCAGCGCGCGCAGGGCGCGGTGCGCCGCCGGGACCTCCGCGAAGAACGCGGCCGCCGCCTCCACGGTCAGCCCCAGCACCTCGGCGATGTTCAGGCCCGCGTGGCGGACCTGGAGGGTCTCCTCGTTGTACCGGGCGCCCCCGCACCGCGGGCAGGGGGCGTACGTACTGGGCAGGAACAGCAGCTCCACCGAGACGAAGCCCTCGCCCTGGCAGGTCTCGCAGCGCCCGCCCGCCACGTTGAAGGAGAACCGGCCCGCCTTCCAGCCGCGCTCCCGGGCCTGCGGGGAAGCCGTGAACAGGGCGCGGACCGCGTCGAACAGGCCCGTGTACGTCGCCAGGTTGGAGCGCGGGGTGCGCCCGATCGGCTTCTGGTCCACCTCCACCAGTCGCCGCACCGGCAAATCCGGGTCCCGCGCCGCGATCCGCTCCCGCACCGTGTCCGCCAGCACCTGGCCCACCAGCGTGGACTTGCCCGAGCCGGACACCCCGGTGACCGCGGTGAACACGCCCAGCGGGAAGGCGGCCGTCACCTCCCGCAGGTTGTGCCGGGTGACCCCGGACAACCGCACCTCACCCGTCGGCGTACGCGGCGCCCGGCCCGCACGCCCCGACGGTCCCCGCGGCCCGGCCAGGAACCGGGCCGTCGCCGAATCCGCTACCCCGGCCAGCGCCTGCGGCGGCCCGCTGTACAGCACCCGCCCCCCGTGTTCCCCGGCCAGCGGCCCGATCTCCACCAGCCAGTCCGCGTGGCGCACCACCTCCAGGTCGTGCTCCACGACGAAGACGGTGTTGCCCGCCTCCTTCAGCCGGTCCAGGACGCCGAGCAGCGCCTCCGTGTCGGCCGGATGCAGACCCGCCGACGGCTCGTCCAGCACGTACACCACCCCGAACAGCCCGGAGCGCAGCTGCGTCGCCAGCCGCAGCCGCTGCAGTTCGCCCGCCGACAGGGTCGGCGCCGTCCGGTCCAGGCTCAGGTATCCCAGGCCGAGTTCGACGACCGGAGCGATCCGCGCCCGAAGGTCCGCCGACAGCACCCGGGCCGCCTCGTCGGCCGGGGGAGCGGCGGCCAGTACGGCGTCCAGCCCGGTCAGCGCCAGCGCCGCCAGCTCCGCGATCGTGCGGCCCGCGAAGGTCACGGCCAGCGCCTCCGGACGCAGCCTGCTGCCCGCGCAGACGGGACACGGCGCATCGGCGAGGAACCGCTCGGCCCGCGCCCGCAGGGTGGCGCTCTTCGTGGTGCCGAAGGTCTTCATCACATAGCGCCGCGCGCTCATGTACGTGCCCTGGTAGGGGCGTTGGATCCGGTCCGCGTCCCGCACCGGGTGCACGGTGACGACCGGCTGCTCCTCGGTGAACAGGATCCACTCGCGGTCCTTCGCGGGCAGTTCCCGCCACGGCCGGTCCACGTCGTGGCCCAGCGCGGCCAGGACGTCCCGCAGGTTCTTGCCCTGCCAGGCGCCCGGCCAGGCCGCGATCGCCCCCTAACGGATCGACAGGGAAGGGTCCGGCACCAGGAGTTCTTCGCTGGTGCGGTGGACGCGCCCCAGCCCCTGGCAGGACGGGCAGGCCCCGGCGGCGGTGTTGGGGGAGAAGGCGTCGGAGTCGAGCCGGGGCGCCCCCGGCGGATAGGTGCCGGCCCGGGAGAAGAGCATCCGCAGGGAGTTCGACAGCAGGGTCACCGTCCCGACGGACGAGCGCGAACCGGGCGTGGAGCGACGCTGCTCCAGGGAGACGGCGGGGGGCAGCCCGGTCACCGAGTCCACCTTCGGGGCGCCGATCTGGTGGATGAGCCGACGGGCGTAGGGGGCCACCGATTCGAAGTAGCGGCGCTGCGCCTCGGCGTACAGGGTCCCGAAGGCGAGCGAACTCTTTCCGGAACCGGACACCCCGGTGAACACGGTCAGCGCGTCCCGGGGAACGTCGACATCGACCCCGCGCAGATTGTGCTCCCGGGCGCCCCGCACGCGGACGAAGGAATCGGGGGCGGGGGGATCGGTCGGTCGGCGCATTCCGTACATTTTACGGGTCCGTGGCCCCCGCCTCCGCGTCGGCAACGACCCCGGCCGGACCGGACGGGAGGCCGGGCATGCGCACGAGCGAAGCCTTTCCGGTCCCTGTCGGAGCCCCGGCCTACGCTGGGCCGCATGAGCGATCACACGACCGGCCGCCGCCCCCTGGCCGTCTTCGACATCGACGGAACCCTCTCCGACACCGCGCACCGCCAGCACTTCCTGGAGCGGCGGCCCCGCGACTGGGACGGCTTCTTCGGCGCGGCCCCGGCCGACCGGCCGCTCGCGCAGGGCGTGGCGATGGCCGTCGAGAGCGCGGCGGACTGCGAGGTGGTCTACCTGACGGGGCGCCCGGAGCGGTGCCGCGCCGACACCGAGGAGTGGCTGGCGCGGCACGGGCTGCCCGGGGGGCGGGTGTGGATGCGCGGAAACCAGGACCGGCGCCCGGCCCGGACGGCCAAGCTGGAGGTGCTCCGCCGGATCGCCCGCGGCCGCGAGGTGCGGATGCTCGTGGACGACGACGAGCTGGTCTGCCAGGCGGCGCGCGCCGCGGGATTCCCCGTGGTGCGGGCGGACTGGGCCGCGGACGCGCCGGAGCTGCGGGAGGCCCAGGAGGGCGAGGGGCGCACCTGAGCCCGTCGCGGCGTCAGTCCTCGCCGTCGAGGCGGAAGCCGACCTTGAGTCCCACCTGGAAGTGCGCGACCTCGCCGTTCTCGATGTGCCCGCGCACCTGGGAGACCTCGAACCAGTCCAGGTTCCGCAGGGTCTGGCCCGCCCGGGTGATGCCGTTGCGGATGGCCTGGTCGATGCTCTCGGTGGAGGTGCCGACGATCTCGGTCACGCGGTAGGTGTGGTTGGACATGGGCTCTCCCGAGGGTGGGTTCTGGTGCCTCGTTCCACGGTGCCCCAGGACGTCCCGGTCCGCGAGGCGGAGGAGACGTACCGGTTCGTCGGCTTTGTCGGGAGAATCCGGCGCCCAGGGCCCTTGACCCGCTCATTGGTCCATGCCAATTTCAAGCCATCTGAGATCGACCTCCCAGAAGGTGTCCTTGTGAAGAAGCGTTTCCTCGCTGTATGCACCGCCCTCGTCGCAGCCACCGCACTGACCGGCTGCAGTGTGCTGGGCGGCTCCGACGGCGGGCCCCGCAAGGTCACGCTGTGGCTCATGAAGGGCAGCGCGTCGGACGACTTCATCAAGAAGTTCACCGACGCCTACGAGAAGGACCACCCGGGGGTCGACCTCGACGTCAGGATCCAGGAGTGGACCGGCATCGGCGACAAGGTCAACGCCGTCCTGAAGGGCACCGGAAAGGACAGGGCCGACGTCATCGAGGTGGGCAACACCCAGGTCGCCCAGTACATCGAGACCGGCGGCCTGTCCGAACTCACCCTGGAGGGCCTGCGCGACTGGGGCAGCAAGGACTGGCTCAAGGGCCTCGCCGACCCCGGCAGCGTCAACGGCGCCCAGTTCGGCGTGCCCTGGTACGCGGCCAACCGGGTGGTGATCTACAACAAGGACATGTTCACGAGCGCCGGGATCAAGGCGCCGCCGAAGAACCGCGCGGAGTGGATCTCCACCACCCAGAAGCTCGACAAGGGCGCCCAGCAGGGCATCTACCTGCCCGGCCAGAACTGGTACGTGCTGTCCGGATTCATCTGGGACGAGGGCGGCGATCTGGCCATGGAAACCGGTGGCCAGTGGATCGGCACCCTCGACACCCGCGAGGCCCTGGACGGCATGGAGTTCTACAAGCAGCTCCAGGCGCTCGGCGACGGCCCCAAGAGCGCCGACGAGGAAACGCCCTCGCAGGCCGAGGTCTTCGCGCGCGGCCAGATCGCCCAGATCATCGCCCCGCCCGGACAGGCGGCGCAGATCGAGGAGTTGAACCCGGCCCTCAAGGGCAAGCTCGGCTTCTTCTCGATACCCGGGAAGACCGGCGAGAAGCCCGGCGCCGTCTTCACCGGCGGATCCGACCTGATCATCCCGGACCGCACCGCCGACCGGAAGGCCGCCGTGGACGTGATCACGGCCCTGGTCAGCGAGAAGTGGCAGACCGAACTGGCCCGGGAGATGAGCTACGTACCCAACAAGACCACGCTCGCGCACGTCGTCGAGGGCAACGACGGCGCCACCGCCATGGCCCCGGGAGCCGCCCAGGGCCGGGCCACGCCCAAGTCCGCGCGCTGGGCCGAGGTGGAGGCGAAGAATCCGATCAAACCCTTCATGACGGCCGTCCTGTCCGGACAGGACCCCAAGGAAGCCGCCAGGACGGCCTCGGAGGCGATCAGCAAGGTCCTCAGCTCCGACCGCTGAGTTCAGCGACCGCACATCCCGCTGCCGCCGCTCGGTCACGTCGAATCCAGCCGGTCACGGAAGAAGTAGAGGAGCCAGGCCGATACGCCGCCGGCCCGGCTCCCGCTTCCCGGATCAGGAGCCGTCATGACCATCGCCCCCCTGTCCCCCGTCGACGTCGCCACCCTCCCCCTCGCCGCGCCCCCGCGGGCGGTCCCCACCCCCGCCGCGCATCCCGCCGCCCGCTACACCGTCCGCCTCGCCCGCGACGAGGACGAGGTCCGCGCCGCCCAGCGGCTGCGCCACGACGTCTTCGCGGGCGAACTCGGCGCCCGCCTCGACGGCCCCGAACCGGGCCTCGACGCCGACGCCTTCGACGCCTACTGCGACCACCTCCTCGTCGTCGAGGAGGAGAGCGCCCGGGTCGTCGGCACCTACCGGCTGCTGCCCCCGGAGCGCGCCGCGGTCGCGGGACGGCTTTACTCCGAGGGCGAGTTCGACCTCTCGGCGCTCACCCCGATCCGCTCCGACCTCGTCGAGGTCGGCCGCTCCTGCGTCCACCCCGACCACCGGAACGGCGCCGTGATCGGCCTGATCTGGGCCGGGCTGGCCCGCTACATGGACCGCGGCGGACACAACTGGCTGGCCGGCTGCTGCTCGGTCCCGCTCGCCGACGGCGGGGTCCTCGCCGCTGCCACCCGGGAGCGGGTCCTCACCCGCCACCTCGCCCCCCAGGAGTACCGGGTCACCCCGCACCGCCCGTGGAGCCCCGACGGCATCTCCTTCCCCGACCGCGCCGAGCTGCCGCCGCTGCTGCGCGGCTACCTGCGGCTGGGCGCCTGGGTGTGCGGGGAGCCCGCGCTGGACGCCGCTTTCGGCGTCGCCGACCTGTACGTGCTGCTCTCGCTGCGCCGCACCCACCCGCGCTACCTCCGGCACTTCCTCTCGCTGGCCCCCGCCGCATGAGCGCCTGGCTGCCCACCGCGCCGTGCACCCCCGAGGACTGCGCCGCCCACCGCGGCCCGGCCGCGGGCGCCGTGCACGCCGCGGTGCGCCTGCTGACCGCGGCGCTGGTGCTGCTGCTGGGGATCCTGGCGGCGCCCGCCCTGCGGCTGCTGCCCTCCGGTGCCCGCGGCGCGCTGGTACGGGCCTGGGCGCGCGCCTTCGTACGGTCCTTCGGGGTCCGGATCACCGTCCACGGCGGCCCCGGCGCGGACGGGGGCCGGCTCGTGGTCGCGAACCACGTCTCCTGGCTGGACATCCCGCTCGTCGCGGCGGTGCTGCCCTCCCGGATGCTGGCCAAGAGCGACATCCGGGACTGGCCGCTGCTGGGAGGGCTCGCCACCGGCGCGGGCACCCTGTTCATCGAGCGGGAGCGGATCAGGGCGCTGCCGACGACCGTGGCGGCGCTCACGGCCGCGCTGCGGTCCGGGGACCGGGTGACCGTGTTCCCCGAGGGCAGCACCTGGTGCGGGCGCACCCGGGGGCTCTTCCGCCGGGCCGCCTTCCAGGCGGCGCTGGACGCGCGGGTCGCCGTACAGCCCGTCCGCATCGACTACCGGCTGGCCGACGGGCGGCTCGCGGGGGCGCCCGCCTTCGTCGGCGACGACCCGCTGACCGCCTCGCTGTGGCGGATCGCCCGGGCCCGCGGGGTGCGGGCCGACATCACGCTGCTGCCGCGGATCCCGCCGGGCCGTCACCCGGACCGGCGGGAACTCGCCGCGGCGGCTCAGGCGGCCGTCGGCTCCGGGCCCGCGCCGCTGGCCGGCGTCCCGGCGCCGCGCCCGTCCTGCGGCGCGGGCGCGGCGACCGACAGGGACAGGGCGAACCGGCCCTCCCGGTCCGTCCACCACTGGGTCAGCTCCAGCCCGGCGGACGCCAGCTCACGGCGCACGCCCTCCTGACGGAACTTCGCGGAGACCTCGGTCAGGATCTCCTCGCCCGCCGCGAACGGCACCACCATGTCCAGGGCCCGGATCTTCACCAGCGCGTCCGTCCGGGCCCGCAGCCGCATCTCCATCCACTCGTGCTCCCGGTTCCACACCGCCACGTGCGCGAAGTCGGCGGTGTGGAAGTCCGCGCCCAGCTCGCGGTCGATGACGGCCAGGACGTTCCGGTTGAACTCGGCCGTCACCCCCTGCGCGTCGTCGTACGCCGCCACCAGCACCGCCTCGTCCTTCACCAGGTCGGTCCCCATCAGCAGCGCGTCCCCGGGCGACAGCATCGCCCGGACGGACGCCAGGAAGGCGGCCCGCTCGGCGGGCAGCAGGTTTCCGATCGTCCCGCCCAGGAACACCACCAGCCGGGGCCCCGGCGAGGGCGGCAGCGCCAGCGGCCGGGTGAAGTCGGCCACCAGCGCGTGCACCCGCAGCCGCGGACGGTCCGCGAGCAGCACCCCGGCCGCGCCCCGCAGCGCGCTCTCGCTCACGTCCACCGGGACGTACGTGTCCAGCCCGGGCAGTGCCTCGATCAGGTGCCGGGTCTTCTCCGAGGACCCGGAGCCCAGCTCGACCAGGGTGCGGGCGCCGGTGACGGCCGCGATCTCGCCGGCGCGCTCCAGCAGGATCTCCCGCTCCGCGCGCGTCGGGTAGTACTCGGGCAACCGGGTGATCTCCTCGAAGAGTTCGCTGCCCCGGCTGTCGTAGAACCACTTGGGCGGCAGTGACTTGGGAGAGCCGGTCAAGCCCTCGCGCACATCGGCGCGCAGCGCCTTCTCGGCCGCGTTCTCGTCCAGGGTCCGGGTCAACCGGAAGTCACCCGTGGGAAATTCACTCACTGTCCTCGTTCTCCTTGGTCGCGTGCGGGGGGAGTTCCTTGAGCGGGGTCAGCTCGACGTGCGTCCGCGAAGCGGTCAGCAGGGTCCGGTCGGCGACCTCGGTCCAGCGGGGATCGTCGTCGTAGGGCTCGGACGCGACGACCATGCGGTCCGTCCGGGTGTCCGCCAGGTACCACAGCGAATCGCCCCAGGCCGTCGCCGCGATCGCGTGCCCGTCGGTGAGCAGCAGGTTGAGCCGCGATCCGGGGGCCGCCGCCGCCAGTTCGCGGACGGGAGCGCTCAGCGCGTCACCGAGAGCCGCGCCCGCGCGCAGCGCGCGCAGGACCAGTGCCCAGACCAGCGCCGAATCGGAGCGGGCGGCCAGCTGGAGCAGTTCCACGGCGGGCAGCGAGGCGGCGGCGTCCGCGGCCGCGTCCGGCCAGTCCCGCACCGCCCCGTTGTGGCTGAACAGCCACGGCCCGGCCGCGAAGGGCGCGGCCGCCGCCTCGCCGTCCGCGCTGCTCAGGGTCGCGTCGCGGACGGCCGCCAGCGCGGATCCGCTGCGCACGACCCGCGCGAGGTCGCTGAAGGTGGCGTCGCCCCACACGGGGCCCGCCCGGCGGTAGCGGGCCGGCACGGGGTCCCCTTCCGCGTACCACCCCACGCCGAACCCGTCGGCGTTGACGGTCCCGAACCGCTGGCGGCGCGGCGCCCACGCCTGACGCACCAGCGAGTACTCCGGCTCGGAGAGCAGCCTGCCCAGCGGGACGGCCGGTCCCAGCCAGGCTATGTGACGGCACATCAGGCGTCCCTCGCGGTGCGGAACCCGGCGAAGATCTGGCGGCGCACCGGCAGGTCCCAGTTGCGGAAGGTGCCCCGGCAGGCCACCGGGTCCACCGCGAACGAACCGCCCCGCAGCACCTTGTGCTCCGGCCCGAAGAACACCTCGGAGTACTCCCGGTAGGGGAAGGCGCGAAAGCCCGGATAGGGGAGGAAGTCACTGGCCGTCCACTCCCACACGTCGCCGATCAACTGGCGCACCCCGAGCGGGGAGGCCCCGGCCGGGTAGCTGCCCGCGGGGGCGGGGCGCAGGTGGCGCTGGCCGAGGTTGGCGTGGGCGGGCCCGGGGTCGGCGTCGCCCCACGGATACCGGGTGGAGCGGCCGGTCGCCGGGTCGTGGCGGGCCGCCTTCTCCCACTCCGCCTCGGTCGGCAGCCGCCGGCCGGCCCAGCGGGCGTAGGCGTCCGCCTCGTACCAGCTGACGTGCAGGACCGGCTCGTCCCCGGGCACCGGCTCCACCACTCCGAAGCGGCGGCGCAGCCACTGGCCGGCCTCCCGGTGCCAGAACAGCGGCGCGCCGATCCCGTGGCGGCGGATCTGCTCCCAGCCCTCGGCCGCCCACCAGCGGGGCTCGGCGTAGCCGCCGTCCGCGATGAAGTCAAGGTACCGCGCGTTGGTGACCGGGACCGTGTCGATCCAGAAGGGGCCGGTGTCGCGGGTGTGCGCGGGGCGCTCGTTGTCCAGCGCCCACGGCTCGGTGGAGGTCCCCATGGTGAACGGCCCGCCGGGGACGAGGACTTCGGCGGCCGACGGGGGCGGGCCGGTCGGCGCTCCGGGGTCCGGAGCAGCCAGCACGGGGCCTCCGCGCCGCAGTTGATGGGTGATCAGCATCGTCTCGTCGTGCTGCTGCTCGTGCTGCGCGATCATCCCGAAGGCGAAGCCGCCGTCGAGCAGCGCCGAACCCTCGAACGGCGTCCGCTCCAGCAGGTCGAACACCCGCCCCCGCACCTCGGCGCTGTAGCCGCGGGCCTCGGCGGGACCCAGCAGCGGCAGCGCCGGCCGCTCCGCGCGGGGGTGCGCGAAGGCGTCGTACAAGGGGTCGATCTCGGGACGCATCGGCTCCCGCCCGGCGACGCGCCGCAGCAGCCACAGTTCTTCCTGGTTGCCGATGTGCGCGAGGTCCCACACGAGCGGGGACATCAGCGGCGAGTGCTGCGCGGCCAGGTCCCCGTCGCTCACCGGGTCGGTCAGCGCCGCGGTCCTGGCCCGGGCGGCGGTCAGCGCGGCGGCCGCCCGCGCGCGCAGGTCCCCGGGCGGTGCGGGGGCGGTCCGGTCGGCTCCCGTGCTCACGGGCGCGTCTCCTTCCGGTCGGTGGCGGAGGCGGTGCCCCGCGGCGCCGCGGTGGTGGAACGGGCCCGCGCGTCGTCGACCTCGTCGGCGGGACAGCGGCCGCGCCGCACGAAGCGCTCGGTGAACTCGCCGACGGCGTCCCGCACCCGGGTGTCCGCGCCGAGCCGCGGCAGCGCCTCGGCCGCCGCCCGGAAGCAGGCGCGGGCGGCCGCGCGCAGCTCCGGGTCCCGGGGCCCGTGGCGGGCCGCCGAGAGCCAGAGCGGATTGCGCGGCGCCGGCCGCGGGCCGTGGGTGTCGGCCAGTCCCTTCGCCACGCGGTACGCCGTCTCCGCGGCCTCCGGGTCGTCGAACAGGGCGTGCACCACGGCCACGGGGACCAGCCAGCCGTCTTCGCCCGGCTGCGCGTCGATCATCCGCAGCTCCAGGTGCCCGCGCGGCCGCACCGGCGGGAACAGGGTGGTCAGGTGGTAGTCGAGATCCGCGGCGGTGGGGGGCCGGGGCCCGGCGCCGCGCAGCCATGCGCGGAAGCTCAGGCCCCGGGGCACCTCCCAGGCACCGCCCGCTGCGTCCGGACCGTCCGCCTCCGCGGGCCGTACGCACATCACCGCCGTGTCGAGCGCGTGCCGCGTCCACACCTCGCGCGGGTCGCCGTCCAGCGGCGGAGCCAGCGCCCGCGCGGTGTCGAGGTCGCTCCAGACCCCCTGGCGCGAACACCGCCACCCCGCGTACGGGCCGCTGTCGGCGGGGGAGTTCGCGAAGGCGGAGACGAGCACCGCGCCCAGCAGGTGCGCGAACCGCCAGCGCCGGCCGTGCCCCAGCGGCCCGGGTTCCTCGTGGCCCGCGTCGACACAGACCTGGACCGAGGCGGAGGCGCGCATCATGGCGCGCCCGGCCGGGCCGGTGCGGTCGAAGTACGTCTCCATCGCGGCGTAGCGCGGGTGGTCCAGCAGTCTCCGCAGCGGCCGGCGCAGATCGTGGCCGAGGCCGTCGAGGACGACGCCCTGGGCGCCCAGGGCCTCCCGTACCGCCGTGAGATCGGCCTGGAGGTCGCCGACGCACCCCATCAGCGAGGCGGCGGGCGGCGAACTGAGTTCGAGCTGGCCCCCGGGCTCGACCGTGAACCGGGAGCGCAGGGGCAGGGCGGCCGCCGTGTCGTGGGCGGCGGTGAGGCGGGCGGGCGGCAGCGGACGCGCGGGGTCCTCCGCGTCCAGCAGCAGCCATTCCAGCTCGGCACCGACCAGACGGGGCGGCCCCGTCTTGAAACATATCCCGCGTACGAGGTCCTCGGCGGCGGTCTCGGTGAGCGGGCTCGGGTCGGGACCGGCGAGGCCGGGAGGCGGCCCGGGGGCGTGCGCCCGGACGGGTGGGGCGGGGGAGTCCTGGGTCATGAACGGTTCCTCATCTCCTGGCGCGAGCCGTGGCATCACCGTTGCCTACCCGTCGTGGTCGGGCCGTGAATCGTGCGGATCGCATCAAGATCGCGCAAATCAGTGCCGGATCGCGCAAGAAATTGCGTTGCCACGGGTGGTCGCCTTCCCGAAGATCAGGAGATGAGCAGCAGATTGCGGGCCATCGCGACGGAGAACGCGCAGATCGTGGCGGCCGGGGGGTACCGGACGCGGTCCGGACGGCAGGTTGCGCTCGCCGCCGCCGTGGCGGAGGCCAAGGCAGGAACCAGAATATATGGCCCGGATCCGGTCATTCCAGACGAAGTGCCGGGGGCGGGAAGCCGCGCGACCGCCTTCGAGGTGACCGGGGAGAGCAGCACCGTCGCCGCCCGCAGGCTCGCCGTGGACGGCCCGGTCGCGGTGCTCACCTTCGCCTCGGCCCGTAATCCCGGGGGCGGTTACGTCCGCGGGGCCAAGGCCCAGGAGGAAGCCCTGTGCCGTGCGTCGGCCCTCTACGAGACCCTGCTGGAGGCGCGCGCGTACTACGAGGTCCACCGCGCCGAGCCCAGCACCTTCTACACCGACCGGGTGATTCACTCGCCCGGGGTCCCGGTCTTCCGCGACGACCGGGGCGAACTCCTGGACGCGCCCTTCCGCGCCGGGTTCCTGACCTCGCCGGCGCCGAACGCGGGCACCATCCGCCGCCAGGAACCGGACCGCGCCCACGAGATCCCGGCGGCGCTGGCCCGGCGGGCGCAGCGGGTCCTGGAGGTGGCCGCGCTGCACGGCTACCCGGACCTGGTGCTGGGGGCGTGGGGGTGCGGGGTGTTCATGAACGACCCGGCCGAGGTGGCGCAGGCGTTCCGCGCCCCGCTGACGGGCCGCTTCGCCGGGGTCTTCGACCGGGTGGTCTTCGGCATCCTGGACCGGGCCCCGGGCCCGCGCCGCGCCTTCGAGGCGGCGTTCGCGGACTGAGGGCCGGGTGCGCACCCGGGGCGCCCTACGTCCAGCCGTACCGTGCGCGCAGCCGGTCCACGACCAGCTCGAACCGGTCCCGGTCCAGGGCGCAGGCCTCGCGCCGCATGCCGTCCTCGTGCACGCGCAGCACCCGGTCAACCGCCACCCAGGACTCCCGTCCGGCGCTGTCCCAGGGACCGGTGCCGATCGGCACCCACTCCCGGTCGTGGTCGTGCCGCTTGCTGGACAGCTGTACGGCGAGCACGGCCCCGCTGCCGCTCTCGCGGGCCACGACCAGCACGGGGCGGTCCTTGCCGCGCCCGTCGTTCTCCTCGTACGGAACGAAGGTCCACACGATCTCGCCGGGATCGGGGTCCCCGTCGTGATCGGGCGCGTAGGAGGTGCGCACGGCCCCGATGGCGTGCGGATCGACCTCGGCGGTCGCCCCGGCCCCGGCGCGGCCGGGCTGGTGGGGCTGGGGGAGCGGGTCGGTGGGCCCGGTGCGGTGCGAAAGTGCCGTCATCCGGGTGAGGTTAGCGGGAAGGGGCCCGTGGCCGCGCCGCCGCGGGGCCGCAGCTACGACGGCAGGGGGAGCGCGGCCGCCGCTACCGCGCCCCCACCGGCTGGGCGCGGGGGGTCCGGGGCGCCGCGCGCAGGGGAGCGGACCAGTGCGGCCAGTGGGACTGCCAGTTCTCCGCCGCCTCCAGCTGGGCCGCCAGGGAGATGAGGAGGGGCTCCGAGGCTTCAGGCCCCAGGAGTTGGGCGCCGACGGGGAGACCCTGGGGCGTGAAGCCCGCCGGGACGTTCACGCCCGGCCAGCCGAGGACGTTCCAGGGCCACGCGTACGGGCAGGCCGCGATGATCGTCCGTTCCGTCTCCAGCGAGCCGCGGCCCGTCAGGGCGCCGACGCGCAGGGGCGCGGTGGCCGTCGTGGGCGTGAGGACCACGTCGTAGCGCTGGAAGATCTCCCCGATCCGGTACTGGTGCAGGGCCTCCGCCCGGCGGGCCGCCCGCAGGGGCAGACCGCTCAGGATGCGCCCCATGAGCGTGGCCTCGCTCGTCCGCGGGTCCAGCAGCGAGGCGTCCGGCACCCGCGCCGCCCACTCGTGGACGCCGCCGGTCGCGCGGGGTATGAAGCTCAGCCCGATCTTCCCGTACCGGGGGTCCTCCAGGGCCACCTCGTGGCCGAGCGCCTCCAGCCGCCCCGCGAGCCGCTCCACGGCGCTGCGGACGGACGGGTCGAGGGACTTGGAGGTGCCGGTGAACGGCATCCCGAAGGAGAGCGCGATCCGCAGCCGGCCCGGCGCGGTACGGGCCGCCCGGACGGCGGAGACCGGCGCGGGCCGGTGCAGGTCGCCCCGGTGCGAGCCGCTGGCCGCGTCCAGGAGGAGGGCCGCGTCGGCGACCGTACGGGCGAGGACGCCGTTGACGGTCAGCCCGCGGAAGGCCTCGGGTTCGGGCCAGGTGGAGATGCGGCCGCGCTGCGGTTTGATGCCGACCAGGTGGGTCCAGGCCGCGGGGATGCGGATGGACCCGGCGCCGTCCGACCCCAGCGCCGCCGGGACCAGTCCGGCGGCCACGGCGGCCGCGGAACCGCCCGAGGAGCCGCCGGGAGTGAACGCCGGGTTCCAGGGATTGCGGGTCGCGCCGAATGCGGGCCCCTCGGTGAGCGGCCACTGGCCCAGCTCCGGGGTCTGGGTCTTGCCCACGATGACGGCCCCCGCGGCGCGCAGCCGGCGTACGGCCTCGCTGTCCTCGGCCTTCGGCGGGAACTCCCCGGCGCAGCCGAAGGCGGTCGGCAGCCCGGCCACGTCCATGTCGTCCTTGACCGCCAGCGGTACGCCCAGCAGCGGCAGCCGCTCACCGGCGGCGAGCCGCCGGTCGGCCGCGTCGGCCTCCGCGAGGGCGGCCTCGGCGTGCACCACCCGGAAGGCGTTCAGCTCCGGCTGCGAGGCCTCGATCCGCTCCAGGCACTGTTCGGTCAGCCAGCGCGAGGACACGCTGCCCTCGGCGAGTGCCCGGGCCATGTCCACCAGACCGGGCACCGCGTACGGGGCCGGAAGCGGGAGTAAGCCCGGCGGCGGACCGGGGTCCGGGGCGGCCGTGGGGCGGGGCGCCGCGACGGCCGTCGTCCCCGGAGTCAAGACGGTCGTCGCGCCAGGAGCCGTGCCAGGAACTGTGGTCATCGAAACCGGACCTCCCCGTTACTCATCGGTATACAGACGGTAACGGGGAGATCTTGAAGCTTGCTATATCCCTCCTTCAAGCGAGCTCACGAACCCCTCGAAGTCCCCGCGGCATGATTCCAGCCATCCGCCGGCCCTCGGACGCGAGCGGTCTGGAAGGATTCCCGGGCCATGCCCCAGTCACCGAAGTTGCCTCCGCCGCCGCCCTCGGCCCCGCCCGCCGCGGCCCCGCATCCCCCACTGCCCGCCGCGGCGACCAGCGCCGACGTGGCGCGCCTCGCCGGAGTCTCGCGCGCCACGGTCTCCTACGTGCTGAACAACGCCGAGGCCGTCCGCATCAGCGAACCGACTCGCCGCAAGGTCCGCGAGGCGGCCGAGGAGCTCGGCTACGTCCCGCACGCCGCCGCCCGCAGCCTGCGCGCCGGACACACCCGCATCGTGCTGCTGCCCACGTCGCACGTCCCGGCCGGACCGCTGTACAGCTCCTTCCTGAACGCGTTGCAGTGGGCGCTGCGCCGCCTCGACTACACCGTGGTCCAGTACGGCAGCCTCGGCCTCACCGGTGACCAGGCCGCGCGCGCCTGGGCCGAGTTGCGGCCCGTGGCGGTGATCTCCCTCGGTGAGATCGTCCTGAGCGCGCAGAACGTCGAGACCCTCAAGCGGGCGGGCGCCCGCGCCGTGATCACGCTCGGGCCGGTCGGCGTCCCCGGAGCGCACGCCTGCGTCATGGACCAGGCGGAGGTCGGCCTGCGGGCCGCCGCCCACCTCATCGAGCGCCGTCACCGCCGGATCGGCGTGATCGTCCCCGAGGAGGAGGGGCTCGACCTGTTCTCCGCCCCGCGCCTGGAGGGCGCCCGGACCGCCGCCGACGGCGTGGCCGTGATCGAGCCGCTGCCGATGGCCTACACCGAGGAGTCCGCGCGGGCCCTCGCCGCCCGCTGGCGGACGCACGGCCCGGACGCCGTCTTCGCCTACAACGACGAGTACGCGATGCTGCTGATGCGCGCCCTCCAGGACGAGGGGCTGCGCGTGCCCGAGGACGTGGCCGTCATGGGCGCCGACGACCTGCTGATCGGGCGGCTGCTGCGGCCCCGCCTGAGCACGGTCCGGATCGAAATGCCCACCGGCGATCACCTGGCCGCCCTGGTGGACCGGGCGGTCCGCGAGCCCTCCGAGCCCCCGGCCCGCCACGACCTGATGTCGGCCACGGCCGTCCCGCGCGAGTCCACCCGCACGGCGTGAGCCCTGACCTGCCCCTGCGGCAGCGGGGAGGCGTTGACAGGCCGCGAGCCGGGGACGGAGACTGCGGGCGCGCCCACCGGCGCGCCCGCACGGATCTGCCCAGGAGACCCCCATGCGCATCCGCGACGTCTACATCGTCGACGCCGTCCGCACCCCGATCGGCAAGTTCGGCGGTGCCTACGCCGGGGTCCGCCCGGACGACCTGGCCGCGCACGTGGTCCGCGCCCTGGTGGACCGTACGCCCGGACTCGACCCCGCGCGGATCGACGACGTCGTCTTCGGCGACGCCAACGGCGCCGGTGAGGACAACCGCGACGTGGCCCGCATGGCGGTGCTGCTGGCGGGGCTCCCGGTCACGGTCCCCGGCGTCACCGTCAACCGGCTGTGCGGATCGGGCCTGGAGGCCGTGATCCAGGCGGCGCGGGCCATCGCCCTCGGGGACGCCTCCGTGGCGATCGCGGGCGGCGTCGAATCGATGACCCGCGCGCCCTGGGTGGTGCAGAAGCCCGAGCGGGCGTTCCCCGCGGCCCACCAGCAGCTGTGGTCCACCACCCTCGGCTGGCGGATGACCAACCCGCGGATGCCCGGTGAATGGACCGGCTCGCTGGGTGAGGGCGCGGAACTGGTCGCGGACAAGTACGCGCTGACGCGCGAGGCTCAGGACGCCTTCGCGCTGGAGAGCCACCGCAAGGCCGCGGCGGCCTGGGCGGCGGGGGAGTACGACGCCGAGGTGGTCCCGTACCCCGGCGTCGAGCTGCTGCGCGACGAATGCGTCCGGGAGGGCTCCAGCATGGAGGCCCTCGCCCGGCTGAAGCCCGCCTTCCGCACCGACGGCCGCGGCACGGTCACGGCGGGCAACGCCTCACCGCTCAACGACGGCGCCGCCGCCCTGCTGCTCACCGACGAGGCGGGACTCGCGGAGACCGGGCGCGAGCCGCTCGCCCGGATCCGGGCCTCCGCGGTGACCGGGATCGAGCCGCAGCTCTTCGGACTGGGGCCGGTCGAGGCGGTCCGGCGGGCGCTGGAGAAGGCCGGCCGCGGCTTCGCCGACCTGACGACCCTGGAGCTGAATGAGGCGTTCGCCGCGCAGGCGTTGGGCTGCCTGGAGGCCTGGCCCGAACTGGACCGCAAGGTGGTCAACCCGCGCGGCGGCGCCATCGCCCTCGGCCACCCGCTCGGCGCGTCCGGCGCCCGGCTCGCCGGTTCGGTCGCCCACCAGCTGGCGGCGGCCGGTGCGGGGACGGGGATGGCCGCGCTGTGCATCGGGGTGGGACAGGGCATCGCCCTGGTGCTGGAGCGCTGACGGGGCACGGTACGCGGGAGCCCGGCGGGGCGCGCGGGGACGCGGGGCAGGCTCCAGGGGGGCCGGGTGGTCCGATCGATTCCGGACATGTGCGCCCGGCAACTGCCCAATAACTGAACAGAATTGGGAACTCCGTTCTGGCACGATGACGCGTGCCGCCCCCCACCCCCGGCCGGCTCCGTCCTGCGCCGGTTCCGTCCCCACCCACCGGAGGCCCCGCGCCATGCCGCTCCTCGACCCGCAGCTCTGGCAGGACGGACCGACCCTGACCGGGGGTACGGCGCCGGTCATCGAACCGGCGACCGGCCGCACCCTCGCCACTCTCGACCTCGCCTCGGCGCCCGACGTCGCCGAGGCCGCCGTACGGGCCGGGGCCGCCCAGCGGGACTGGGGGCGCTCGACCCACCTGGAGCGCGCGGCGGTGCTGCGCCGCGCCGGGGACCTGTTCGCCGCCCACGCCGAAGAGCTGCGCACCTGGCTGATCCGCGAATCCGGGTCGATCCCCGGCAAGGCGGACTTCGAACTGCACGTCGCCGCCCAGGAGTGCTACGAGGCCGCCGCGCTGGCGTCCCGGCCGACCGGCCAGGTGCTGGCGACCGAGGCGCCCCGCCTCTCGTACACCCGGCGCTCCCCGGCCGGGGTGGTCGGGGTCATCGCCCCCTTCAACGCCCCGCTGATCCTCGCCATCCGCTCGGTGGCGCCCGCGCTGGCCCTCGGCAACGCCGTGCTGCTCAAGCCGGACCGGCGCACCGCCGTGTGCGGCGGCCTCGTGCTCGCCGCGGTCTTCGCCGCCGCCGGGCTGCCGGCCGGGGTGCTGCACGTGCTCCCGGGGGACGCGGACACCGGGGCGGCGCTGGTGGCCGAACCCCTGGTCAGGGTGGTCTCGTTCACCGGGTCGACCGCGAGCGGCCGGGCCGTCGGGGAATCGGCCGGCCGTCACCTCAAGCGCGTGCACCTGGAGTTGGGCGGCAACTCGGCGCTGGTCGTGCTCGCCGACGCCGACGTGGAGGCCGCGGTGGCCCAGGCGTCCTGGGGCTCCTTCTTCCACCAGGGCCAGATCTGCATGACCGCGGGCCGCCATCTGGTGCACGCCACCCTGTACGACGAATACGTCGAGCGGCTCGCGGCGCGGGCCGAGGCGCTGGCAGTGGGGGACCCGTACCGCGAACAGGTGCACCTGGGCCCGCTCATCGACCGCGCCCAGCTGGAGCGGGTCCACGCCCTCGTGGAGGCGAGCACCGGGCGCGGCGCGAAGCTGATCGCGGGCGGCACCCACCGCGAGCTCTTCTACCGGCCGACGGTCCTCGCGGGCGTCGGCGACGACACCCCCGCCTACGCGGAGGAGGTCTTCGGCCCGGTGGCGCCCGTACGGTCCTTCGCGTCGGAGGAGGAGGCGGTCGCCCTGGCCTCGGCGGGCCCGTACGGCCTCTCCCTCGGCGTGGTCACCCGTGACGCGGCGCGCGGGCTGGAGCTGGCGGACCGGATACCCACCGGGATCGTGCACGTGAACGACCAGACGGTGAACGACGAGGCGGTCGCCCCCTTCGGCGGCGTCGGCGCCTCCGGCAACGGGGCCCGGTTCGGGGGCGAGGCGAACCTCGACGCCTTCACGGAACTGCGCTGGACCACGGTCCGCCGCACCCCGGCCGGCCACCCGTTCTGACCGGTTCCGGAATGCCGGGCGCGTTCCGTTCGTTCCAGGGGACAGGAAGCGCGAATTACGGAGGTCTGGAAACCGTGGCTACAGTCGAACTCACCAAGGAGAACTTCGACCGGACGGTCAGCGAGAACGAGTTCGTGCTGATCGACTTCTGGGCGTCGTGGTGCGGCCCCTGCCGGCAGTTCGCCCCGGTCTACGAGCGGGCCTCGCAGACCCACCCGGACCTGGTCTTCGCGAAGGTGGACACGGAAGCGCAGCAGGAGCTGGCCGCCGCCTTCGACATCCGGTCGATCCCGACGCTGATGATCATCCGGGACCAGGTGGCCATCTTCGCCCAGCCGGGCGCCCTCCCCGAAGCCATGCTGGAGGACGTCATCGGCCAGGCCCGCGCTCTGGACATGGACGAGGTCCGCACGAAGATCGCCGCCGAGAAGGCGGCCCCGAAGCCCGGGGACGGCCCGGCCCAGCCCCCCGCCGAAGGCGCGTAACGGCCGGCCCCCGCCGAGCACACCGGCCCGGGCCGCGGCACGCCCGCCGCGGCCCGGCTCGGCACGCCGCGGCCCGGCTCCGGCACGCCGCGGCCCGGCGGTTGGTCGCGCGGACCCTGCGCTGCCGCGAGACTGGACCCCATGACTGAAGCGGTGGAATACGACGTCGTGGTGATCGGCGGGGGACCTGCGGGCGAGAACGTCGTCGACCGGGTGCGGGCCGCCGGGTTGAGCGCGGCGCTGGTGGAGAGCGAGCTCGTCGGCGGGGAGTGTTCGTACTGGGCCTGCGTGCCCAGCAAGGCGTTGCTGCGGCCGGTGCTCGCGCGCGCGGACGCGCGCAAGGTGCCCGGGCTGGCCGAGGCCGTGCGGGGGCCGCTGGACACGGCGGCCGTGTTCGCGCACCGGGACTACTGGGCCGGGCACTGGAAGGACGACGGAGGGGCCGACTGGGTGCGTTCCATCGGCGTGGACCTCTACCGGGGGCACGGCCGTCTCTACGGGATCCGCAAGGTCTCCGTCACCAGCCCCGAGGGCGAGCACCACGTGCTCGCCGCCCGGCACGCCGTCGTCGTGGCCACCGGGACGCGGGCGCTGGTGCCGGACGTGCCGGGGCTGGCCGCGGCCAGGCCGTGGACCAGCCGGGAGGCCACCTCGGCGCAGCAGGCGCCGGAGCGGCTGCTGATCGTGGGCGGCTCGGTGGTGGCCGCCGAGATGGCCACCGCCTGGCAGGGCCTCGGTTCGCAGGTGACGGTGCTGGTGCGCGGTGCGCGGCTGCTGCCCCGGATGGAGCCGTTCGCGGGCGAGCTGGTCGCGGATGCGCTGCGGGAGGCGGGCGCGGTGGTCCGTACGGGCGTGGACGTGGAGGCCGTCGTCCGCGACGGGTCGACCGGCCCCGTCACGGTCGTGCTCGCCGGCGGGGAGACCCTGGAGGGCGACGAACTGCTGATGGCGACGGGCCGGGTCCCGCACACCGAGGACGTCGGCCTCGACACGGTCGGGCTCGAACCCGGTGGGTGGATCGGGGTCGACGAGAGCTGCCGGGTGCCCGGAACCGATTGGCTGTACGCGGTCGGTGACGTCAACCACCGCGCGTTGCTCACCCATCAGGGCAAGTACCAGGCGCGGATCGCGGGGGCCGTCATCGCGGCCCGCGCGGCGGGCGCCGTCGCCGCCTCCGACGAGGGGGCGTGGGGCTCGTACGCCGCCACCGCGGACACGGCCGCGCTGCCGCAGGTGGTCTTCACCGATCCGGAGGCGGCGGCGGTCGGGCTGACCCTGGAGGAGGCCGAACGCGCGGGCCACCGGGTGCGGGCCGTCGATTACGACCTCGGCCAGGTGTCCGGAGCGGGCCTGTACGCCGACGGGTACCGCGGCCGGGCCCGGATGGTGGTGGACCTGGACCGCGAAGTCCTCCTCGGCGCCACGTTCGTGGGGCCGGGGACCGCCGAACTGCTCCACGCGGCCACCATCGCGGTGGCCGGTGAAGTGCCGATCGCTCGGCTGTGGCACGCGGTTCCCGCCTTCCCGACGGTGAGCGAGATCTGGCTGCGGCTGCTGGAGGCCTACCGGGGCTGAGGACGCAGCGGGGCCACGGACTCCGGTCGCGTCCGGGGGCTGGTCAAGGTCGTCGCCGGTGGGCAAAGATCGCGTCCGCACCTCTCCACCGGCGTTCTTCCGGCGCCACGCGTCCCTCACAGGAGGATGTCCATGCCCCGCCGTTCTTCCCGCGGCCGCACCGCCGCGCTCATCGCCTCCCTCACCCTGCTCGGCTGCGCCGTCCCGGCGGCCGCCGACACGTCCGGATCCGCGCCGGCCGGCCCGCCCCAGGGCCGCGTCTTCATGGTCAACCCCGTCCAGTCGTCCGGCGATCAGACGCTCACCGACGGCAAGGACGCCGCCGGCGCCGTGCCGGACTCCGCCTACGCCACGGTCGCGCTGCGCAACCTGGACGCGAGCGGCGGCCTGTCCGGCCGGTGGGCGTACGTCCGCTCGGAGACGGGAGCCCCCGCCGCCCTCTCGGACGCCGGCCGCTACACCCGGGCGGACGACCAGTTCGAGCAGGTCATGGCCTACTTCTGGGTCAACGAGGCGCAGGAGTACCTGCAATCCCTGGGCTTCGGCAGCGAGTTGCGCGGTGCCAACGACCGCGCGCAGCCGGTCCGCATCAACCAGTACGGCGCCGACAACTCCTTCTTCACCGACAAGAAGGCCGAGATCCGCTTCGGCAAGGGAGGCGTGGACGACGCCGAGGACGCGGAGGTCATCGTCCACGAGTACGGGCACGCGGTGCACAACGCGCAGGTCCCGGGCTTCGGCACCTCCCCGGAGGCGGGAGCGATAGGCGAGGCCTTCGGCGACTACCTGGCCGTCGAGGTCGGCAGTTACGCCGACGCCGCGCGGGGCTGGCCGCGCCGCACGGACCTGGCGTGCGTGGCCGACTGGGACTCGGTCCCCTACAGCGCCGCCCCGCACTGCCTGCGCCGCATCGACGGCACCAAGGTCTACGCGGACCGGGTCGGCGAGGTGCACGCCGACGGTGAGATCTGGTCCCGCGCCCTCTTCGACATCCGCGGGGCCCTGGGCGCGCGCACGGCGGACCGGGTGATCGTCAACGCGCAGTTCTCCTTCGCCCCCGGCACGAGCTTCCAGGACGCGGCGCTCGCCACGATCGCCACCGCCCGGAGCATGTACGGCGCGAGCGCGGCGGACGCCGTGCGGACCGCGTTCAAGAACCGCCAGATTCCCGGAATCGAGTAGTCCGGCCGGCTCAGGCCCGCGCGCGGCGCCCCGCCCGAGAGGACCGGCCGGGGCGCCGAGTGATCGTCAAGAGGTCGTCAAGTGGCCACCCGGGCACCTCGGTTCGCAGCAAAGCGGAATGGTCCGTTTTCGACCGTTGAGCGGACATCGTGAACCGCTCTCCGGATAACAGCAGGTCAAATCCTTGTTGCGTCCCTGTCATTTTGGGTCTTCCTCCTGGCAATGTCACAGCCGTTCCCCCCACGGCACACCAGGAGAGTGAGACCCCACCCATGTCCTCATCCCCCACCACCCGCAACCGCACCCGCGCGCTGCGCGCCGCCGCCCTCGTCGCCTCGGCGGCGATGGTCGCCATCGTGGCCCAGAGCGGTTCCGCCAGCGCGTCGGCCGAGCGCGAGGCCGGAGCAACCGCCCTGAGCCTGACCGCCGGTGCGCGCGCCGAGGCGATATCGACCGCACAGGCCGAGGCGGACGGCACGGGCCGCGCCCTCGGCCTCGCCGACGGCGAGCGCCTCGTGGCCCGCGACGTGATCAAGGACGCGGACGGCACCGTCCACACGCGCTACGAGCGCACCTACGCCGGACTGCCCGTGCTCGGCGGCGACCTGGTCGTCCACCAGAAGAAGGACGGCAGCCGCAAGACCACCAAGGGGACCGAGGCCCGCCTGGCCCCGGCCGCCGCCCGCAGCCTCAAGGCGGCGCCGGCCGGCGCCCGCGAGGTCGTCTGGGCCGCCACCGGCAAGCCGGTCTTCGCCTACGAGGCCGTCGTCACCGGCACCCGCGCGGACGGTACGCCCAGCGAGCGCCACGTCATCACCGACGCCGCCACCGGCGCCGAGCTCTACGCCTACGAGGCCATCGACACCGGCACGGGCACCAGCGAGTACTCCGGCGCCGTCACCCTCGGCACCACCCTGAGCGGTTCGTCGTACAGCCTGACCGACGCGGCCCGCGGCGGCCACAAGACCTACGACCTGAACGGCGCCACCTCCACCGCCACCGGCACCCTGTTCACGGACGCCGACGACAAGTGGGGCACCGGCTCCCCGTCGAACCGTCAGACCGCCGCCGTCGACGCCCACTACGGCGCCGCGGTGACGTGGGACTTCTACAAGTCGGAGCTCGGCCGCAACGGCATCGCCGGTGACGGCAAGGCCGCCTACTCGCGGGTCCACTACGGCAACGCCTACGTCAACGCCTTCTGGTCCGACAGCTGCTTCTGCATGACCTACGGCGACGGCGCCAACAACTCCAAGCCCCTCACCTCGCTGGACGTGGCCGGGCACGAGATGAGCCATGGCCTGACCGCGGCCACCGCCAAGCTCAACTACAGCCGCGAGTCCGGCGGTCTGAACGAGGGCACCAGCGACATCCTCGGCACGTCCGTGGAGTTCTTCGCCAACAACTCCTCGGACCCCGGCGACTACCTCATCGGCGAGAAGATCGACATCCGGGGCAACGGCTCGCCGCTGCGCTACATGGACAAGCCCAGCAAGGACGGTGCCTCCGCCGACTACTGGTCGAAGTCGGTGGGCGGCCTCGACGTCCACAACTCCTCCGGCGTCGCCAACCACTTCTTCTACCTGCTCTCCGAAGGCAGCGGCGCCAAGACGGTCAACGGCGTCTCCTACAACTCCCCGACCTACGACGGCTCCAAGGTCACCGGCATCGGCCGCACCAAGGCCTACAAGATCTGGTACAAGGCCCTTTCGACCTACATGACGTCGACCACCGACTACGCGGGCGCGCGCAAGGCGACCCTGCAGGCGACCGGGGACCTCTACGGCACGACGGGCGCCGAGTACCAGCAGGTCGCCGCGGCCTGGAAGGCCGTGAACGTCAACTGACGCCCCTGCGTCAGACCTCGGCCCGCCGGTAGTCGCCGCCGTCGGTGGTCCGCGTCAGCAGGCCCGCGATGACCAGGTAGCGCCGCAGCGCCGCGCTGTCGTCGTGGACCGTGCACAGCGCCTCGTTCACCTCGGGCTCCGTGTACGCGCGGCCCGGGGCGAACAAGGTCTCGGCGAGGTGGCGCAACAGCTGCTCGCGCCGGACGGGCTTGCGCGGGACGGCCTTGAGGCGGCCGGTTGCGGAGAACAGGTCGGCGACGCCGCGCCGTTCGGTCGCGGTGCGGCCCCCGCTGCCGGCCCCGCCCGCGGACCGGGCCCCGTCTTCGGACGGGGTTCCGGCCGGGGGCCGGACCCGGTGCCGGGGGTGGGCCTGGGCGTGGGGCGGGTGCTGCGCTTCGATGTCGGACATGAGCAGCAGCCTCGCCCGGCGCCGCGGGCCGCGGCAACCGCTTTTCCCGCTGCCGGCGACGTCCCGCGAAAAGTGACGCTCCTTCACCTTACTGAGTGGTAGTCCCCGCAGTACCCTCCGGGAACCGTTCCCCGTCCCTTCCGGAGGAGCACTATGAGAAGCCCCACCGCACGGCTGCGCACCGCGGTCGCCACCGGGCTCATCGCCCTGGGCGCCGCCCTCTTCGCCCCGCTCGCACCGGCCGTGGCGTCCCCCGCCGCGGATCCCGTCCCGCTCCCCGTCGCGGACTACTGCGGGGGGCAGTGCGCCGACATCCTGCCGCCCGGCCAGAGCGGCAACGCCACCCTGGCACAGATCCTGCTCCACAAGGCGTTGGGCACCCTGCCCGCCCACACCTCGGACCAGCTGGCGCGCTACGCCTCGCTGGCGGGCGGCTACCCCGGCCTCACCGACGCCAAGATCAACGACTTCTTCAACGACGCCTCCTTCGGCGTCCCCGCCGCGCAGGTGGAATCCACGGTCAGCCCGCGCCCCGACGTCACCATCACCCGGGACAAGAAGTCCGGGGTCCCGCACATCAAGGGCACCACCCGCTACGGCACCGAGTACGGCGCGGGCTACGCCGCCGCACAGGACCGGCTCTGGCAGATGGACCTCTTCCGGCACGTCGGCCGCGGGGACCTGACCCCCTTCGCGGGCGGCGCCCTCGCCAACCAGGGCCTGGAGCAGGAGTTCTGGCCGCAGGCCCCCTACACCGAGGCCGACCTCCAGGCCCAGGTGGACCGCATCCGCACCACCGAGGGGGACCGCGGCCGCCAGGCCATGGAGGACGCGCAGGCCTACGTGGACGGCGTCAACGCCTACCGGCAGCAGTCGAAGGACGGCCGCTACTTCCCCGGTGAGTACGTGCTCACCGGCCACATCGACTCCGTCACCAACGCGGGCGAGATCCAGCCGTTCAAGCTCACCGACCTGATCGCCCTCGCCTCCGTCGTCGGCGGCCTGTTCGGCGGCGGAGGCGGCGGCGAGGTGCAGGCCGCGGTCTCGCTCCTCGCCGCGCAGCAGAAGTTCGGCCTGGAGGAGGGCACCCGCATCTGGGAGTCCTTCCGCGAGCGCGAGGACCCCGAGGCCGTCCTGACCGTCCACGACGGGACGAGCTTCCCCTACGCCCAGAAGCCCGCGAACCCGCAGGGCACCGCCCTCCCGGACGCGGGCTCCGTCGTCGCCGAACCGCTGGTGTACGACCGTACGGGAGCGGCGGCCGCACAGACCGCGACCGCCCTGCCCAAGCCCGTCAAGCCGAGCATGTCCAACGCCCTGCTCGTCTCCGGCGCGAAGACCGCGAGCGGCCGGCCGGTCGCCGTCTTCGGACCCCAGACCGGCTATCTGGCACCTCAGTTGCTGATGCTCCAGGAACTCCAGGGGCCGGGACTGAGCGCACGCGGTGCCTCCTTCGCGGGCGTGAGCATGTACGTACAGCTCGGACGTGGCCAGGACTACGCCTGGAGCGCGACCTCCGCCGGACAGGACATCACCGACACCTTCGCCGTCGAACTCTGCGAACCGGGCGGCGCCGCCCCGACCACCGCCTCCACCTCCTACCTCTTCCGCGGTGCCTGCACGCCGATGGAGAAGCTGGAGCACCGCAACGCCTGGACCCCCACCGTCGCCGACGGCACCGCGGCGGGCTCCTACCGGATGCAGGTCTGGCGCACCGGCTACGGCATCGTCACCCACCGGGCGACGGTGGCCGGCAAGCCCGTCGCCTACACCGCGCTGCGCTCCACCTACCGCCACGAGGCCGACTCGATGATCGGCTTCCAGATGCTCAACGACCCGGCGTACGTGACGGACGCGCACGCCTTCCAGCAGGCCGCGCAGCACATCGGCTACGCCTTCAACTGGTTCTACGCCGACTCCCGCGAGGCCGCCTACTACAACAGCGGCCTGAACCCGGTCCGGGCCGCCGGGGTCGACCCCGCGCTCCCGGTCCTCGGCCGGCCCGCCTACGAGTGGCAGGGCTTCGACCCGGTGGTGAACACGGCCGCCTACACCCCGCCCGCCCAGCACCCGCAGTCCATCGGGCAGGACTACTACATCAGCTGGAACAACAAGCAGGCCAAGGGCTACGGCGCCGCCGGGTTCGGGATGGGCGCGGTGCACCGGGCGAGCCTCCTGGACGACCGGGTCAAACCGCTCGTCGCGGCGGGCGGGGTCACCCGGGCCTCGCTCACCCGGGCCATGGAGGACGCCGCCGTCACGGACCTGCGCGGGGAGAACCTGCTGCCCGAGCTGATCGACGTCCTGAACAGCTCGGCCGTCACCGACCCCGCGGCGGCCGCCGCCGTGCAGAAACTGACCGCCTGGCGGGACGCCGGAAGCGAACGCAAGGAGACCACCCCCGGGTCGCAGACCTACGCGCACGCCGACGCGATCCGCATCATGGACGCGTGGTGGCCGCTGCTGGTGGAAGCCGAGTTCAAACCCGGGCTCGGCGCGCCGCTCTACGACGCCCTGCGGGCCTCCCTGACCATCGACGAGGCGCCCAACGCGGGCCACGGGCCCACCGGTTCGCACGCCGGATCCGCGTTCCAGTACGGCTGGTGGAGCTACGCGGACGAGGACCTGCGCATGGTCCTCGGGCGGCCGGTGGCCGACCCGCCGTCCAAGGTCTACTGCGGGGGCGGCACGCTGAGCGGCTGCCGCGACGTCCTGCTCGCCACCCTCAAGCAGGCGGCGGCCGCGTCCCCGGCCACCGTGTACCCGGCCGACGGCACCTGCGCCGCGGGCAGGCAGTGGTGCGCGGACGCCATCGTCCAGCGCCCGGTCGGCGGGCTCGCGCACCCGATGACCACCTGGCAGAACCGGCCGACCTACCAGCAGGTCGTGGAGTTCCCGGCGCACCGCTGAACCACCCGGCCGGGGTGGGCATCCCGCCCCGGCCGTCCGGCCGCACGCGAAGGGCCCCGCCGCTCCCGGTGCGCACCGGGAACGGCGGGGCCGCGTTCACGCGGACCCGGTCAGGGGCCGACGGTGATCTGCTGCGCCGGGTCGGTGGTGTCCGCCACCTTGTAGACGGCGTTGAAGGTGGAGCTGGTCGCGCTGGTCGGGCAGCCGAAGCCGCCGGTCACGGTGACCGGCACGCTCGCGTTGGTGAACGTGAGGCTGGAGGGGGCGCCGTTCGTCCAGGCACCCGCCACCGCGGCCGGGCCGGCGGGCGCGGCCGTGACGGTACAGGTCGCGAGACCGGTGGTGTGCACCACCAGACCGCCGGTGGGCACGGTCATCGTGGCCGTGACGGGCGAGCCGTTCTGCATCGACACGCTCCACGCGCCGCTCGTGGTGACCGTCGGCGTCACCCCGGGCAGGCTGGAGGTGCACGAGCTGTACGACGGCGGGGAGATGGGCGAGGAGACGGGCCCGGCCGCGTTGTGGTTGCCGGGCGCGGCCGGCACCGCACCCGTGGAAACGGAGACCGTGCAGGTCACGGTGACCGAGCCGGCCTTGAGGGTGGCCTTGCCGCTGAGGGTGGCCTTGAACGCGTGACCGGCGGGCGTGACGGTGGTCGAGCCCGCCAGGGGTAAGGGGCCGGCCATCGCGGGGACGGAGCCCAGGGTCAGGGCCCCGGCGGCCGCGGTGGCGGCGGCCAGGGCGAGGGCGGTGCGGGTGCGCGTACGGGTCATGACGGCGCTCCTTGGGGATCGGTGTCCTGCGTGGGGGGCGCAGGAGAGGGGGGAGGAGAGGTCTCCGTGGGGGGCGTGGCGGACGTGCGGCGCGGCGCGGCGGAGGGCTGCCAGGCGAACATCAGTCCGCCGCCGAGGATGCCGAGCAGGGTGCCGACGAGGAACCCGCCGAGGTTCGACAGGACCAGCGCGGCGGTGGCGATGAGCGTCGTGAGGATCCCCGCCAGGGTGCGGTGCTGAGGGGAGAACCAGGCGGAGAGCCCCATCACGATCATGACGATGCCCATCAGGACGGACGGGATGCCCGCCACGCCCTGGCTGAGCATGACCTTCAGCGGTGCCAGCGGCAGCGCACAGATCTCGGCTCCGGCGAGGAGGGCGAAGAAGCCGCCCCAGAAGGGTCTGCTCCGCCTCCAGCGGCGGAACCGGCCCGCCCGCCGGGCGCCGCCGGCCGGGGCTCCGGGCTGCGGACCGGCACCGCCCGGGGCGCGGCCCCGGGCGCGGCCCCGGGTCAGAAGCATTCCTTCTTGCCCTTGCTGATGTTCATGTTCAGCCCGGAGAGCTTGAAGGTGCCGGCGTTGGTCGCCCACGCCGTCTGGTGCAGACCGGTGATCTTGACGGTGTCCGCCTGCTGGGCGAAGAGGTCCTGCATGCCCACGGCCTCCGCCGGACCCTTGTCCAGGGTGGAGGCGTCCCGGCCGATCTCGATGTTGCTGAAGACCGCGTCGCCGGAGAGCTGGGTGGCGTCCACGAACAGGTTGCTCGCCTCGACCGGGTCCTTCTGGCCCGCCGTGAGGTTGAGCGAGATGTCCCCGATCATCGGGAGCGTGGTGACCACCGACTGGCAGAGGCTGTGGAGCTTGGCCTCCTTGATGGCGGTGATGGCCACCGGTATGAGTTCTTCGCGGGCGTTGACGTCGACGCTGCCGTACTGGGCGAAACCCTCGCCCTCCAGGCTCTGCGCCGACACCTTGAACTGCTGGCCCGACACGGCGAAGGAGGCGGCGAGCGCCCCTTGCGCGAGGGCTATCCCGAGGCCCGCCGTGACCGCGACCGCCGGGAGGGTCAGGACGGCGAAGCGCCGCCATCTGACCCGGCCGTCGGCGCTGTTGACAGCGTTGTCAGGTAAGTGCTGGGAATCTTCCACCGGATGCCCCTGTATATCGGCTGTGCACCGTTGTTACCGACGAGTTGAATGTAAGAGTGCCAATGGTGGTTGGCAAGGTTGCGGGAACGCCCGGTTTCGGCCGACTCCTACTGCTCCGTACGCAGCAGTTCGGCGACCTCCGCCTCCACCCGCCGGGCCATCGCGCGGGCGAACTCCGCGGCCACGACCTCGCCCGCCACCGGGCGCAGCGCCGCCACCGCGTCCGTGACGTGCTGGACCTGGGTGGCCGAAAGGTGCTCCAACCCGTCCGGACCGATCACATACGATCGGAACAGCCCCACGAACCGGTCCGCGAGCGCCGCCGCCTGAGTCTGTACGAAGTCGCCCGCGTCCAGGATCTCCGTGAGCGGCACCCCCTGCCGCACCAGCGTCACGGTCGCCTCCAGCAGCCCGCGGCTCGGGAAGGTCACCGTGTCGCCCTCGATCGTGACGTACCGCAGGGCCGCCGCGCGCCGGGTGTCCTGCGGGGTGGCCGCCGGGCCGAACAGCGCGCGCAGCTCGGCCAGCGTCATCGTGACCGGGTCCTCGTGCACCCAGCCCCGGGTCATCTCCCGCTCCAGGCCCAGCAGTCTGCCGATGCCGCCGCCCTCTTCCCAGGCGTCCAGCAGCTCCGCGATGCCGTTGACGGTGTAGCCCCGGCCCAGCAGGTCGCTGATCAGCCGCAGCCGGGCGAGGTGGTCGTCGGAGTACCAGGCGATCCGGCCCTCGCGCAGGGGCGGCGGGAGCAGGCCGCGCTCCTGGTAGTAGCGCAGGTTGCGCACCTTCACGCCCGCCGCGAGGGCGACTTCCTCCCGGCGGTAGCGGGCCGCCGGTACGCCCTCGCGGTGCGCCGTGCCCTCACCGCCCGATGGGGTCGGCCCGACCCGGATGCTGCTCACCCGCCGAGTCTAGGACCTGATCAGGACGCCTCGGCGGGTACCCGCGGGTAGGGGGCGATCACTCTCCGGCGGGCCGGTCCTGGGCCCGGGGTGCCTGCTTGACGGCGCGCAGGACCACGAACTTCGGGTCGCTCGCCACGAGTTGGCTGTTGCCGAAGAGCCTGCGCAGCCGGACGTGGTAGCCGAGGTGGCGGTTGCCGACCACCCACAGCTCGCCACCGGGCCGCAGGGCCTGGCGGGCCTGGGCGAACATCCGCATCGCGGTGGCCTCGGTCGTCGCCTGGTGGGAGTGGAACGGCGGGTTGTTCAGGACCAGGTCCACCGAGCCGTCCGGGACCCCGGCGAGCCCGTCGCCGACCAGGAACTCGGCCTTGCGGTCGTCACCCGGGACGTTGGCCCGGTACGTCGCCTCCGCCGAGGCCACGGCCTGGTACGACTCGTCGGTGAAGATCACCTCGGCGTCCGGGTGGCCCAGCGCGGCGGCCGTGCCGACCACGCCGTTCCCGCAGCCGAGGTCCACGATCCGGGCGGCGCCGGTGCGGGCGGGGAAGTGCTGGAGCAGGAACCGGGTCCCGATGTCGAGCCGGTCCGCGCAGAAGACCCCGGCGTGGTTGACCGCGGTGAGCCCGGAGCCGGCGCCCGAGTCCTCGTCCAGGGTGTACGTCAGCGGCCAGGGCCCGGGCGCGGCCGCCTCGCGGGCCGCCTGCGGGCCGGGCGTGGCGAAGATCAGCCGGGCCTTCTTCTCCGCGAGGGAGGTCCGGGTCGGGCCGATGATCCGCTCGAAGAGCCGCAGCGTGGAGGTGTGGATGTCCTTGACCATGCCGGCGCCGACGACCACGGTGTCCGCGTGCAGGTGCGGGGCCAGCCGGTGCAGCTGGTCCTCCAGCAGTGCGAGGCTCTTGGGCACCCGGACGAGCAGCACGTCGATCCGCTCCGGCGGGGCGTCCTGGGTGGTCAGCAGCCGGACCCCGGCGTCGGCCGCCCCGGCGCGCGCCAGGTTGGCCCGGGTCGCCTCGCGGGTGAGCGAGGAATCCGTGATCTGTACGGGCCGGTGCGCGGCCAGCGCCGTCACCAGGGCCCCCCAGCGGTCCCCGAGCACGGTGATCTGCCCGTCCAGCTCCACCGGCGGGCGCTCACCGGTACCGGCGGCGAGGTGCCGCAGCAGGTACTCGTCGGCGGCGTCCCAGGCGCGGAGCCGGTCGCGGGCGTCCTCGGGGAAGCGGGTGAGCTCGTGGGAGCCGAAAGGCGTGGTGAGACGGTTCATATGCGACCCAGGCTAGCCGAGTGCGGGCCCCGCTCCCGCACCCGGCGGCCCGGGAGCGTCCCCGGCACCCGCCGGGCCGGGGGCCGCCGGGGGGAGTTACGCGTCGCCGGGCGAGGGGAAGTCGCCGGACATCGCGGCGGCGAGGCGCAGGTGGGGGGCCGCCTCGGCCGCCCTGCCCTGGCGCTCCAGGGTGCGCCCGAGCAGCAGCCGCGCATAGTCCTCCACGGGCCAGCGCTCCAGCAGGGCGCGCAGCTCGCGCTCGGCCTGGGACAGGCGGGCGGAGTGGTAGTAGGCGCGGGCCAGCAGCAGCCGGGGGGCCAGCTGCTCGGGGGCCTGGGCGGTCAGAGTCTCCAGCACGCGGGCGGCGGGGACGTACTCCTTGGCGTCGAAGAACAGTCCCGCGCGCGTCCAGCGTTCGGCGGCCGTGCCCTGCTCGTAGTACGCGGCGGGGGTGGGGACGGTCGGCGTCGTGTCCATCGGCGTGCTCATCGGTCCTCCCGGCTGTGCCGGTCTGCCCCCGCACTACTCGGTCGGCGGGGTTCCGGTCGCTGCAACACGCCGGTACGGCCGGACATTCCGGCGAACGCGCCCGCCACGCGCCGCGTAGGTTGTGCCCATGAGCAATCTCGAACGCCGGCCCGCCCTGTCCGCCTGCGGCGGGCGCGGCTTCGTCGTCGCCGAACCGGTCCGTGAACTCCTCAGCCCCCGCCGCGTCACCCTCGGCGCGGGCACCGAAGTGCGCAGGCTGCTGCCGAACCTGGGCCGCCGGATGGTCGGCGCCTGGTGCTTCGTCGACCACTACGGACCGGACGACATCGCGGAGGAGCCGGGCATGCAGGTGGCCCCGCACCCCCACCAGGGGCTCCAGACGGTCAGCTGGCTGCACCAGGGCGAGGTGCTGCACCGCGACAGCGTGGGCAGCCTCCAGACCGTCGGGGTCCGGGAGCTGGGCCTGATGACGTCGGGGCGCGGCATCAGCCACTCCGAGGAGAGCCCCCGCCCGCACGCCCGCTTCCTGCACGGCGCCCAGCTGTGGGTGGCGCTGCCGGAGGAGCACCGCCGGGTGGCCCCGCACTTCGAGCACCACGGCGAGCTGCCGCACGTCACCACCCCCGGACTGTCCGCCACCGTGATCATGGGCACCCTGGACACCGCGACCTCGCCCGGCACGACGTACAGCCCGCTGGTGGGCGCCGACATCAGCCTCGCCGCGGGAACCGAGGCGCGGCTGCCGCTGGAGCCGGACTTCGAGTACGCGGTCCTGTCCATGGCCGGCGAGGCGGTCGTGGACGGCGTTCCGGTGCTGCCCGGTTCGATGCTCTACCTGGGCTGCGGACGCAGCGAACTCCCGCTGCGCGCCGCCTCCGACGCGAGCCTGATGCTGCTGGGCGGCGAGCCGTTCGAGGAGGAGATCCTCATGTGGTGGAACTTCGTGGCCCGCACCGACGAGGAGATCCGCGAGGCCCGTGCCGAGTGGATGGGCGGCAGCCGCTACGGCGAGGTGAAGGGCTACGACGGCCCGCCGATCCCCGCGCCCGAACTTCCCCCCGTCGCCCTCAAGCCCCGGGGCCGCGTCCGCTGACCGGCGGCCCGGGGCGGCTCCCGGCGGGCGCGGCCGGCTCCCGGCGGGCGCCGGGGGCCGCCCCGAAATATGATGGCCGCTGAACCCGCCAGACCTGGGAGCGGTCCATGGCCCCGCCACGTGCCCCGCGGCCGACGAGCGCCGACGACCTGCTCAACCGGCTCGGGCGGCTGACCGCGCAGGCGCGCGAACGCGCGGAGTTCCAGCTGGCCCGGGTGGAGCTGGCCGAGGCCCTGCAGCGCAGGATGCTCCCGGCCGCGCTGCCGAACGTCCCCGGACTGCGGACGGCCGCCCGGTACGCGCCCGCGCGGCACGGCCTGGACATAGGCGGCGACTGGTACGACGGCTTCCCGCTGCCCGGCGGCGCCCTCGGCTTCTCCCTCGGGGACGTCCAGGGGCACGACGTCGAGGCGGCCGCCTTCATGGGGCAGGTGCGGATCGGGCTGCGCGCGGTGGCCGCTTCTGCCGCCGACCCGGGCGAGGTGCTGAGCCGCGCCAACGACCTGCTGCTGTCGGTGGACACCGACCTCTTCGCGACGTGCAGCTTCCTGCGCTTCGACCCGCAGACCTGGGCCCTGGAGAGCGCCCGCGCGGGGCACGTGCCGGCCGTCTGGGCGACCGTCGACGGGGAGTACGGGATCTCCCTGGACGCGGGCGGGGTGCCCCTGGGGATGCTGGCGGGCGCCGTGTACCCGGTCACCCGGCGCAGGCTGACCAAGGCGGGGGCCTTCGTGCTGCTCACCGACGGGGTCGTCGAGGGGCCCACCTTCCCGATCGACGAGGGGCTGGCCCGGGTGGCCCGGGTGGTCCGCGAGGGGGCCGGCGCCGAACCGGGCGAGCTGGCCGCCGCGGTGATGGAGGTGGCGGACTCCACCGGGCACGCGGACGACGCCGCGGTGCTCGTGCTGTGCCACGACGCGGCCGGCGGCGACCCGGGGTGAGGCCGCGGCCCCGCTCGCCCGGGCCGTCCGCCGGTCCCGGGGGACGGGGCCGGGCGCGTGTCACGCCCCGCCGGGGCGCGGGGACGGTGTTCTGATGGTGCGGTGCGCAACGAGGGGTGGCGACGTCTGCGCGGAGCGGTTCTCCGGATCCTCGCCGTGGCCGTCGCGTACTACGTGACGGGACGGATCGGCCTGCTGCAGCGGGTCGCGATCGACGGCGCCGTCGTCACGCCCCTTTTCCTGCCGACGGGGATCGCGCTGAGCTGCCTGCTCCGGCTGGGGCTGCGGGTGTGGCCGGGAATCGCCCTCGGCAGCTACCTCGTGATCGAGACGATCAACCCGTTCCAGCCCTCCGGCCTGGCCATCCTCGCGGGCAGCACCCTGGCGCCGGTGTGCGCCTTCCTGCTGCTGCGCCGGGTCGGCTTCCGCACCGAGCTGGACCGGCTCGGCGACGGTGTGGCCCTGGTCTTCCTCGGCGGCATGGTGCCGATGCTGATCAGTGCGACCGTCGGCTCCGTGGTGGTCTACCTCAGCGGCAGCCTGGCGTCGGGCGGGTTCTGGTCGTTCTGGGCGGCGTGGTGGGCCGGTGACGCCATGGGGGTCCTCGTGCTCACGCCGCTGCTCCTGGTGCTGCGGCGGCCGTACGGGCTGTCCCGGGACCCGGTGCGGTGGGCGGAGGCGGTGGTCCTGGCGGCCGGCGTGGTCCTGGTCTCGCTGTTCGTGACGCGCAGTTCGATCGCCTTGCTCTTCCTCGTCTTCCCGCTGCTGATCTGGGCGGCCCTGCGGTTCCGGCTTCCGGGGGCCGCGCCGTGCGTGCTGCTGGTGTCGGTCCTGGCGATCGCGGCGGCGAACGACCGGGTCGGGCCGTTCGCGGACCAGACCCTCTTCCAGGTCATGGTCAACCTCCAGGCGCTCAACGGCTCCGTGGCGCTGACCGGACTGCTGCTGTCGGCGCTCGTGACCGAGCAGCAGCACATCCGGGAGAAGATCGAGGAGGCGTGCCTGGAGATGGCCGAGCTGGTGGACAGCCTCCTGCCGGGGCGCCCGTCGCAGGACCGGCCGCCGTGGGATCCCGAAGGGCGCGGCTGATCCGGCCGGGATCGGCGCACGGGCCGCGGTCCGGCGCCGTCGGCCGTCTGATCCGGCATTGCGGCCGGTCGGGTGATTTGGCCGAACTTCACATAGCAGTTATAGGTGCCTCAGGCATCTAATGGGGAGCGGCACACGACCGATCGATCGCTTGTGAGGTCAACACATGACAGAACCCGCCGTCGCCTTTCCCCAGGACCGCACCTGTCCCTACCACCCGCCGGCCGCCTACCAGCCGCTGCGCGAGGCGCGACCCCTCTCGCGGGTCACCCTCTACGACGGCCGCTCCGTGTGGGTGGTCACCGGCCACGCCGAGGCGCGGGCCCTGCTGACCGACTCCCGGCTCTCCGCCGACCGCGAGAACGCGTCGTTCCCCAACACCGTGGCCCGCCTGAAGGGCCTGCGGAACCGGCGGGTGGCGCTGCTCGGCCTCGACGACCCCGAACACAACGTCCAGCGCCGCATGCTGATCCCGAGCTTCACCCTCAAGCGGACGGCCGCCCTGCGGCCGCAGATCCGCGAGACCGTCGACCGCCTCATCGACGCCATGATCGAGAACGGCCCGGGCGCGGAACTCGTCAGCGCCTTCGCCCTGCCCGTGCCGTCCATGGTCATCTGCGCCCTGCTCGGGGTGCCGTACGCCGACCACGAGTTCTTCGAGGCCCGCTCGCGCCGCCTGCTGCGCGGCAAGGACGCCGCCGACACCGAGCGGGCCCGCGACGAACTGACCGACTACCTGGGCGACCTGATCGACCGCAAGTGCGCCGCACCCGGCGGTGACGGGCTGCTGGACGAGCTGATCGCCCAGCGGCTGGTCACCGGCGAGGTGGACCGTACCGAACTGATCGACCTGGCCACGATCCTGCTGATCGCCGGGCACGAAACCACCGCCAACATGATCTCGCTCGGTACCTTCACCCTGCTGCGCCATCCCGAGCAGCTGGCCGAGCTGCGCGCCGATCCGGAGCTGATGCCCGCCGCCGTGGAGGAGCTGCTGCGGTTCCTCTCGATCGCGGACGGCATGCTCCGGGTCGCCGCCGTCGACATCGACATCGCCGGGGTGACCATCCGCAAGGACGACGGGGTGGTCTTCTCCACCTCGGTCATCAACCGCGACGAATCCGCCTATCCGGTCCCCGACGCCCTGGACTGGCACCGCTCGGCCCGCCACCACGTCGCCTTCGGCTTCGGCATCCACCAGTGCCTGGGGCAGAACCTGGCCCGAGCCGAGATGGAGATCGCCCTCGGCGCCCTGTTCGAGCGCCTGCCGGGGCTGCGCCTCGCCGCACCGGCCGAGCGGATCCCCTTCAAACCCGGGGACACGATCCAGGGGATGCTCGAACTCCCCGTGACCTGGTGAGGCCTGCCGTGAGCCCGCGCATCGACATCGACAAGGACGTCTGCATCGGCGCCGGACAGTGCGCCCTGACCGCCCCGGGAGTGTTCACGCAGGACGACGACGGGCTCAGCGAACTGCTGCCCGGCAAGGAGGACGGCGACGGAAGCGCGCTGGTGCGCGAGGCGGCCCGCGCCTGCCCGGTGGGAGCCATCACGGTCAGCCCCCGCTGACGGCGGCCCCGGTTGGCGGGGCGGAGGCCCGTGCTCGCATGATGGTGCTGCCGCACCGATCACCACCCCAGGAGCACCGATGGCGAGCCGGGTCCACCAACCGCTGGAGAACGAGGAGTTCGACTTCATCCTCGGACACGTCCCCGGGCCGGTCCTCGTCTGCTTCACCGGGACCTGGCCGAAGGTGGCCGCGGTCTGCAAGGACATGGACGCCCTGGTGCGGGAGGCGGCCGACGCGTACGAGGGGCGGCTGACCGCCGTCAAGGCGGACATGACCCGCTGCCCGGGGCCGACCGCCCGCTACGGGGTCACCAGCGCGCCCTGGTTCGTGCTCGTCACGGCGGGCGAGGTGGTGGCCACCCGGGAAGGGGCGCTGGACCGGGCGGGGCTCAGGGCGTTCCTGGACGCCGCTCTCTGACGGGCGCGCCGGGGGAGCGCGGTTCCGGTGCTGCCGGCGAACCGGTGCCGGGCGCGCCGGGTACGTCCGCCCCGGCCGCTTCGGCCCGGCGCAGCAGCAGGGCCCGTTCCCGCGCGTTGCGGGTCAGCTCCGCCGCGCGGGCGAACTCGGCGCGCGCCTCGGCGGACCGCCCGAGCCGGGCCAGCAGCTCGCCCCGGACGCTGGGCAGCAGGTGGTACGTCTTGAGTACGGGCGCCCCCGCCACGGCGTCGGCCAGGGCCAGGCCCGCCGCCGGACCCTCGGCCATCGAGACGGCGACCGCCCGGTTCAGTTCCACCACGGGCGAGCCGGTGAGCGCCGAGAGCCTCCCGTACAGGGCGGCGATGGCCCGCCAGTCGGTCTCCTCGTAGCTGCCGGCCCGGGCGTGGCAGGCGGCGATCGCGGCCTGCAGCGCGTACGGCCCCGGCTCGCCGCCGAGGTCCCCGGCCGCCGCCAGCGCGGCGAACCCGCGCCGGATCAGCAGCCGGTCCCAGCGGGTGCGCCGCTGGTCGGCGAGGAGGACCGGGCGGCCCGCGGCGTCGGTGCGGGCCGCCGTCCGCGAGGCCTGGATCTCCAGCAGCGCAGCCAACGCGTGTGCCTCGGCCTCCGCGGGCATCAGCGCGGCCAGCCGCCGGGCGAGCCGCAGCGCGTCCTCGCAGAGCGCGGGCCGGATCAGGTCCTCGCCCGCGGTGGCGGAGTACCCCTCGTTGAAGATCAGGTAGACCACCTCCAGCACGGCCGCCAGCCGCTGGGCGCGCTCGGGCCCGTACGGCACCTCGAAGGGCACGCCCGCCGCGGCCAGGGTCCGCTTCGCCCGCACGATGCGCTGGGCGACGGTGGCCTCCGGGGCGAGGAAGGCCCGGGCGATCTCGTCCGTGGTCAGCCCGCCCAGCAGCCGCAGGGTGAGCGCGATCCGGCCGTCCCGGGGCAGCACCGGGTGGCACGCTGTGAAGATCAGCCGGAGCACGTCGTCGTCGATGTCGCCCGGCCCGGCGGGTTCGGGATCGTACGCCGCCTCGTCCAGGTCGCGCCCCAGGTCGGCGAGCCTGCGGGCGTAGGTCTCCCGCCTGCGCACCAGGTCGACGGCCCGGCGCCGGGCGGTGGTCGTCAGCCAGGCCGCCGGGTTGTCCGGGACACCCGTGCGCGGCCACTGCTCCAGTGCCTCGACGAGGGCGTCCTGGGCGATCTCCTCGGCGAGCCCGACGTCCCGCACGATCCGCGCGGCCGTGGCGACGATCCGCGCGGATTCGATCCGGAAGACGGTCTCCACCGTGCTGTCAGTGCTCACGACCACCCATCAGAGCACCCCGCGGCCCGGCCCGGCAACGCAGCCGGGCCGGGCCGGGCGCGGTGCCCGCGGCGGGCTCAGCCCTCGGCGACCTCGCGGACCTCGCAGGTGATCGTCCAGTAGTCCTCGTGGACCGACAGGAACCGCTTCGTCCACTCGACCGCCTCCGCCAGGTCCTTGGCCTGGAGCATCGCGTAGCCGCCGACGACCTCCTTGGCCTCGGTGAACGGCCCGTCCACGACCGAGGTCCGGCCGCCCTCCCAGGTCACCCGGGCGCCCTGCGCGGTGGGCGCGAGACCGGCGGTGTCCAGCAGGACACCGGCCTTCGTCATCTCCTCGATGAGCCGGCCCATCCGTTCCATCAGCGCGTCGCTGGGGCCCTCGGCCGGGGCGTTGGCCTCGTCGAGGCGGATCATCGAAAGGTAGCGGGGCATGACGTACTCCTTGTGCCGTTCCGTCCGGGGCGGGGGTCCTTCCCCGCCCCTCACTCATACGTCGAACGGCGCCCGGCGGGATCGACACACGCCGGAAGAATTCTTCCCGCGGATTTCCGCGGGCCCCGGTGCTTGACTGGAGCCCATGCCCCTCGAGAACTACGGAGTACTGTCCGGGACCCTCCACCGGCACGTCCGCGACGACCCCGACGCGCAGGGGCGCTGGTCGCGCGTGCACCTGGAGATCGACACCCCGGCGGGCCGTCACACGTGCGCGATCGACGTGGACGGCGGGCAGCGCGGCGCCGGCGTGCAGTGGAAGGTGCTCACCCTCTACCCCTCCGTGCTGGAACCGGTGGACGCGCCGGCGCCCGGCTACCACGACCTGTCCCGCGCCCGCGGATCGGGCGCGCTCGACTACCTCCGGCACCCCGCGCTCGGCGTCCGGGCGGGCCGGCTCTTCGGCCGCCGGGTGCCCGGATGGCTCCGGGGCCCGCTCGACCGGCTGAGGCCGCCGCGGCCGTGGACCTCCGGCTCCTGCCGGGAGGCCTCGCAGGCGCTGGAAGCGCTCCTCGTGCCGGGGCGGCCGGTGCTCGTCTTCGGCGAGCCCTCGCAGGAAGGGCTCGGCCTGCGCCGCGTGCACCAGAACCAGGGCGACCCCCTCGGCACCCGGTGGTGGGCCGAGAACGGCACCTGGCAGGACGGCGCCCTGCTCGTGCGGCGCCCGGACGGCCGGTTCGACGCGTTCCTGTCCCGCTTCTCCACCCAGGCGGACGCGACCGACCCGGACGGCCACCCGCTCCCGGAGCCGAACTAGACGGTGGCGGGGGCCGCTTCCGGCTCGGGGCTCCGGACCGCGGCCCGGGCGCACAGTGCGGCCAGCGGGAGTTCCGCGCACACCGCCAGCGCCACCGCCGTCATCCGGGCGCCGCCCGCCGCCGAGGTCGTCACGTCGAACCAGGCGTCCAGCACCAGCACCGCGGCCGTCGCGGCGGCCGCCGCCCCGGCCCGCGGGTCGCCCCGGCCGAGGAGCAGCCCCGTACCGGCGAGGCCTGCGGCCAGTATGACGTCCAGTCCGATCCAGGCCGTGGACCAGTGGGAGACCTCGACGGTGTGCGGCAGGGTCCTGGCCAGCACCGCGATCCACGGCACCAGCACGATCCCCGCCGTCGTGAGCACCGTGGCGGGCCGGGGGACGCGCGGGGACCGGCGCCGGCTGAGCGCAGAGGCGGCCGACCGGGGACGGGGGAGCCGGGGGAGCGGGTTCAGGGGGACACCGCGGGTCCGGAACTGCGGGGCGACGAGCGTCATGCGGCGGAACTCCCTCCGGCCCGGCGGTCCGTCCCCCGGGCACGGTGACAACACTGCTGGTCGGGAGCGCCCGGGTCAGTAGTGGCACGGTCCGAAAAGGGGGTGGCACTGGCTACACCCCCGCACGGGCACCAGGGTGGTGGCAGGTCCCTGACCAGTGCCGTTACCGTGAGCGCATGGCACCTCCCGGCGCGCTGCGGCGTACGTACACCTGGATCGCCGGGCACACGCCGTGGTCGGCCTGGGCCCGGCGCAACACCGTCTTCACCGTCGCGGCCGTCCCGACGGCCCTGCCCGCCACCGCCGCGTTCGCCGTCCTCATCCCGGCCCCGGGCCGGGCCCCCGTGGCGCTGCTCCTCCTGCTCCTCCTCCAACCCCTGCTCACCGTGCTCCAACGCAGCCGCCTGTGGGCCCTGTTGGCCCAGGACGTGCCGCCCGTCGGCCACCTGCGGCCCTGGTGGACCCCGCGCGGCTGGCTGGAGCGGCTGCGGGCCGAATCGACCTGGCGGCAGTACGGCTACCACCTGCTGGTCAGCCCGCTCGCCGGCCTCGGCGGCGGCCTCGTCGCGCTGGGCTGGGCGGTCGGGCTCGCGGGCACGAGCGTCTTCGCCTGGTCGTGGATGCGGCCCGTCTCCGAACGCGGCACGGGATGGACCGACGACGAGGTCCTCCTCACCGTGGCGGGCGCGCTGCTGCTGCTCCTCACGCCCTGGCTGGCCGCGGGCCTCGCCCGGCTCGACAGCGGCCTCGCGCGCAGGCTCCTCGGACCCAACCGCGCCCGCGAACTCGAACGCCGGGTCGAGGACCTCGCCGAGAGCCGGGCCGGTGTCCTGGACGCCGCCGACCTCGAACGCCGGCGCATCGAGCGGGCCTTGCACGACGGCGCACAGCAGCGCCTGGTCTCCCTCGCCATGAACCTCGGCATCGCCCGCGCCGCCCTGCGCGACCTGCCGCCCGAGGCGAAGGCCGTCATCGACGAGGCCCACCGCGAGGCCAAGGAGGCCATCGAGGAACTCAACAGCCTGGTGCGCGGCCTGCATCCGGCCGTTCTGGAGGACCGCGGCCTGGACGCGGCCCTCTCCGGCATCGCGGCCCGCGCGCCGCTGCCCGTCGAACTCACCGTGGAACTGGCCGAGAGGCCGGGTCCCACCGTCGAGGCCGTCGCCTACTTCGTCGTCTCCGAAGCCCTCGCCAACGTCGCCAAGCACGCCCGGGCGAACCGCTGCCAGGTGGTCGCCCGGCGCCACGGCGACCGGCTGCGCATCACCGTCACCGACGACGGGGTGGGCGGCGCCGACCCCGCGGGCGGCACCGGGCTGGTGGGCCTGCGCAAGCGCGTAGGGTCGGTCGACGGAACCATCGTGATCAACAGCCCTCTCGGGGGCCCGACCGCCGTGACTGTGGAGCTGCCGTGCGCGCTGTGATCGCCGAGGACTCGGTGCTGCTGCGAATAGGGCTGGTCAAAGTCCTCGAAATGGCGGGCTTCGAGGTGGCCGCCGAAACCGGGGACGCCGAGGGGCTGCTCGCCGCCGTCGAGGAGCACGCCCCCCAACTCGCCCTGGTCGACGTCCGGATGCCGCCGGGCTTCACCGACGAGGGCGTCCGGGCCGCGCTGATGATTCGCCGTCAGTGGCCGGGCACCTCCGTGCTGCTGCTCTCGCAGTACGTCGAGGAGCGCTACGCCGCCGACCTGCTGGCCACCCAGACCGGGGGCATCGGCTACCTCCTCAAGCAACGGGTCGCCGACGTCGAGGAGTTCATCGACGCCCTCAAGCGGGTCGCGGCCGGTGGCACCGCTCTCGACCCGCAGGTGGTCGCGCAGTTGCTGCTGCGCCGGGGCGGTGGACTGGACCCCCTGGACCGGTTGACCCCGCGCGAGCGCGAGGTGCTCGCGCTGATGGCCGAGGGCCGCTCCAACGCGGGCATCGCGGCCGAACTCGTCATCAGCGAAAGCGCGGTGGCCAAGCACATCAACAACATCCTGGCCAAGCTCGACCTCCCGCAGGCCGACGGCGACCACCGGCGGGTCCTCGCGGTGCTCCGCTTCCTGGACGGATCCCCGTGAGCCGCGAGCGCGGGGACGGCGGTACGGGTGCCTCCACGGCGGGGGCGGACGCGGGTGCGGCGGCCGCGACCGGCGCGGCGGCTCCGGCGCGGCCCGGGGCTGCGGCGCAGCGCCCGGGGCCCCGGCGCCGCACCGCGTGGACCGTGGCCGCGGCCCTGAGCGCCGTGTTCATCGTGGCCCCGGCCGCCTGGAAGGCCTGGAGCCACCGGTCCGCCGAGAGCGGGGTGCTGCGCGGCGACAGCGGCGGGTTCACGGTCACCGCGCTGCAGATCGACGCCGGGGACGCGGCGGTGACCGTCAGCCCCCGCGGGGACCAGCGGGTGGCCTACCGCGCGGACCTCCGCTGGTCCCTGGCGCGCCCGGAGATCGAGGTGAGCCGCCTCGGCGGCACCCTGCGGCTCACGCCGCGCTGCCCGGGCGCCGGCGGCGTGCTCGACGCGGGCGGCGGCTGCGGGGTCGACCTCGGCGTCACCGTGCCGGTGGGCATCCCGGTCACGGTGACCGGCGGATCGGGCAAGGTCGACATCAGCGGCCTCGGCGGCGCCGTCGACGTGCGGACGGACTCCGGCGCCGTGCGGCTGACCGCGCTGCGCGGCCCGCTGCGGGCCGTCGTCGGCTCGGGCGCGCTGGAAGCCACCGCGCTCACCTCCCCGGAAGCGGACCTCCGCGCCGGCTCGGGCATGGTCGACGCCCGCTTCCTCGCCCCGCCGGACCGGCTCGCCGCGCGCACCGGCTCGGGGAGGATCGCGCTCACCCTGCCCGTCGCCACCCGCTTCCGGGTGACGAGCCGGGCGGGCAGCGGACGCCTGGACGTGGCCCCGGGCATGGCGGATCCGGCCGCGCCCGGCACCCTCGACCTCTCGACGGAATCGGGCCGGGCGGCGGCGTGCTACCCGTAGCCGCCCGGCGCGGGACCCCCTCTTCCACCCCGGCCGCCCCGCGTACGGCCGGACGGAGGGCGCCGACACACGCCCCGACGCCACCCCACGCCTCTGCCGCCTGGCAGCGCCGCCCCCAGCCCGAAGCGCTGCCTCGCGGCCCCCGGCCCCGGGCCCGGGCGCCCGCGGGCCTTGGTCCCGGGCGCCGGTGCATGCGGACCTCGGTCCCGGGCGCCGGTGCGCACGGGCACCGGCTCCGGGCGCCGGTGTCCGCGGACCTCGGCCTCGGCCGGGTCCCGCCGCCCCTCGGCTCCGGGCGCCCGGGCCCGCCGCCCGCGGCCCCCGGCCCTGGGCCCGGGCGCCCGCGGGCCTTGGTCCCGAGCCCTGGGGCCCACGGCCCAC